>DATHSW010000139.1:0-5801 GCA_035463855.1 Candidatus Deferrimicrobiaceae bacterium | reverse complement strand
TTGCAGGCGAGCGAGTGGCCGAACGTCACCACCGGGCCGTCGCCCTCGATCTCGTAGTTGATCTCGATCCCGTTGGCCTCGAGCTTCATGATGGTCACTCCTGGGTGGCGGTGCTGGGACAGATCCGGTTGTAGGGACAGTAGCGGCATGCCTGGTACTCGGGGGTCGCCTCGAACCGCCGCCGCCGGATCCCGCGGGCGGCCTCCGCGATGGCCTGACGGGCTCGCTCGAGATCCAGGTCGGTGGGCTCGTGGCGCCCGACTAGACCGGACTCGAGGAAGCGCAGCTCCACCCGGGCGGGCAGACGGCCCGTCATCTCGCGCTGCGCGAGCGCGTAGATCTGAAGCTGGAGACTCTCCCGCGCGCGCTGATCGGCCTTCTTCTGGTCGGTGACGTCGCTCGACTTGTAGTCCACGATCACCGAGCCCTCCGGCGTCTCGTCCACGCGGTCGAACCGCCCGCGCACCCGGTCGAGCCCGAGGTTGAAGCCGAACTCCCGCTCCACGTCGGTGGGCTTCTGCCCCGAGGCTTCTTCCTCGTGGTAGAAGCGCGTCAGCGCCGCGACCCCCGCCCGCTTGCGCTGCTCCTCGTGCTCGCGGGTCAGGAAGCCTTCGTTGCGCCACACGTTGTCGAAGGCGAGGAGGAAGTCCTCGAGCGAGGTGTAGTTGCCGGCGGCCCGGCGCCGCAGGTAGAACTCGACCGCCTTGTGGAGCGCGTTGCCGTAGACGACCGAATGGTGCTGGCGCAGCGGGATGCGCAGGATGTGGATGTACTGGTACTTGAGCGGGCAGGTCTGGTAGTCGTCCACCTGCCGGTGGCTCACCGCGAGCGCCTCCTCGTCCGGGATCGGGGTGAGCCCGAGGCCCGCCGACTCCGGGAGCGGGGCTTGCCGCCTCAGCTCCTCGATGGCGTGGGCCCGGAAGGGGCGCGCGGCGTCCTTCGGGAGGTCGAGCGCCTCCAGCACGAACTGGCTCACCTTCCACTTGCGCTTGCCGCCCATGTCCTCCGCGCTGGTGAGGTAGAGTCGCTCCTTGGCGCGCGTCATGCCCACGTAGAAGAGACGCCGCTCCTCCTGCTCGTGGAAGTCGCCGGTGGGCAGCGTGTCCTTGATGAGGCCGGGGGGGATCTCGATGGGCTCGGACCGCCGGGTGGACGGGAACTTGTTCTGCACGCAGTCCACCATGAACACGATCGGCCACTCGAGCCCCTTGGACTTGTGCACGGTGAGCACGTGCACCGCCGGGGTCTCGGTGTCGGCCTCGGCCACCGCCGGGTCGTCGCCCGCGTCCATCAACGCGTCCAGATGGTTCACGAACTCGCGCACGTTGTCGTACTTGAGCACCCGCGCGGCGTCCTTGACCCGGGTGAAGAACTTGCTGACGTTCTGCACCTCCTGCTCGAGCTCGGCGGGCGCCTTGGCGTACCGGGTCATGAGCCCGGATTCCACCAGGAACTGATAGAGCACCTCGCCGGTCGGATGCTCGCGGGCCAGCTCCATGTAACGGCGGAGATCCGCGACCAGCCGGGCGACCGCGAGCCGGCCCTCGTCGCTGACCGGCAGGTCCGACGGAACCTCGCCCAGCACCTCGAAGAGGTGCCGATTCTTCCGGTTCCCGTACGTCGCGCAGTTCGTCAGGTCCACGATCGGCACCTGGTAGACGTCGGACGACGCCAGGTAGTGGAGGCTGATCGAATCGTCGGTATAGACCACGCTCCGGAGGAAGGCGATGAGCAGGCGGACCTCGGGCCGCCCGTAGAGGCCGGCGTTGCCCGAGAAGGTCCACGGGATGCCGCGCATGTTGAGCGCCCGCAGGTAGTGGTCGGCGTCGTTGTTGGCGCGCACCAGCACCGCGAAGTCGCGATAGGGGCGGCCGCGCTCGTGCTCCTCCCGGATCAGCTCGGCGAGGTGGTCGGACTCGGTGGAAACGGTGTCGAAGGGCAGGTGCCGCGGCGCCTCTCCCACGCCGACGATGGAGATCAGCCGCTTGTCGATCTTCTGCGCGACCTCGAGCCGGTCGGGGTTGTTGTGCTGGATGAGCCGGTAGGCGGCGTCCAGCACCGCCTGGGGCGAGCGGTGGTTCTCCTGCAGCACGACCTGGCGGGCGTCGGGATAGGTGCGGTCGAAGTCGAGGATGTTGCTCATCGAGGCCCCGCGAAAGCGGAAGATGGCCTGGTCGTCGTCCCCCACCACCGCCACGTTGCGGTGGCGGGCGGCCAGCAGCTTGACCAGCTCGAACTGGGCGTAGTTCGTGTCCTGGAACTCGTCCACCAGGATGTACCGGAAGCGCTCCTGGTAGCGCCGCAGCACGTGGGCGCGGGTGCGGAAGAGGCGCAGCGCCTCGATGATCTGGTCGCCGAAGTCGATCTGGCCGAGGCGGGCCATCAGCGTCTGGTACTGGGCGTAGGTCCGCGCGAGCTCCAGGTGCTGCTCGGCGGCGAGGCGCGATTCGTCGTCGACGGCGGCGGCGAGCAACGCCTCGCCATGGGACAGGTACTCGTCCGGCCCCACGTCTTCGTCCTTCAGCCGGCTGAACTGGCCGAGGATGGCCTGCAGGTGCCGCGTGGGGTCGCCGAGCGGGCGGTAGTGCTTCAGCGGGAACTCGAAGAGGTGGTCGCGGAGGAAGATGATCTGCTCGGCGCGGGTGAGCACCCGGAAGTCGGGGGTGAGCCCCAGCTCGAGCGCGTTCTCCTTGATCAGGCGGTCGCCGAACGCGTGGAAGGTGGCGATGTTCACGTCGGCGTAGCCGTAGGGCACGAGGGTGTCCACGCGCTCCTCCATCTCGGCCGCCGCCTTGTCGGTGAACGTCAGCGCGAGGATCTCGGAGGGCCGGGCGCGCCGGGTGGCGATGAGGTAGGCGATGCGCCGGGTGATGACGGTGGTCTTGCCGGTGCCCGCGCCCGCGATGATCAGCAGCGGGCCCGTCTCGTGGGTGACCGCGGCCGCCTGGGGCGCGTTCAGCCCCTCGAGGATGCGCTCGGCGCCCCGCGCCGCTTCCGCCATCAGCGCGAACTATACCATCCTAGGGAACCACCAGTGAGAGCGCGTCGGGCACGCACTCGAAGCTGACGGGCAGCGGGCCGAGCAGCTCGCCGTCCACCTGCACGAAGCGGCTGCCGTCGCCGTGGACGACCGCGCGGCGGGTCTTGAGATAGGTCACGCCGGGCATGCCCAGGTGAGAGCCGGTGAAGGCCGCGGCCAGGTAGCGGGCGAAGCGATGGCGCTGGGTGGAATCGAAGAGGCAGACGTCGAGCACGTCGTCGTCCATCGAAGCGTCCGGGGCGAAGCGCAGCCCGCCGCCGTAGGACGCCGCGTTGGCGACCACCGCAAAGGTGGCGCTGTGCTGGCCGGCCTCCGTCTCCAGCAGGAAGGGCACCGGGTGCCAGTCGGTGAGCTGCTTGAGACCGGCCATCCAGTAGGCGCCCTCGCCGGTCAGCCGCTTGAGCCCGGGATGGACGGCGCGCACGATGTCGGCGTCGAGGCCCACGCCCGCCATGAGCAGGAAATAGCGCTCGCCCGCCCGGCCCACCGACACGCGCCGCCGCCGCTCACCGGCAATGACGTCGGCGGCGAGCTCGAGGCTGCCGGGCAGCCCGATCTCCCGGGCCAGCACGTTCGAGGTGCCGCCGGGCCAGACCGCGAGTGGGGTGGACGTGCCGACCAGCGCCTGCATGGCCTCGTTGACGGTACCGTCGCCGCCGTGGACGATGACCAGGTCCACGCGCGCCTCCACCGCCGCCGTGGTGAGCCGGGTGGCGTCGGCGGGGCCGGTGGTGACCTGCGGCGTGACCGTGATCCCGCGCAGGCGCAGGGCATCCACCATGCAGGTGACCGACTCGAAGCGATTGCGACGCTGGCCGGAGCCAGGGTTGTGCACGAGGACGGCGGAGCGCGACACGGCCGCCTCGCTACCGCCGGATCTCGGTGCTGTCGGTGGCCAGCAGCTCTTCGAGCTCGGCCCGGCTCACCATCGGCACGTCGCCCCAGACGGTGCACTTGAGCGCGGCCAGCGCGGTGGCGGCGTCGACCGCCTCCTGGGCTCCGCGCCCGATCAGGGTGGCCCAGAGGAAGCCCGCGGCGTACGCATCACCCGCGCCCACGCGGTCCACCACGGTGACCGTGTAGCGCTTCGAGGGACGATGGACGCCCTGGGCCGTGAGCACCGCCGAGCCGGCCTCCCCCAGGGTGAGCGCGATGGCGGCCGACGGGGCCAGCCGGCGCAGACCCTCCAGCACGCGCTCGGGCGCGCCCTCGAGCTCGAACACGGTGGCCGCGTCGTCCGCGCCGATGAACAGGTAGCCGAGGCGCGGGAGGATCTCGTCGAGGAAGTCGCGCGCCTCCTTCGGGGTCCAGAGTCGCGAGCGGTAGTTCACGTCAAAGGACACCGGCACGCCCGCGGCGCCCGCCTCGTCGATCGCGCGGCGCACCACGTCCCGGATGCCGTCCCCCAGCGCGGCGGTCACGCCGGTGAGATGCACGAGCCGGGCGCTCCGCACGAGCGTCCAGTCCACGTCGTCGGCCACCAGGCGGCTGAACGCCGAGTCGCGCCGATCGTAGAGCACGCGCACCGGACGCGGGGCCATGCCGTACTCGATGAAGTAGAGGCCCATGCGCTGCCCGGGGCGGCGCAGGACCCCGCGGCAGTCGACGCCGTGGCCCATCAGCTCGCGGACCGTGCGATCGCCCCAGGCGTGCTCGGACGGCAGCGCCGAGATGACGGCCGTACGCAGGCCGAGTCGCGCGCAGGCGGCCGCGACGTTGGCCTCGGTCCCGCCGATCTGCACATCCAGGTCCTGGGCCTGCTCGAGCCGCTGCGGCGGGCGGGCCGCCAGCCGCAGCATCACCTCGCCCAGTCCGACCAGATCGTGACGGCGCTCGGACCCGCTCACACCGTGCCCGTCACGCGCACCGTGAGGGTGGTGCCATACAGGAGCACGGACTGGACGGATTCGAGCTGGCGGTTCAGCGCGAAGATGACACGCGCGGGCTGATCGGGCCGGGCCCAGGACGAGAAGCGGGTGATGTCGACCATGGCCGTGAGCCGCCCGGTGGCGGGGTCGGGGTTGGGCCGGAAGCGCAGCGGGACCATCTCCGCGCGGTAGGGGCCCGCCGCGACGTCGTCCGGGCCTTCATTGGGGGCGCGGACCCGGCGGACGACCCAGGTGTGATAGGTGCCGTCCGCATCCCGCTCGAGCGCGTTCTCGGCGAAGTTGAGCTCGGCCGAGATCAAGTCGTCCACGTGGCGCCCGGGGGTTAGGGCCAGGACGTCATCCACCTGGCGACGACGGCCCAGCATCAGGGTATGGGTGACCGCGTGGATCTCGGCCCGCTGGCGGGCGTAATCGTAGGTGGTCACCGCGGTGTTCTGGCGGCCCCTGAAGTGATGGATCGCCCGTGTCTCCACCGGCTTGAACCGGCCGTCCCGGATGATGCCGGTAGCCTCCGTGTGGGTGGTGATCGCCGTCCCCTCGCCCTCCATGACCACCCGGTATTTCCCCGCTCGGCGATCGATCTCCTGAACCACCGTTCCCGACAGAGAAAAGGTCAAAACGCTAAATAACACAGATAGATCTAGCTGGTAGCCAAAGACGGACCGGCCGTCCTCGCGAGCATGGGCAGGGCGGCGACCGAGGAGCAGCCCCAGCGGGAGGGCGGCCAGTAGCTGCCGGCGGGTCAACATCTGCTGCATATGCTGGCCATTCTACCCGACGAGTCGAGGGGGAGTGATTTGGTTTAAGATTGATTTCCTGCTAGGTTATAAGGGCCATCCCACCTTTACTCACGCACCCTTAGGGGGCACGGG
>DATHSW010000138.1:0-4362 GCA_035463855.1 Candidatus Deferrimicrobiaceae bacterium | reverse complement strand
AATTGGTAGTGGTCCGTTCCTCGGACCTCGACCCGAACGCCAACAGGCGTGGTCCCCGTCACCGTCCACTCCGAGAATCCCATGTTGCCGCTTACGAAGTGGCGACTTTCTCCATAGTGCACGTCAGGGAGGCCCTTGAACCGACCGGCAAGAGCTTCCCGAACCTGAGCTTTACCGACGAACCGTTGCCCCCAGGGATGCGGCCCCCGGGGCATATCGAGTGTCGCGTCCTCAGCGAACAGTCCCATGATGGCATCAAGGTCGTGACGATTGAACGCGTCGAGCAGCCGGCTCAAGAGTCCGTTGATATTCGCCTCACTATCTCCCACGCTTTTGTCTCCTCCCCGCTGCCCGTTGCGGGAGTGCCTGCGGGATCGTTAGCCCGAGGGCCTTCGGGGTCTTGAGGTTGAGAACCAACTCCGTTCGGCAGCCTGTCACGCGGGAAGGAATAGGCGAACGTAGTGGTTGTCCACGACCTCACCCTTCGACCCGACCGTGAAGTTGGAGGTAACGAGCCCCGTGGCCCCTGCGAACTGGCCGCGCCCTTCGGTGACTTCCCAGATGACCGCGCCCCGCTGAAGGCCGTCCACCCCGCTTGCCCCAAGCACTCCATGGCCCGCCGTCTTGAACGTCACCCCGCCAGCCTTACCATAGTTGATGCGCCCGCTCTCAATGAAGGTCCCGGCGCCGGTCATCTGTACCTCCGACTCAAAGGTGGCACGGGGGCCCGGTCTCGATTCCGCCTTGGCCTGTACCCCCTTTGCGGTCAGTGCTGTGCGCAGGACCTGGCCGGCCGCGGTCGTCTTAGCGGCAAGCTTCCCCTCGACCCCCTCGACCGGATGTGCCTTCCCTTTGAATTGCAATGCGAACACGAGTTCCTTCATACGCTCTTCTCCTCTTAACGGTTACCTCTATGAAATCTCGGAGAGGTGGGCCGAAGGTATCTCGGGGAGACAAAGAGGTCAAGCGCAGGAGGCCGAGGACTATTTGGGCCGCCTGTGTCGCGGTCGCGGGCTCGGCCATCGCGGCATGGTTCGCGGCACGGCCCATGGCCAGCGCGCCGGACGCGCAGCCGTGACGTGCCGCGCTCCGCGCGCGAAGAGCAGGCAGGCGGCCCCCGGTCGCTAACCCGGCGAGAGGTTAAAGGAGATTCCCTGTCGTCAGGGCCAACTGGCCCTGGGTGGGCTCCGCTCAGCAGAACCACGCCTCGGTGAGGCGCGGCGGGCGCTTGCGGCCCTTGGCCATGCGGCCCGCCACCGGGATGGGCGCCGCCGCGCCGGCCACCGCCGCGGCCATCGCGCGCACGCGGTCGAAGATGGCGGGCGCGTCGGCCTTCATCTCCACCGCCTGGGCGACCACCTTCGCCGTCTCGGCCTGCAGCGCGTCCATGCGCGGGTCCGGATGCGTCCAGTGATACGAGAGCGTGGCCTGCTCGAGCGGCCCCAGGTGTGGCCGCAGCGCAGGGGTCTCGAGCAGCAGCGAGCCCGGCGGCACCAGCAGGCGCAGGCCGTACTGCACCGGGTCCACGTGGTCGATCAGCTCCTCGGCGTCGAGGAAGTCGAGCCACGCGCGGTGGTCGTCCAGCGTGGTCCACGGCGTGAAGGCCACCCAGGTCGGCCGGAGCGTGATGCCGGCCTCGCGCGTGGCGGCGAGCGCGGTCAGGATGTCGGCCCGCGTGTGGCCCTTCTCGAGGTGCGCGAGCACGGTGTCGCTCAGCGACTCCGCCGCGGAGACGATGAAGAGGCAGCCGGCCCGCGCCAGCTCGGGCAGGCGCGCGCGGTGGCGCAGCAGGTGCTCGATCTTCGCGGTGACGTCGAAGGTGACGTCGGGCCACTCGGCGTGGAGCGCGCGCGCCACCGCGAGCGCGTGCGTGGGGCCGTTGAGGAAGTCCGGATCGCCGAACGTCACGTGGCGGGCGCCCGCCTCGATCTGCTGGCGGACGTCGGCCAGCACGATCTCGCGCGGCACCGCGAAGAAGCGCCCGCCGTAGACCGGCGGGATCGGGCAGTGCCGGCAGTGATGCAGGCACCCGCGGCTGGCCTCCGCGTAGGCGGCCAGCTCCATGCGCCCGTCGCGCTCGACGTGCGCGTACTTCTTGATGGAGGGCAGCCCCGCGCGGCTCGGCACCGGGAAGTCCAGGCGCTTGAGATGCGGCGCCGCCGGCTGGCCCGGGCGCGCCACCGCGGGCAGCGGGCCCGCGTCGCCGCGCTCGAGCGCCGCCACCAGCGCGAGCAGCGGCGTCTCCGCCTCGCCGCCGATGACGCTGTCGCCGCCGTGGGCGAAGAGGTAGTCGGCGTTGAGCGTCGCGTAGAGGCCGAAGAAGCAGAGGTGCGCGCCCGGGTTCACCGCGCGGGCGCGCGCGGCGACCTCGAGGCCCAGGCGCAGCGCGGTGTGCATCGGCACCGAGATCGCGATGACCCGGGCCCGCGCGAGCTTCTCCGGGTCCACCGGCTCCACCGAGACGTCCAGCAGCGCCGGCCGGTAGCCGGCGCGCTCCAGGAAGGCGGCCGGCCAGGCCACCGCCAGCGGCTGGTGCCCCAGCTCGTAGCAGGCCACGAGGAGGATCTCGCCCGGCTCGCGCATCGCGGCCAGTCTACACCTGGGCGTCGCCCCGGTCGGGCCGCCCCTCGATGCGCCAGAAGAGCGCGACGGCGGGCACCGTGAGGACCATCAGCGCCGCCGCAAACAGTAAGGGCATCCCCGGGTCGCCGGTGAGGTCCCGCAGCAGCCCGGCCAGGGACTGCGAGACGGCCATGCCGAGATAGAAGAGCGCGTAGAAGATCCCGAGCGCGGTGGCCAGGTGCTCGGCGCCGACCGCGCGGGGCAGGAGCGCCATCATGATGCTGGGCGGCAGGCCGAGCAGGATGGCGGTCACCATCATCCACAGGGTCGGCAGGGGCGCGCGCGCGATGCAGACCATGCTGACCGCGGCGGCCAGGCAGCCGGCCGCGATCAGCAGCCGCGGCCGGTTCACGCGATCCGCCACCAGCCCGCCCAGCGGCACCGACATGATGCTGATCCAGAGCGCGGCGCCGGTGATCAGTCCCGCCTCGCTCACCGAGGCCCCGCGCGACATGAGGAAGCTCGGCGCGAAGCTCGCCACCACGATGATGCTGGCGTTGAGCAGCGCCCAGCCGATGCCGGCGCTGACCGCGAGCGCCCACACCCGCGGCGGCACGTTGAGCCGCAGGCGCGCGGCCTCGGCGCCCGCCCCGGGCGGATCCCGGTAGACGAGCCCGACGAGGCCCAGCGCGAGGCCGGCGGCCACCACGGCCGCGTACTCGGCCACGCGCCAGGAGGCGAGCAGCGCGAGCGGCCCCAGCATCATGAGGGCCAGCGCCATGCCGAACGGCCACGCGGCCAGCATCAGGCCCATCGCGGTCTGCAGCTCGCGCCCGCGGAACCACTCCGCCACCATGCGCGCCAGCATGATGTTGACCAGCACCCCGCCGGTGCCGGCCACCGCGCGCCCGAGGGCGGCGCTGCCCGCCCCGCCCGCGTAGGAGACGAGCATGCCGCCCAGCACCAGGAGCGCGAGACCGGCGACGGTGACGCGCAGGCTGCCGAAGCGCTGCCCGAGCAGGCCGCCCGGCAGCGCGAAGACCACCCCCGGCAGCATGAAAAGGCCCATCAGCAGACCGACCTGCGCCCAGGTGAGGTCGAAGGCGGTGATCAGGAAGGGGCTGAGCGCCGCGATGGACTGGAACTGGAAGCCGAGCGAGGTGCGGGTGAAGAAGATCACCAGCAGCATCGCCCAGCGCGCGCTCACGGGGTGGCCCCGGCGACGGCGAGGGCGAAGGTGCCGTGGCAGGCGGGGCAGTCGAGGCTCCGGCCCGGCTCGAAGCGGCCGCCCGCCTTGAAGACCTGCTGGGCGCCGCAGCGTGGGCACGGCCCGCGCACCTCGGCCAATCGCCGGTCCTCCCGCGAGCGCTTGACGGCCAGGACGACGCCGGCGGTGAGGAAGATCGGCACCAGGACGAAGTGCGCCACCGGGATGAAGAGGCCGCCGAGCGCCAGGGCCCAGAAGAGGCCGAGCCCGGCGAAGGCACGGCCCACCCGCTCGCCGGTGGACTGCTCGATCACGAGCGCGGTGGCGGGACGCGGGGCGAAGCCGAACGCAGTCAGCGAGACTGCCACCTGGACACGGGTCATGGACGCTGGCTCGCGGCGGTCCTCACTTGCCCCCGCGCCGGTACCACTCGTAGATCTCCTCACCGGTGGTGAGCCACACGCCGGGCCTCTTGCGCATGTAGTCGTACACCGCCTCGAAGTACTTGATCCGATGCGGGACGCCGGAGATGTACGGATGCACGGCCAGCGCCATCACCCGGGGCTGCGTCGCCCCTTCGGCGTAGAGCCGGT
>DATHSW010000137.1:0-5107 GCA_035463855.1 Candidatus Deferrimicrobiaceae bacterium | reverse complement strand
ACCTTCCTGCTGCTCGTGATCTTCCCGTTCTACTGGATGATCGTCACGTCCTTCAAGGGCGAGACCCAGATGCGCAGCCTGGTCTCGATGTTCTGGCCGAGCCCGTTCGTGACCGAGAACTACGACCACCTGCTCGCCAAGACCGAGTTCGTGAGCTGGTACCGGAACAGCATCATCGTGTCGGTGTCGAGCACGTTCCTGGCCACCGCGATCGGCACCCTCGGCGCCTACGCGCTGGCCCGGCTCAAGTTCCTGGGCCGCGCGTTCATGGCCAGCACCGTGCTGATCACGTATCTCGTCCCGCCGTCCATCCTGTTCATCCCGCTCTACGCCCAGATCCGCAACCTGGGCATGGCCGACAGCCTCACCGGCCTGATCGCGGCATACCCGTCCTTCACGGTGCCGTTCGTGACCTGGCTCCTGATGGGGTACTTCGAGTCGATCCCGGTGGAGCTGGAGGAGTCCGCGATGATCGACGGGGCCACGCGCTTCGGGGCCTTCCGCCGCGTGATCCTGCCCCTGGCCGCGCCCGGGCTGCTCGCGAGCGGGCTCTACGCCTTCACCCAGGCGTGGAACGAGTTCCTCTACGCCCTGGTCTTCATCACCAACGTGAAGCTGCGCACGCTGCCGGTGGGCCTCTCCACCTTCATCACCGGCGACGTCTACGGCTGGGGCTTTCTCATGGCCGGCGCGGTGCTCACCACGCTCCCGGTCATCGCGGCCTACATCTATCTCCAGAAGTACATGGTGGAAGGCCTCACCGCCGGCA
Source organism: Candidatus Deferrimicrobiaceae bacterium (assembly GCA_035463855.1). Taxonomy (GTDB): domain Bacteria; phylum Methylomirabilota; class Methylomirabilia; order Rokubacteriales; family CSP1-6; genus CAMLFJ01. The sequence continues at coordinate 4,338 of DATHSW010000137.1, read as the reverse complement.
GCGTCAAGGGCTAATCCCCCGCCACCCTCTCCCCTCAGGGGAGAGGGCAGGGTGAGGGGCCTTCTGCTACACTCGCGGCGTTCCGTTCCACACCCCGATAGAGGAGGATCATCGATGGCGGCACGATTCCTTTACCTCACGCTGGCGCTCGCGCTGAGCGGCGTCCTGAGCGGCCCCTCGCTCGCCGCGGCCCAGCAGCGCTTCATCACGATCGGCACCGGCGGCGTCACCGGCGTGTACTACGCGGCGGGCGGCGCGATCTGCCGGCTGGTCAACAAGGACCGCAAGACCCACGGCATCCGCTGCTCGGTGGAGTCCACCGGCGGGTCCGTCTTCAACATCAACACCATCAAGGCGGGCGAGCTGGACATGGGCGTGGCCCAGTCCGACGTCCACTTCAACGCGGCCAAGGGCCTCAACCAGTTCAAGGACGGCGCGTTCAGCGAGATGCGGGCGGTGTTCTCGCTGCATCCCGAGCCGTTCACGGTGGTGGCCCGCAAGGAGATGGCCGCCAAGGGCTTCGCCGACTTCAAGGGCAAGCGCTTCAACGTCGGCAACCCGGGCTCGGGCACGCGCGCCTCGATGGAGGAGCTGCTGGCCGCGATGGGCGCCAACCTCGGGTACTTCGGCCTCGCCTCGGAGCTGAAGGCCGACGAGCACGGCCCCGCCCTCTGCGACGGCAAGATCGACGGGTTCTTCTACGCGGTGGGCCACCCCTCCGCCAACATCCAGGACCCGACCACGACCTGCGGCGCCAAGCTGGTGTCGCTCACCGGCCCCGCCATCGACAAGCTGGTGAAGGAGAAGCCGTACTACGCCTACGCCACCATCCCGGGCGGCCTCTACCCGGCCAACCCGCAGGAGACGAAGACCTACGGCGTCCTCGCCACCTTCGTCTCGTCGTCGAAGGTGCCGGCCGACACCATCTACGCGGTGGTGAAGGCGGTCTTCGACAACTTCGACGAGTTCAAGAAGCTCCACCCGGCCCTCGCGGTGCTGAAGCCGGAGGCGATGATCAAGGACGGGCTGTCGGCGCCGCTGCACGAGGGCGCGGCCCGCTACTACAAGGAGAAGGGCTGGCTCAAGTAGCGGGCGGCGGCTCGGTGGAGCAGCAGAAGCCGCTCGGCAGCGAGCAGCTCGAGCAGCTCGTCAAGGAGGCCGACCTCGGCGGCCGGGATCCCGGCGGCCGGGTCGGCCTCTTCCTCTCTCTGATCGCGGCCGGCTGGTCGCTGTTCCAGGTCTGGTACGCCTCGCCCCTGCCGTTCGTGCTGCGGCTGGGCCTCTTCAACGACACCGAGGCGCGCGCCATCCATCTCGCGGTCGCGATCTTCCTTGCCTTCGCGCTCTTTCCCGCCTTCAAGTCCTCGTCCCGCCGGGCGGTGCCCCTGACCGACTGGGTGCTCGCGGTGGTGGGCGCCTTCTGCGGCTCCTACCTGTACCTCTTCTACGCCGAGATCGCCCAGCGGCCGGGCACGCCGACGCAGCTCGACCTCGCAGTGGGCATCACCGGCATCGCGATCATGCTCGAGGCGACCCGCCGGGCCATGGGCATGGGCATGCTGATCACGACCGGCCTCTTCCTCCTCTACGTCTTCTCGGGGCCGTACATGCCCGAGGTGATCCAGCACAAGGGCGCCAGCCTGCAGCGCCTGGTGTCGCACATGTGGCTGACCACCGAGGGGGTGTACGGGGTCGCGCTCGGGGTGTCGGTGCAGTTCATCTTCCTCTTCGTGCTCTTCGGCACCCTGCTCGACATCGCGGGCGCGGGCAACTACATGATGCAGATCTCGGTGGCGTTCCTCGGCCACCTGCGGGGCGGCCCCGCCAAGGTGGCGGTGGTGTCCTCCGCGCTCAACGGGCTGGTCTCCGGCTCCTCGGTCTCCAACGTCGTGTCGGGCGGCATCTTCACGATCCCCATGATGAAGCGCACCGGCTATTCCGGGGTGAAGGCGGGGGCCATCGAGGCCACCTCCTCGATCAACGGCCAGATCATGCCGCCGGTGATGGGGGCCGCCGCGTTCCTCATGGTCGAGTACGTGGGCATCCCGTACTCCGAGATCGTCAAGCACGCCGCGCTGCCCGCGATCATCTCGTACGTGGCGCTCTTCTACATGGTGCACCTGGAGGCGCTCAAGTACGATCTGCAGCCGATCCCGCGATCCGCCGAGCGCGGCCGGCGGGTGCAGCTGATCGAGGCCGCGCTGGGCGGGCTGGGCACGCTCGCCGCGTTCGCGGTGCTCTACTACGTCGTGACCGGCGTGCAGTGGCTGTTCGGCCCGGCGGCGGGGTGGGTGCTGGCGGTGCTCGCCGGGGCCGCCTACCTCGGGCTCCTCGCCTATTCCTCGCGCTACCCCGACCTGCCGCCCGACGATCCGACCGCCCCGATCATCCGCCTGCCGGAGCCGTGGCCCACCGTGCGGTCCGGGCTGCACTTCACGATCCCGCTGATCGTGCTGCTCTGGTGCCTGATGGTCGAGGAGCTCTCCCCGGGCCTCTCCGCCTTCTGGGCCACCGTCACCGTGATGGCCATGGTGGTGGTGCAGCCGCCGCTGCTCGCGCTCTTCCGCCGGCAGGGCGCGCTCGCCGCCGCGGCGTGGCGCGGCCTGGGCGAGCTGGCGCGGGGGCTCGTGCTGGGCGCGCGCAACATGATCGGCATCGGGGTCGCCACCGCCAGCGCGGGGCTGATCGTCGGCGTCATGACGCTGACCGGCATGGGCTTCATGATGACCGAGTTCGTCGAGTACGTCTCCGCCGGCAACGTGCTGGTCATGCTGATCTTCACCGGGGTGATCTGCCTGCTCATCGGGGCGGGGGTTCCCACGACCGCGAACTACATCCTGGTGGCCACCATCATGGCGCCGGTCATCGTCGAGCTGGGCGCGCAGGCCGAGATGGTCATCCCGCTCATCGCGGTGCACCTCTTCGTCTTCTACTTCGGCATCATGGCCGACGTGACGCCGCCGGTGGGCCTCGCCTCATACGCGGCGGCCGCGATCTCGGGCGAGGATCCGAACGCCACCGGCTGGCAGGCGACGTGGTACAGCTTTCGCACCGCGGTGCTGCCCTTCGTCTTCATCTTCAACCCGCAGCTCCTGTTCATCGGGGTGTCCACGTGGTGGGAGGTGATCCTGGTCGTGGTGAGCGGCACGGTGGCCTCGCTGCTCTTCGCGGCCGCGACCATGGCCTGGTTCCGCACCCGGTGCCGCGTGGTCGAGATCGCGCTGCTGCTGATCGCCACCTTCCTGTTCTTCCGGCCCGACTGGGTGATCGACCGCTTCCACCCGAAGTACGTGAGCGCCCCCGCCCGGGACGTCTACCGGATCGCCGACCGGCTGCAGCCCGACGAGCTGCTCATCGTGAGCGTGAAGGGCGAGTCGATCGAGGGGGACGACGTCCGCAAAATCGTCGCGCTGCCGATGGGCTCGGGCTCGGACGGGCGCGAGCGGATCCGCAGCGCGGGCGTGACGCTCGCCCAGGGCGAGAAGGTCCAGATCGCCAACGTGAAGTTCGGCAGCCCGGCCCGCAAGCTCGGGGTGAGCGCGGGCTACACGATCGAGGAGCTCAAGCTGCCCAACCCCCGCCGCCCGGCGCCCTACTGGGGCTTCCTCCCCGCGATCGTCGTCGCGCTCGCGGTCTGGCTCTGGCAGGGCCGCCGCCTCGCCCGCCGCGCCCCCCCAGCTACGTGAGCAGCTTCTTGTAGGTTGCTTCTTCGAAGCCGACGATCAGCGTGCGGCCTCGGCGCAGCGTGGGGGCGCGGAGGTTGCCGGTCGGCCCCAGGAGGAGGCGCAGGAGGGTGGCGCGGTCGGGCTTGGCGCGCTTGAGGTCCACGTGCTCGACCTTCTTGCCCTTGGCGACGTACAGCTCGTCGACGCCGTCGAGGACGTCGAGCGCGGCCGCGCCCTTGATGGTGGCCTTCTTGGCGTCGGCCTGCTCCGCGATCGCGACCTTGTGCCTGGCAAGGAACCCTTGCGTCTTGGCGCAGGTCATTCAGCCGTTGCGGTGGTAGCTCCAGTCGACTCTGGCCATCGGATCGATCTCCTTGGGGGTCAGTGGGTGTAGCGCCGCGCGTACTGGGCGGCGCAGGCGGACTCGAGCGTGACGGGATCGCGGTAGCCGTCGGCGAAGCGCTCGACCGAGAGCGGCGCCAGGTCGGGATCGCTCTTGCCGTCCACGATGAGATCGGCGAGCGCCCGCCCGGCCGCCGGCGACAGGCTGAGGCCGCCCACGCAGCAGCCCGAGGCGACGTAGAGGCCGTCGAGCCCGGGCACGCGCCCGAGGATCGGCCGGCCGTCGGGCGTCATGGTGGGCGCGCCGCCCCGGTGCACCGCGATCTTCGCC
>DATHSW010000136.1:0-1984 GCA_035463855.1 Candidatus Deferrimicrobiaceae bacterium | reverse complement strand
AGGACGGTCTCGCCCTGGAGCACCGCCGGCTTGGACGGACTGAGGGCGAGCGCCGTGTCGAACAGGTAGCCGAGGTTGTCGGGCAGCACGCGAGTCGGGCCGATACTGCCCCGCCAGGCCCGCACTCGTCAAGGCGCGCGCCGGGGGCGCCGACGCCCCGCTGGATACCGACCGCACGGCGGTCTACACTACGCGCCACACTCGAGACACGGAGGAACCCCATGGCCCTGAAGCCCATCGCCTACGTCCAGGCCTCGTGGCACACCAACATCACCGACCACTGCCGGACGGCATTCATGGCCGAGCTGGCGAAGCACGGCTACACGGCCGGCGACGTCGAGCTCTTCTCGGTGCCCGGCAGCCTCGAGATTCCGCTGATGGCCCGGAAGCTCGCCCGGACCGGCCGCTACGCGGCGGTGTGCGCCAGCGGCCTCGTCGTGGACGGCGGCATCTACCGCCACGACTTCGTGGCGCAGGCCGTGTTGCAGGGCATCGTGCAGACCTCGCTCGAGACGGACGTGCCCGTGCTGTCGGCCGTGCTCACCCCGCATCACTTCCACGAGCACGCGGTCCACGAGGAGTTCTTCAAGCAGCACATGCTCACCAAGGGCAAGGAGCTGGCGGAGGCCTGCGTGGCGATCATCGGCCAGCTCGCCGCGGTGGCCTGACGCGCGTCGGCCATTCCTTTTCGCTTGACAGCCTCGGCGCGGCGGATCGGCCGTCGCCGGCGGCCCTCGGCAGGCGGCGGTCCAGCGGCCCAGGCGGAGCTCCGGAGCGCAGGTCGGCGGCCCCGGATCGAAAAATCATGCTTCCGCGTGGGATCGCCCGGCCTGGGCGCTCTCCGGCATCGCGGAACCTGGGGTGTAAAGTCGCTCCAGCAGAAGGAGGGCTCGCCATGCCGATCCACTCGCGACCCGTGCTCGCCACCCCGCATCCCTACGCGGAGCTGGACCGCCTCGGCGAAGAGATCGCCGAGCTGTCCGCCCACCTCGACGCCGCCACCGCGCGCTTCCTCGCCCTGATCCGCGAGTTCGACGCCCGCGGGGGCTGGAACACCGGCTTCCGCTCCTGCGCCGCCTGGCTGAGCTGGCGCGTGGGCCTCGACCTGGGTGCGGCCCGCGAGCAGGTCCGCGTCGCGCGCGCCCTCGGGGCGCTGCCGCTCCTCGCCGACGCCCTCGCGCGCGGGCAGCTCTCCTACGCCAAGGTGCGCGCCCTGACCCGCGTGGCCACGCCGGAGACCGAGGCCCGCCTGCTGGCGGTGGGGCGCGCGGGCACCGCGGCCCACGTGGAGCGGATCGTCCGGGGCTGGCGGCGGGTGGACCGGCAGGCCGAAGCGCGCGCGGCCGCGCGGCAGCACGCAGGTCGGGCGCTGCACGTCTACCAGGATGACGACGGCACGGTGGTGCTCCGCGGGCGGCTGGCCCCCGAGGTGGGCGCGCTGCTCCTGCGGGCCCTCGACGCGGCCCGGGAGACGCTGTATCAGCGGGCGCGCGCGACCGCCGGCGGCGGCGCAGCGGTATCGGATCCCGCCACGGAGCCTCCGACCCGGGCGCAGCAGCAGGCGGACGCGCTGGCCCTGCTCGCGGAGACCGCGCTGCGCCACGAGCTCGACCCCGGCGCCCCCGGCGAGCGCTACCAGGTGGTGGTCCACGTGGACGCCGCCGTGCTGGCGGATCCCGAGCAACCCGGCCAATCCGTGCTGGAAGAGGGGAGCCACGTTTCCGCGGAAACGTCCCGCCGGCTGGCGTGCGACGCCAGCCGGGTGGTGATGCGGCACGATCACACGGGCCGGCTGGCGGAGGTCGGCGCCCGGACCCGGACGATTCCCCCCGCGCTGCGGCGGGCGCTGCTGCATCGGGACCCGAGCTGCCGCTTTCCGGGCTGCCACGTGCGGGTCGGCCAGGGGCATCACGTGCGCCACTGGGCCCAGGGCGGCCCGACCACGCTGGCGAACCTCGTCCTGCTCTGCCGGCGCCATCATCGC
>DATHSW010000135.1:0-5201 GCA_035463855.1 Candidatus Deferrimicrobiaceae bacterium | reverse complement strand
CGGCTTCGCGCTGCTCGAGGCCTTCGGCCGGCGGAGGGTGGCGCTGAGCCAGCTGACCGCCAGCCTGATCCGGCCCCTCGAGGTCGGCGAGCGATGGATCGTGATGGGCTGGCCGTTCGCGGCGGAGGGCCGCAATCTCCTAGGCGCGTCCGCGATCTTCTCCGAGCGCGGCGAGCTGCACGCCCTCGCCTCCGCGGTGCTGGTCTGCGCGGACTGACTCAGGTCGAGGCGGGCACGCGGCGCCGGACCAGCTGCATGCTGGTCATGGTGAGAACCGGCTCGCCCCGCTGATTGAGCGTGGTCCAGTGCAGGCGCACGATGCCGCGATCCGGCTTCGACGCCGACGGCCGCTGATCCACCACCTGCACCGTCGCCCGCAGCGTGTCGCCGGGACGCACCGGCCGCAGCCACCGCACCTCGTCCACTCCCGGCGAGCCCAGGCTGCACGCGGCGAGCGCGCGGGTCTGGACGAAGAGCCGGAACGTCAGCGCGATGGTCTGGAAACCGCTCGCGATGAGCCCGCCGTAGATCGTCTCCTTCGCGGCCTCGACGTTCAGGTGGAAGGGCTGCGGATCGAACGCCAGCGCGAAGTCGATGATCTGGCCGTCCGTGACCGTCACGCCCTCGGTGCGGAACTCCCGCCCGGGCGTGAAGTCCTCGAAATAGACGTCGTGGGCGGTCAGGGAGCCACCTCCGGCGGCGGCTCGGCGCCCGCGCGCTCGACGATGAGCCGGTAGTGCTCGGGACGCCGGTGCCGGGCGAAGTTGAAGACCGTCTCCTTGTAGGAGCGCGCGAGGTCGAGGTCGCAGCGCGCGGTGATGAGCTCGTCGCCGAGCGTGGCGGCCTGGGCCACGATCTCCCCGGACGGCGCGATGACGGCGCTCTGGCCGATGAGGTCGCAGCCCTCCTCCCGACCGCACTTGGCCACTCCCACCACCCAGGTGGCGTTCTGGTACGCCCCGGCCTGCATCACCAGGTGGTTGTGGAAGGGGCCGAGCAGGTCGTGCTCGGGCGCGGGCGGATTGTGTACCGGCGTGTTGTAGCCGAGCAGGATCATCTCCACGCCCTGGAGGCCCATCACCCGGTAGGTCTCCGGCCAGCGCCGGTCGTTGCAGATGCACATGCCGAGTATCCCGCCGAGCGCGCGCCAGACCGGGAAGCCGAGGTCACCCACGTCGAAGTAGCGCTTCTCGAGGTGCTGGAACGGCCGCCACGGCTCGTGCTCGGCGTGGCCGGGGAGATGGACCTTGCGGTACTTGCCCACGAGGCGCCCCGCGCGGTCCACCAGGATCGAGGTGTTGTACCGGCGCCGCGCGCCGCCTTCCCGGGTGAGCTCCGCGTAGCCCAGGCAGAACGCGATCCCGAGTCGCGCCGCCTCGTCGAAGAGCGGCCGTGTCTCGGGACCGGGCATCTCGCCCTCGAAGAAGGCGTCGATCTCCGCCTGGTCCTCCATCCACCAGCGCGGGAAGAAGGTGGTCAGCGCCAGCTCGGGAAAGACGACGAGGTCACAGCCGCGCCCCTGGGCCTGCCCGAGCAGGTCCAGGAGGCGCTTGACGACCGGACCGCGCCCTTCCCGGCGCGCGATGGGACCGAGCTGAGCGGCCCCGACCGTGATGACCCGCGTCATGCCGCGCCCGGGATCAGGCGAGCGCAGCCAGCTTGGCCTGGATCTGTGGCTTCGGCACCGCCCCCACCACCTGGTCGCGGACCTTGCCGTCCTTGACGAACAGGATGGTCGGGATCGACCGGATGCCGTAGCGGGCCGCGAGGCCCGGATTCTCGTCCACGTTCACCTTCGCCAGGGTCACGGTTCCGTTCGAGGACCGGGCGAGATCTTCCAGCACCGGACCGATGGCCCGGCACGGCCCGCACCACTCCGCCCAGAAATCCACCATCAGCACGCCTTCGGCGGCCACCAGCGCCTCGTCGTAGTTGCGCTCGTTGAGGTGCTGCAGCCAGGTTGCGTCGTTGCTCATCGCTCTCTCCTCCCTCCGCTTTAGATGGCGTCGGCCCCGCGGTCGATGCGCGGGCCGGGCCGGCTTCCGAGTAAGATGGGAAGGCTGCCGATGCCCCCGATCCGGCTCGATCATATCGCGATTGCCTTGCCGCGCATCGCCGACGCGCCCCCCGTCCTGGTGGCGGTGCTGGGCGGCGTGCCCGAACGGACCCGGCCGTCCGGCGCCTTCCGCTGGGCGAGCTGGACTTACGCCGGCGGCGGCCGTCTCGAGATCCTGGAGCCGATGGGGGTGGACGGCTTTCTCCACCGCTTCCTCGCCACGCACGGCCGCGGCGTCCACCACGTCACCTTCAAGGTGCCGGACCTCGCCGAGGTCTGCCGGCGCGCCGAGGACCGGGGCTACGGCATCGTCGGCCGCGACGAGTCGGATTCCTCCTGGAAGGAAGCGTTCCTTCATCCCAAGGCGGCGCAGGGTATCGTGGTGCAGCTCGCGGAGGCGGGCGCGGCCGCGCCGCCCGAGGCGCCGGGCGCGATCCCGGCGGGAATGCCCGACGCGCCGCCGCCGGTGCGCATCCTGGGCCTGCGGATGCGCGCGCACTCCCGCGAGCGCGCGCTCGTGCAATGGCGCGACATTCTCCAGGGCGAGGTGGCGGCGCGGCCGGAGGGCGGGCTCGCCTTCCGCTGGCCCGACTCGCCGATGCGGATTCTCGTGGACGTCGATCCGACCGGCGCGGAGGGCCCGCTCGCCATCGAGCTGGCGAGCCCCCGCGCGCTCCTGGACCTCGAGGCGGCGGGTGAGCGCCTGGGCGTCCGGCTCGCGCAGCGGTCGGTATGATTGCACGCCGCACCAAGGAGGCCATCCGATGGAATTTCTCATGACCGATCTCCGATCCCTGCTGATCGGCCTCGCCGGATCGACCGCGCAGACCGCCGGCCGCCTGGCGCTCGTGCTGCTCGCGGGCTACTTCGGGTCCCGTGTCCTGCGCACGCTGATCGGCCATCTCGAGCACGTGCTGGTCGTCGCGGGCGAGCGGACCGGCGCGCTGCCCGGCGTCACCCGCCCGCGCGTGGCCACCTTGACCAGCGTGCTGCGCACTCTGGCCCTGGTCGGGCTGTGGTCGGTGGTGGCGGTGATCTGCCTCTCGCAGCTCGGCTTCGACGTGCGGCCCATCCTGGCCGGCGCGGGCATCGTCGGCCTGGCGGTCGGCTTCGGCGCCCAGTACCTCGTGCGCGATGTCATCGCCGGCTTCTTCCTGGTGCTCGAGGACCAGGTCCGGGTGGGGGACGTGGCGGTGGTCAACGGCACCGGCGGGCTCGTGGAGACCGTGACCTTCCGCACCATCGTGCTGCGCGACCTCGCGGGGACGGTGCACATCTTCCCGAATGGCAGCGTGACCACGCTCGCCAACATGACCAAGGGCTGGTCGGGCTACGTGGTGGATGTGGAGGTCGGCTACCGGGAGGATCCCGATCGGGTCGTCGCGCTCATGCGGCGCGTGGCCGACGAGCTACGGCAGGACCCCGCCCACGGCCCGCTGATCCTCGAGCCCATCGAGATCTTCGGAGTAGACGCCTTCAAGGACTCGAGCGTGGTGATCAAGGCCCGGCTCAAGACGATGCCCATCCAGCAATGGACCGTGGGACGCGAGTACCGGCGGCGCCTCCTGCTGGCCTTTGGCGCCGAGGGCATCGAGGTCCCGCCCGGGCGGGTCGTGCAGGTCGGGGATGCCGGCAAGCCGTTCCCGGTGCTGCTGATGCAGGGCGCGGCACCGGCTCCGGGCGCACTGCCGCGCTGAGCCGGTGCCGATGACAGTCACCGTCACCCCGCCGGCGAGAGCGTCTCGTAACAGCGTGATTTAGCGGGCGTCAATCGTGGTCCGCTTTTTGAACTCCTGCGGAGATTCGGCGGGAGGGCCACGATCGAATGAACCTGGGCGGGCTGGGGCGGGTGTTCTCGAGCGATCTGGCGGTGGATCTGGGCACGTCCAACACCCGGCTCTACGTCCGGGGCCAGGGCGTGGTCCTCGACGAGCCGTCCGTGGTGGCGGTGGACATGAGCGGGGCCGTGCAGGCCGTGGGCAACGAGGCGAAGGCCATGCTCGGCCGAGCCCCCGGGTCGGTGCAGGTCGTCCGACCCCTCCGCCATGGCGTCATCGCCGACTTCGACCGCACGCAGAAGATGTTCCGCTACTTCATCAACAAGACCCGCCGGGGCTGGAGCTTCGTGCAGCCGCGGCTGGTCATCGTCACGCCGTCCGGCATCACCCAGGTCGAGCGGCGGGCGGTCCGGGACGCCGCCCAGCAGGCCGGGGCGCGGGAGGTCTACCTCGTGCAGGCGTCCATGGCGGCCGCGCTCGGCGCGGGCCTGCCGGTGGAGCAGCCCGGCGCGAGCATGATCGTGGACGTGGGTGGCGGCACCACCGAGGTCGCGGTCATGTCGCTGTGCGGGATCGTCTACTCGGAGTCGTTGCGCACGGCGGGCGACGAGATGAATCAGGCGATCATCCACTATCTCCGGCGCGCCTACGACCTGCTCGTCGGGGAGCGCCGCGCCGAGGACGCCAAGATCCGCCTGGGCTCGGCCTATCCCAAGGGCGACGACCACGAGCCCATGGAAGTCCAGGGCCGCGACCTGCTCGACGGCCTCCCGAAGACCGTGGTAGTCACCGCTCTTGAAGTCCGCGAGGCACTGCGCGAGCCGGTCGCCGACATCATCTCGGCGGTGCGCGCCTGCCTCGAGCACACCCCGCCCGAGCTGGCCGCCGACATCAGCGACAACGGCATCGTGCTCACGGGCGGTGGCGCGCTCCTGCGGGGCCTGGACGCGCTCCTGCACCAGGAGACCGGGCTCAGCATCCGGGTGACCGAGGACCCGCTGACCTGCGTCGCGCGCGGCGCCGGCAGCATCCTGGACCAGCTCGGCATCCTCAAGCGCGTCGCCATCCCCGCCTAGCGCCCGGCTGGCCGGTCGTAGAGGAGACCCGGCTCGCGGCGGTTGCCGGCGGGCTCGCCTAAGGATAACCTCGGGGCGATGTCATCCCGAGGAGGCCCGCTCATGACCGCGCGCCGGCCCATCCCGCTCGCGCTAGCAATGTTCCGGGTCGTGGGGTGCTCGGGACAGCCCGGATCGCACGCTCACCATGGCGGGCCCGCCATCATTACGACGTCGCGCCAGGCGCAGGCCTACGTCGATCAGCGGCTGCGGCTCCGTCGCGCGTGGGCGCGGGCCGACGTCCGACTGACG
>DATHSW010000134.1:0-4969 GCA_035463855.1 Candidatus Deferrimicrobiaceae bacterium | reverse complement strand
GCCCTCCGAGAAGATCGCGGACGCGCCCAGGAGATTGCGGCCCTCCGCCGCGAACGGCCAGCCCATCACGATCCATCGCTCGCCGACCTCGAGGGGCCGGATCAGGCTGGCGGTCAGCTGGCTCAGCGCCACCCTCCGCCGACCGAAGGCCTCGAGCAGCGCGAAGCCGCTCGGGCAGTCGAGCGCGGCCCAGACGAACTCGGCGTGCACCGCGCCGCGCTTGTCGAAGAGCGTCGGATCCGGCGCCCAGGGCGCGGCGACGAGGTGCCGGCCCGGGAGCGGCCCGGGGAAGATCGCGAGGCCGTCGCCCCACTCGCGCGCGGGGCCGCAGACGAAGCATTCCGGCGCCGCGTGCTCGGTGAACCCCAGGTACCGCTCGGACGCCCACTGCGCCTCCGCGAACGACGGGGGCACCGGCGGCTCGAGCTGGAGCGTGGCGGGCTCGGCGTGAGCGAGGACCGTACCACCGTCGGAGAGCACCACCCGGCCGTCCGAAAGCCGCTCGATCCCGAGGGGATGGTCAACCGGGATCGGGGCCTCGAGACCCACGCGCGCCGGGCCGTCCAGATGGCGCCCGAGGAGCCCGGCGATGTAGCCGCCGCTGGCGATGTTGGGAGAGCCGCAGTAGCGACGCTTGATGACGATGGCCTCGGCCTGTGCGGTGTCCATGGCGTCCTCCCTCAGGCGCGCTCTGTTCGCAAGCGTGGTGCCAGGGCCGCCTGATTGAGATTTCAGTTGCTTACGCGACGCCATCGGGCGCTTCGCCCTGGCGGGTGGGCGAAAATCCACCGGTCAATGGATGACCGGCGGAGTATTCGATCCGTGGCAGGATGAGGTGTGCGCTATCACTTCTCCGGCATCGCGGGCGCCGGGATGAACCCCCTGGCCCGCCTCATGCGGGCCCGCGGCCACGTCGTGCAGGGCTCCGACCGCTCGTTCGACCAGGGCAAGAATGCGGAGGTCGCCGCTCGTCTCGCCGCCCTCGGGATCGTCGTGAAGCCCCAGGACGGCTCCGCGGTGACCGCCGAGCTCGACCGCTTCGTGTACTCGACCGCGGTGGAGGCGGAGACGCCGGAGGTGCGGGCCGCGCGCGCGCTCGGCATCGAGCGGGTCCCGCGCCCGGCCCTGCTGGCCGAGGTGGTGGACGCCGGGCGGCCGGGCGTCGCCATCGCGGGCACCAGCGGCAAGAGCACGATCGCCGGCATGGTGGGCTGGCTGACCCGAGAGGCCGGCGTGGCGGCCACCGTGCTGGGCGGCGCCGCGCTCGCCGGCGAAGGCACGAGCGGCTGCTTCCTGCCGGGGCCGGAGGGCGGGGCGGTGGCCGCGGAGGCGTGCGAGTCCGACGGCACGCTCACCGGCTATCACGCCACGCTGGGGCTCATCCACAACATCAGCCGCGATCACGGCGAGGTGGACGCGCTGCGGCCGCAGTTCGAGACCTTCGCCAAGCGCTGCGGCCGCCTCCTGGTCAACTGCGCCTCGTCGGAGGCGGCCGACGTGGGCCGCGCGGTGGGCGCGCACCGCTACGGAACGGGCCCGCGCGCCGACACCCCCCTCGAGATCACGAGCACCGGGCCCCATCGCGCGCGCGGGACGCTCCACCTGCCGACGGGCCCGCTCGCGCTCGACGTGCCGCAGCCCGGCCGGCACAACCTGGAGAACGCGGCGGCCGCCGCGCTGATCGCGCTCGAGCTCGGCATCGCCCCCGCCGAGGTGGGGGCGCTGCTCGCCCGCTTCCCGGGCGTGGCGCGTCGCTTCGAGGTGATCGGCGTGACCGCGGACGGGATCCGGGTGGTGGACGACTACGCGCACAACGGCGAGAAGCTGCGCGCCGCGGTCACCGCGGCCCAGGCGGGGGCGGCGCGCGTCCTGGCCGTCTTCCAGCCGCATGGCTTCGGGCCGGCCCGCTTCCTGCGCCCCGAGCTCCGCGAGCTGATGCCGCGACTGCTACGTCCGGAGGACCGGCTCTGCTACGCCGAGATCTTCTACGCGGGCGGCACCGTCGCCCGGGACGTCTCGAGCCGCATGCTCGCCGAGGACCTGCCGGCCGCCCTCGCCTGCGCCCACGCGCCCACCCATCGGGTGGTCCTCGACTGGATCCGGGGGGAGGCCCGCCCGGGCGACACCGTCCTGATCATGGGCGCCCGGGACCCCGACCTGCCCGCCCTTGCCCGGGCCGCCTTCGCCACGCTCCAGGCCCGCCCCGCCGACTGACCCCCCGGTCGACGGCCCACGTCCTTTAGGGCACCCTAAGCATCTGAAGTAGGGAAACCGAACCACATTGGCGCCCCCGGGCGCCCTAAAGGAGCCCTATAGGACCATGCTGACCGTCGGAGACCGTCTGCCCGAGTTCGACCTCCAGGCCGCCGTCAGCCTCGACCGAGGCCGGGAGTTCACCCAGATCAGCCACCAGAGCTACCCGGGCCGGTGGCTCGTGCTCTTTTCCTGGCCCATGGACTTCACGTTCGTCTGTCCCACCGAGATCGCCGAGTTCGGCAAGCGGAACGAGGAGTTCCAGGAGCGCGACGCGCAGGTCCTCGGCATGAGCACCGACACCCACTTCGTTCACCTGGCGTGGCGGCGGGATCACCCGGATCTGAAGAGCCTGCCGTTCCCGATGCTGGCCGATACCAAGCGGGAGCTGTCGACCGCGCTGGGCATCCTGCACCGCGGCGAGGGCGTGCCGCTGCGGGCGACCTTCATCGTGGATCCGCAGGGCGTCATCCGCTGGGCCAGCGTGAACGACCTGTCGGTGGGCCGCAACGTGGACGAGGTGCTGCGCGTGCTCGACGCGCTGCAGACCGGGGAGCTGTGCCCGTGCAACTGGAAGGCGGGCGACCCGACCCTGCAGGTGGCGTGACGTGGACGCGCTCGAGCAGCTCCGGGGGGCGATTCCCGACGCGGCGAAGGACATCCGCCTGAACCTGCAGGCGGTGCTGCGGGGGGGCGTGCTCACCGAGCCTCAGCGCTGGGGGGTGGCGGCGGCCGCGGCGGTCGCCGCCCGCCACCCGCGGCTGCGCGAGGCGGTCCTGGCCGCGGCGGGCCCGGCGCTGGTGGAAGACGCCAAGGCCGCCGCCGCGCTCATGGCGATGAACAACGTCTACTACCGCTTCCGCCACATGGTGGGCAAGCCGGTCTACGGCGAGAAGCCGGCCGGGCTCCGGATGAACCGGCTGATGCAGCCGGCCACCAACCGGACCGACTTCGAGCTGATGGCCCTCGCGGTGAGCGCGATCAACGGCTGCGAGGTGTGCGTGCGGGCTCACGAGAAGACGGTGACGGACGGTGGGCTCACGCCCGATCACGTCAACGACGCGGTGCGGATCGCCGCGACGATCTCCGCGGCGGCGGTGGCGCTCGAAGCGGGCGCGGAGAGCCCGGCGCTGGAGGTCGCGATGCCGGCCGCCTAGCCCCGCGCCGGCCGCCCCGCTCAGCGCAAGGGGTGCGACGGGGCGGCGTCCTGCACGAGGCGCAGGGCGCGCTCCGCTTCCTCGATCGCGCGGCGCGCCTGGGTGAGCGCGAGCAGCGGGAAGTAGTCCCGGTAGAGCGTGTAGCGCAGGTAGAAGACGTTCGGGAAGCCGGTGCCGGTGGCCAGGCGCTCGTCCCAGGTCCCGTCGGGCTTCTGG
This sequence comes from Candidatus Deferrimicrobiaceae bacterium, assembly GCA_035463855.1. Taxonomy (GTDB): domain Bacteria; phylum Methylomirabilota; class Methylomirabilia; order Rokubacteriales; family CSP1-6; genus CAMLFJ01. Next base: position 1,343 of record DATHSW010000134.1, on the reverse strand, counting down.
GTGTCGACGAGCTGCCGGACGCCGCGGACGAGCGCCTCGGTGTCGCCCTGGCCGGCCGCGATCAGGCCGAGCAGGGCCCACGCGGTCTGCGACGGGGTGCTCGGCGCGGGCACGAAGCGGCCCTCGCGGTAGCTCGCGCAGCTCTCCCCCCAGCCGCCGTCCGCGTTCTGCACGGACGCGATCCACTTGCCCGCCTTCCACATCGCCTTCGAGGCGCTCGGATCCTGGGCGGCGCGGAGGCCACGCAGCGCGAGGAACGTGCCGTAGAGGTAGTTCACGCCCCAGCGGCCGTACCAGCTCCCATCCCGCTCCTGGGTCTCGAGGAGGAACCCGACCGCCTTCTCGATCGGGGGGTCCGCCAGCTTGAAGCCCCGGCGGCACAGCGCCTCGAGCACGCGGCCGGTGATGTCCGGGCACGACGGGTCGAGCATCGCGTTGTGATCCGCGAACGGGACGCGATTGAGAAAGGCCCAGTTGTTGTCGGCGTCGAAGGCGGCCCAGCCTCCGTCGCCGGACTGCATGCCGACGAGCCAGTTCACCGCCCGCCGCTCGCACCGTGCCTGCGCGCCCGCGTCCGAGGCCTCGGCGTGCTGCATGGCCAGCAGCACCATCGCGGTGTCGTCGATGTCGGGATAGTGCTCGTTGGCGAACTCGAAAGCCCACCCGGACGGCTCGAGATCGGGCCGCTTCACCGACCAGTCGCCGCGCCGGCGGATCTCCTTCTCGATGAACCAGTCGGCGGCCCGCCGCATCGCGGCGGGCGCCACCGTGCCCATCTCGCCGAGCGCGAACATCGCGATCGCGGTGTCCCATACCGGCGAGAAGCAGGGCTGGAAGTAGAACGCGTCGGGCGTCTCGGTCAACAGGCCCTCGAACTGCCGGACGGCCTCGATGAGATCGGGATGGTCGCGCGGATAGCCCAGGGCGTCGAGGGCCATGATGAGGTACATCATGGAGGGATAGATGGCGCCGAGCCCGTCGCTGTTGCGGGTGCGCTCGAGGATCCACTTCTCCGCCTCGCGGATGGCCGGCTTCCGGATGATCTCGGGCCCGCGAGTCGCCCACATCTTGAGCGCGATGTCGAGCTGACGGAAGAGGGCGGAGAGGCGATCGCGCTTCGGCAACTTGAAGCTCTTGCCCGGCACGACCAGCTCGTCGAGGTTGAACCCGGCCGGGACCGGACGCACGTCGGTCTTGGCCTGGATGATGCTCAACGGCATCACGATCGCGCGGGTCCACGACGACATCTCGTAGATGAGACCGCCCGGCACCAGGGCCAGCTCCACCGGAATCGTGGGCACGTGTCGCTTCGGGTACAGCCCGAAGAGGCTCAGGTTGATCCG
>DATHSW010000133.1:0-32771 GCA_035463855.1 Candidatus Deferrimicrobiaceae bacterium | reverse complement strand
GGGCCCCCGCGCCCCCGCCACCACCCCACTGCCTCGGCGTTCCTGCTTCTCCCTGACGACTCCTGGTCCGGCCGCTACGGCTCGATGATGAGGGCGGGGTAGCCGCGGGTGGCGAGGGCGCGGGCGGCGGTGGCGGCCTGGATCCGATCGGGGTAGGCGCCCACATGGACGCGGTAGACGGGCTCGCCGGCGACCGTGGCCTCCGCGATGGTGGCGCCCCTCACCGCGTCACGCAGGGCCTCGGCGCGAGCGCGGGTCGTGAAGGAGCCGATCTGCACGGTGTAGGGGCCGTCTGCGCCGGCCGGGCGGGCCGGGAGCGAGACAACCCGGACCCGCACCGGGATGATACCGGGGCCGACGGCGCCCAGGAGGCGGGCGGCGGCGTAGGAGACATCGAGGATGCGGCCCTCCACGAAGGGGCCGCGATCGTTGACGCGCAGCTCGGCGGACTGGCTGGTATCGCGGTTGGTCACGAGGACCCTGGTGCCGAACGGGAGCGTCCGGTGCGCGGCGGTGAGCTGGTGCATGTCGTACACTTCGCCGCTGGCCGTCCGCCGCCCGTGATGGGGCGCCCCGTACCACGAGGCCATGCCGACCTCCTCCCCGCCCAGCCCTGGCGGGGCGGGGGGTGACGTCACGACCGCGCGGGAGCATCCGGCCAGCAAGGCCAGTGCCGGGATCGCGGCCATCAGGAGAGCCTGCCGGCGGACGCCTGCCATGGCCCTCCTATCCTGCCATCGGGCCCGGGGGCGGGCCAAGGGGGAGGGCAGGGGGACCCCTTGTCTTGAGGGAGGTTTCCTGATACTCAAGTAGCCCAGCTTTCGGCTCCTGCTCTCGGCCCGTGGTCGGGTCCGGCCCCATTGAGGGGCGAGGAGACACGGCAATGGCCACAATCATCGGGTGGACCCTTTCTCGTATGCCCCTCACCGGCTCGGACTGATTCGTGCGCCTCAAGCGGCAGGACGTGGAGCGCATGATGGAGGACCGGCCAGCGGGCAGCTCGCTGGAGGAAGCGCTCGAGGTGTTCGAGGTCTTCGCCAGCGGTAGCCTCGCGGACGAGGTCTACGTGCTCGACGACGTCGGGGGCAAGCGCATCGCCATCGCCCCCGCCGCGCTGAAGGCGAAGTACCGGAAGGAGTGACACGCCATGGCCATCGTCACCATTTCCCATGAGATCGGCGCGGGCGGACCGGAGATCGGCCAGCAGCTGGCAGGCCGGCTGGGCTACCGCTACGTGGACCAGGACCTCGTCGCCAACGCGGCCCAGCGCTACGGGCTGCTCGAGGAGAAGCTCGCCCATCTCGACGAGTCGAAGCCCTCGCTCTTCGAGCGCTTCGACGCGGAGACGCGGCGCTACATCACGGTCATCCAGACCGCGCTGTACGACTTCGCCGAGCAGGACAACGCGGTGCTGATGGGGCGTGGCGGGCAGTGGCTGCTGCGGGGCATTCCCCACGTGCTGCGGGTGCGGGTCATGGCCCCGTTCGACGTGCGGGTCAAGCGGCTCAGCAAGAAGCTGGCCGGGCCGATGGGCGAGCAGACCAACCCGCGCACCGTCAGCGAGCTGGTGCGCCGCGACGACGCCGAGAAGGCCGGCCGCATGCGCTACCTCTACGAGGTCGGGATCACCGATCCGGCGCTGTATGACCTCGTCGTCAACTCCGAGAAGCTCTCGACGGGCGCGGTGGTGGGGCTGATCGCGGGCGTGGTGGGCCAGGCGGAGCTGGCCACCACCCCGGCGAGCGCCCAGCTCGTGGCCGATCGCTCGCTCGCCTCCCGGGTGCAGGTGGCGCTGGCCACGCACCCGGAGACCCGCAAGTACCGCATCACGGTGGAGGCCCGCACCGGCGTGGTCACCCTCGAGGGCACCGCCGCGATGGACGAGGCGATGGACGTGGCCCGCGGAGTCGAGGGGGTCCGGGACGTCAAGGCGCGGCAGGTGGAGATCCCGCCGATCCCGCCCTTCGTGGCCTAGTCGGTCAGGGCTTCGGGGAAGGTCCGGGGCGCCGGGCGGTCTCGTCCGGCACCTCGGCGATGGTGACTGCCACGTCCATCTTCTGCTTCTTCCGCACGATCTGGAGCGTCACGCTCTTGCCCACCCGGGTCTCCGCCACCAGGCGCTGCACGTGCCGGTAGTCCTCGATCGGGGTCCTGTCGTAGGCGACGATGACGTCGCCCTGCTGAAGGCCCGCCTGGGCCGCGGGGCTGCCGGTGATGGTGGAGCCCACGACCGCGCCGTTGGTGCCCGCGAGCCCCAGGCTCTGGGCGAGATCCTGGGAGAGGGGCTGGAGCGCCACGCCGAGCCAGCCGCGGACCACCTTGCCCTTGTCCACGAGCTGGTCCACCACGCGCTTGACCATGTTGATCGGGATCGCGAAGCCGATGCCCTGCCCCGCCGCCACGATGGCGGTGTTGACCCCGATGACCTCCCCCTTGAGGTTCACGAGAGGTCCGCCGGAGTTGCCCGGGTTGATGGAGGCGTCGGTCTGGATGAAGTTCTCGTAGGTGGCGATGCCCACGTCCGAGCGCCCGGTCGCGCTGATCACCCCGACCGTGACCGTCTGGTCCAGGCCGAAGGGGTTGCCGATGGCGATGGCCCACTCGCCGACCCGCAGCGCGTCGGAGTTGCCCAGAGTCGCCACCGTGAGCTCGTGGTCCGGCTGGAACCGCACCACCGCGAGGTCCGTTTTCGGATCGGTCCCGAGGATCTGTCCGCGGTATTCTCGTTTGTCGGAGAGGCGGATCAGGATCTCGTCGGCCCCCTTGACGACGTGGAAGTTGGTCAGCACCAGGCCGCGCTTGTCGATGATGACGCCCGATCCCAGGCCGGGCCGGCGGAACTCGGAGCGTTGATCGGGCCCCTCGGAGCCGAAGAACTGATTGAAGAAGTCGCGAAAGAAGGGATCCTCGTTGCCCTGCGGCAGGTTGGGGCCGCGCCGGCTCTTCGCCTTCTGGATCGTCCCCAGGTGCACGACCGCGGGGCGGACGTGCTGGGCCACGTCCACGAAGCCCAGCTGGAGGGCTTCCGCCAGCGCGATGCCGGCGGCGGCCTGCGGGCTGCTCGGGGCAGGCGCGGCCGCGCTCCGGCCCAGCCGGTCGCGCAGCAGGTAGCCGCCGCCCCCCGCGGCGACCAGCAGGATGGCGACCACGGCAATCAGTACCGGGCGGCGGCTCATGTATGTACTCTACCAGTGAACCCCGGTACGGTGGATCGTCGGGGCGAACGGATGATAGCGACTGCTCTCGCGGACTGTCAAGGAAGCCGGTGAGATACCGACACGCGTGGCCGGGGTTCCTCCTGCTCGCAGCCCTCGCGCTCCTGCTCGTGGGCCTGCTGCAGTGGGGCGATCACTTCCTGTCGCCCGGGCCGACCGGCGGCATCCACCGCCTGCTTCAGCTCTGGGCCGCGTCGCGCCCGTCGGAGGAGTCGATCGCGGCGCCCCCGGCGTCCGCGGCGCCGTCCCCGACCTCGGAGACCCCGTCCACTCCGCCGCTCGTCGTGGTGCCGCCCGCGGTCGCCCCCGCCGCGCCGGAGCCGCCGGCGGCGGCCCCCGCGTCGGGTCCGCCCGCGCCCATCGCGGCCACCCCGGTCCCGCCGGGCCCCGCGCCCGTCGCGAAGGCGGGGCCGCCGGAGCGCTCCGAAGAGTCGCGCGAGGCGGCTGCTCCCCCGGCGCCGGCGACCCCGCCCCCGGTTCGCTACGCGCTGGCTCTGGGCACGTTCTTCATGTCCGAGGACGCAGAGCGCGTGGAGGCCAAGCTCAACCAGGCCGGCTTCTCGACCGTACGCTTCCGGCAGCAGACGCCCGCCAAGCTCTTCGCGGTGCTCGTGTCGTCGCTGAAGGATCCGGAGGAAGGCCAGGCCATCGTCGAGCGGCTGCAGAAGGACGGGCACCCGCCGAGCGTGCTCCTGGTCGGGCGCACCGGCGTCACCGTGCGCGTGGGGCCGCCCGCGCCGCTGCGGAGCGCGGTGCAGCTCGCCGAGAAGCTGCGCGCCACTGGCTACGATGCGCGAGTGGCCACCGAAACCACCCACGCCGGACAGGTGAATCTCCGCCACGGCAACTTCGCCTCGCGCGCGGAGGCGGAAGCCGCCAGCCGCGAGGTCGCCCGCCTCGGCGTGCCCAACGAGGTCATCCAGGTCCGCTGAGGCAGGGCGAGGTGCAACCGGCGGCGGGCCGAGCCGCGAAGTTTGCACATAAATCGCACCCGAGAGTAGTATCGCTGCATGCCCGCGAAGAAGATCCTGGTGGTGGATGACGAGCCGGAAGTGCGCCAGCTCATGGAGCATTTCCTGACCGATCGGGGCTACGAGGTCCGCATCGCCGAGAACGGGCGGCTCGGGTTATTGGCGCTCGACACCTTCACCCCCGACGTCGTCCTGCTGGACATGCACATGCCGGAGATGGACGGCCTCGAGACGCTCAAGCGCATCGCGGCCCGGGCGCCTTCGCTGCCGGTGATCATGGTCACCGTGAACGACGACGTGGCGACCACATCACGCCTGCTCGAGCTGGGCGCCGCCGACTACGTGCCCAAGCCCTTCAACCTCGACTACCTCGAGCAGTCCATCAACATCCAGCTCTCCGTCGCCCGCGACTAGGCCGCCGCTCCAGGCCGAGCGGCCGACGAGCCGGGGTGGCGGGGCTCCTCCGCTGGAACCGTGTCTTCTGCGGGAAGGCGAAGCGTGAAGCGCCCATCTCGTGGCTCGTTCGAGTGCCCCCGCGCGCCCGCGGCTCAGCGTGTTCCAGCGGGGGAGCCCCGCCACCCCGGCTCGTCGGGATCGACGCTAGGGGGCGGTCAGGGCGTCGATGGCGGCGCGGGCGGCGGCGGAGGTCTCGACGAAGCGGAGGCCGGCGGTGTCCTTGCGGGACCACATCACTTCCGCCCGTTCGATCGTGATCGCCTCCCGCTGGCCCCGCAGCGTCACCTGCAGCGCGACCAGCTCACCGGGCTCGAGCCGGCGGGGGACCGAGTGGACGGCGAGGCCGGTGCGGGAGAGATCGCTCAGCTCGGCCACCACGGTGAGCTCGCCGTCCGCGATGGAGACGCGGCCCTCCATCGCGCGCCGCGGGGCGGAGCGGGAGTTGAAGGCCGCCCGGGGCGCTCGGGTGGGGTCCGCCCGGCTTCCCGGCGGCGGGAGCTCGCCCAGCACCGCGTAGATCTTCACCGGGATCGCCTTGCCCTTGACCGTGACCTCGCCCAGGTCGCGGGTGCCGAACTGCCCCGCGACCTCGGCGGCGGTCGCCTCGCTCATGATGATGGGCACGCTGAACTCTTTGGTGAGGCCCTCGAGGCGCGAGCCCAGGTTGATGGTGTCGCCGATCGCGGTGTACTCCAGGCGCTGCTCGGAGCCGATGGTGCCCACCACCGCGTCCCCGGTGTGGATACCGACGCCGCAGGCCAGGGTGCCGCCGTACTTCGCGGCGAAGCGCTCGGCCAGGGGCTGCAGCCGCTCCTGGAACTCGAGCGCGGTGCGCACCGCGCGCCGGGCGTGGTCGGGCGCCTCGAAGGGGACGTTGTACAGCGCCATGATCGCGTCGCCGATGTACTTGTCGACGGTGCCGCCGTGCTTGAAGACCGCCTCGGTCATCACCGTGAGGTACTCGCGCAGGAACGTGACCACTTCCTCCGGCTCCATCCTCTCCGACATGGACGTGAAGCCGCGGATGTCGGAGAAGAGCACGGTCATGCGCCGCCGGCCGGCCGCGAGCTTCGCATCGTCCTTGTACCGGATGATCTCGGCCACCACCGCGGGGGAGAAGAAGCGCGAGAGCCGCCGCTTTTCCCGCTGCTCCTGGGTGAAGTTCTTGGCCACGGTGCCCGCGTACGTGATCAGGAGGGCCAGCGGGACCGGCACCACCTGCATCCAGGAGCGGCCCCACAGGAAGGCGCCGTGACTGGCCGCGAGGTAGCCGGCGAGCCCGGCCGCGAGGATCCCGAAGGCGGGCAGCGGGCGCAGCGCGGTCGCGGTGAAGGCCGCCGCCGCGCCCGCCAGCACCGCCACGACCGGCACCAGCAGCCGCGGGGCGCGGCGCAGCGGAATGTCCTGGAGGAGGGTCTCGAGCGTATTGGCGTGGATCTCGACGCCGGACATGCCCGACTGCGAGGCGAACGGGGTGGGGAAGATGTCGTGGAGCGTGGGGGTGGTGGCGCCCACCAGGACGATCTTCCCCGCGAACGCCTCGGGGGGGATCTCTCCGGTCACCACGCGGTGGTAGGCCACCATCGGGAACGTCCCCGGGCCGCCCCGGAAGTTGACCAGCAGCTCGTGGCCGACCGGCGCCGCGCCGCGCGCGAGCCCCGCGCGCTCGCCGAGCCGGTAGATCAGCAGATCGAAGCCCGCCCACTCCCGCTCCTGGAAGATGCGCTTGAGGGTGGCCCGGCGGACGAACGCGTCGGCGTCGGAGTCGTAGTCCGCCGAGCCGAAGGCGGCCTGGCCGCGGATCACGGGAATCGGAGGGTTCAGGGCCTGCTTCACGAACGAGGCGTCGCCCACCGTCGTCAGGGCCGCGGCGAGCACGATCCGATCGCGCGACCGATCCACGGCGGCAGCCAGGGCGGCATCGTCGGCGGGGCCTCTGGACGACGGCTCGGTGAACAGGATATCCATGCCGATCGCCACCGGCCCGCCCCGGCCCACGATGTCGAGGAACTTGGCGTGCACCTGTCGGGGCCACGGCCAGGCCAGATTGAGCCCGTCGAAGGAGTCCTCGTCGATGGTGACCATGACGATGGGGGACCGCGGCTCCCGGGGCCCGCGCAGGGTGAACTGGGCGTCGAGAGCCTTGAGCTCGGCGATCTCGAAGAAGCTCAGCGGGTCGAACGCGGCCAGGAGCACGACGGCCAAGCCGGCCAGGCTTCCCGCCAGGAGCACGCGCCAGGAGGCGGCGAGGGATCGCACCGAATCCAGCCTAGCACAAGGGAAGTTGCCGCCGCCGTGGGGAAACGTCTACACTCGATCCATGCGGGTGCGCACGATCCTCCTGGTCTCCTTCTGGGTGGCCGTGTTCCTGTGGGTCGGGTACAACGGCATGCAGGCCATCTACTCCTACTTCCAGACCAACGACCTGACCGAGCAGGCGTTCACCGCGGCCTGGGAGCGCCAGCGCCAGCGCAACCCGTCCGAGCTGTTCTCGCCGGAGTTCCTCGCCGATCTCCGCAGTGGCGTGCTGGTCGGGACCCGCCGGGCGGGCATCCAGGTGGATCCCGCGAGCGTCAAGGTGGTGGCGGACGGCGGGCTGGTGCGCGTCTCGGTGAGCTGGACCTACCGGACCGAGCCCACCACCACCTGGGGGTTCGACACCGGCGTGCCGGTCCCCCTGTGGCTCGGCCGCAGCTTCGACCCGCAGCTCGGCAGCCGGCGCTTCTTCTGAGCCTGGCGGTGCCGCCCGGATCATGAGCGAGCACATCGTCATCGCGGAGGACGACGAGGACCTCGCCTTCGTCCTGCGCGAGGCCCTCCGCCGCCAGCGCTACGACCCCGAGGTGGCGCCCACCGCGGGCGCCCTCCTGGACAAGCTCAAGGTGGGCGCCTACGACCTGATTCTCCTGGACGTCCGGCTGCCCGATATGGACGGCCTCGACGCCATTCCGAAGTGCCGCGAGCTGGCGCCGGACACCCCGATCATCGTGATGACCGCGCACGGCACGCGCCAGACCGCGATGGACGCGATGACGCGCGGGGCCTACGACTTCTTCACCAAGCCGCTGAAGATGGATGAGTTCCAGGTCGTGGTCTCGCGCGCGCTCGACCGGCGCCGGCTGCAGAAGCAGGTCAAGGCCCTGCGGGACAGCCAGCCGGGTGGCGTCGAGGGGCTGATCGGGCAGAGCGAGGCGCTCAAGCGGGTGGTGGACATGGCCTATCGCGCCGCGCCCACCGACCTGACCGTGCTGATCCTGGGCGAGAGCGGCACCGGCAAGGAGGTCCTGGCGCGGGGGATTCACCGACTCAGCGCTCGGAAAGACGGGCCGTTCGTGCCGGTCAACTGCGCGGCGATCCCGGAGGGCCTGCTCGAGTCCGAGCTGTTCGGCCACGAGCGGGGCGCGTTCACCGGCGCGGTGCGGGCGCGCCCGGGCCGCTTCGAGCTCGCGAAGGAAGGCACGCTCTTCCTGGACGAGATCGGCGACATGCCGTTGCCCATGCAGTCCAAGATCCTGCGCGTGCTCCAGGAGCGAGAGTTCGAGCGGGTGGGCGGCACCCGCACCATCACCGCCGACGTGCGGGTGATCGCGGCGACGCACCGGGACCTCGAGGCGGCGGTGGCGCAGGGGACCTTCCGCCAGGATCTCTTCTACCGGCTCCAGGGCGTGGGCATGCACCTGCCCCCGCTGCGCGAGCGCATCGACGACCTGCCGCTCCTGGCGACCCATCTGCTGGAGCGCGCGGCCAGCCGCCTCAACCGGCAGCCCGCCATCCTGTCGCCCGATGCGCTGCGCTGTCTCTGGACCTACCCGTGGCCGGGCAACGTGCGGGAGCTGCAGCACGTGCTCGAGGGCGCGATGGTGCTGAGCGACGGCGTGATCGGCCCCGAGCATCTGCCGCCCGCGATCCAGCGGGCGGCCCAGGCGCGCCCCGCCGCCGAGACCGCGCCGGTGCTGTCCGGCTCGCTCGACGAGGCGCTCGAGGGATGGGAGCGCCGCATGATCCTGGACGCGCTCTCGCAGACCCAGGGCGTCCAGGCCCGCGCGGCCAAGGTGCTCGGCATCTCGGAGCGCAGTCTCTGGTACCGGATCAAGAAGCTCGGCATCCAGGTGCGCACGCCCGACGACGCCCCGCCGGCGGGCTGAGTCGGTTTTCTTTCCCGCCCCGCTCGTGTATCGTCGAATTCATGAAGGTCAGGAAGGCCGTCTTTCCCGCCGCCGGACTCGGCACCCGCTTCCTGCCCGCCACCAAGGCGCAGCCGAAGGAGATGCTGCCGCTCGTGGACAAGCCCACCATCCAGTACGTGGTGGAGGAGGCGGTCGCCTCGGGGCTCGAGGAGATCATCCTGGTCACCGGGCGCAACAAGCGCGCGATCGAGGATCACTTCGACGCCTCTTTCGAGCTCGAGTACTACCTGCAGGACCGCGGGAAGATGGAAGAGCTGGCCCAGATCAAGACGATCTCCGAGCTGGCGTCGGTCTCCTACGTGCGCCAGAAGGAGCCGCTCGGCCTCGGCCACGCCATCCTCTGCGCCCGCCCGCTCGTGGGCGACGAGCCCTTCGGCGTCTTCCTGGGCGACGACATCATCGTGTCGCGCGTGCCGTGCATGCGCCAGCTCCTCGACGTGTACGAGCGCCACGACGGGCCGGTGCTCGCGGTGATGCGGATGCCCCGCGAGGAGATCGGCCGCTACGGAGTGATCGCCGCGCGCGGCCTCGGCGCCAACGTCTACGAGGTGCAGGACCTCGTGGAGAAGCCGGATCCGCGCGACGCCCCCTCGGACCTCGCCATCATCGGGCGTTACGTGCTCACGCCCGATCTGTTCCCGATCCTGCAGGAGACCGCGCCCGACTCCCGAGGCGAGATCCAGCTCACGAATGGCCTGCGCGCGCTGCGGGGCCGGCGGCCGATCTACGCCGTCGAGTTCGAGGGCAAGCGCCACGACACGGGCGAGAAGCTCGGCTTCCTCAAGGCCACGGTGGAGTTCGCCCTGGCCCGGCCGGACCTGGCCGACGCCTTTCGCGCGTATCTGAAGAGCCTCCGGCTCTAGCCCGGTCTGGAAACGCCTTGTGGGGCGCGCGTTTGGCCCTCACGACGGCCATGGCATTGATTGACTTCCCCGGGGCTTTCTGGGACAATCCGTGCACTTTGAAGACGGGCCGGGAGGGGCCTCCATCTCTATGAAGACCCAGCCGAAGCGCGCCTTCCACATGGCCTCCGAGCCCGAGATCAAGGCGGGCGAGGTCTCGGACGTCTACTTCGACCGCACCGTCGAGATTCTCCGCGCGAAGGGCCTCCACAAGCGGGTGAAGGCGGAGATCCGGCTCAAGAGCTTCCCGCAGAGCGACTGGACCTTCGGCGTCCTGGCCGGCATCGAGGAGGCGGCCGCGCTGCTCGAGGGCCTGCCGGTCGACGTGTGGGCCATGGACGAGGGCACGCTCTTCGGCCCCGAGGACACCGTGCTCCTCATCGAGGGCGTCTATCCCGAGTGGGCCAAGTACGAGACGGCGCTCCTGGGCTTCCTCTGCCAGGCCTCCGGCATCGCCACCAAGGCCGCGCGCTGCAAGCGCGCCGCGGGCGAGCGCCAGGTGATCTCCTTCGGGGCGCGGCGCATGCACCCGGCCCTGGCCCCCATGATCGAGCGGAACGCCTTCGTGGGCGGCTGCGACGGCGTCGCGGTCACCAAGTCCGCCGAGCTGATCGACGCCGACCCGACCGGCACCATCCCCCACGCGCTGGTGCTGCTCTTCGGCGACACGGTGGCGGCGCTGCGGGCCTTCCACGAGGTGATCGATCCCAAGGTCCGCCGGGTGGCGCTCATCGACACGCTCCAGGACGAGAAGTTCGAGGCGATCCGGGTCGCGGAGGCCCTCGGCCGCGATCTCTACGCGGTCCGCCTCGACACTCCGTCCTCGCGGCGCGGCGACTTCTTCCGCATCCTCGAGGAGGTGCGCTGGGAGCTCGACCTGCGCGGCTTCGGGCATGTGAAGATCCTGGCCTCGGGCGGCATCGACGAGTACGAGATCCTCCGGCTGAACTCCCTCGTGGACGGCTACGGGGTCGGCACCTCGATCGCCAACGCCCCCGTGCTCTCCTTCGCGCTGGACATCATGGAGATCGAGGGCGTGCCCATGGCCAAGCGCGGCAAGCGCTCCGGGGCCAAGCAGGTGTGGCGGTTCCCGGGCACGCTCCAGAACGTGGTGCTCCCGGCCGCCGCCCCCGCGCCGGTCGGCCCGGACGGGCGCCCCGCCGAGGCCCTGCTCAAGCCGCTGATCGAGAGGGGCCGGCTCGTGCGCGATCTCCCGCCTCCGCGCACGCTGCGCGAGTACGTGATGGAGCAGATGGCGCGCATCGACATCACGGGGCGGGATCACGGGCTGCGCGGCGACTATTAGTCGCATGGGTGTCCTGGATGAAATCGTCGCCCACAAGCGCTCGGAGCTGGCCGCGCTCAAGCCGCAGCGCCCCCTCGCCGATCTCATCGCGGCCTGCCGCGGCCTCTCGCCCGCCCGCGACTTCGAGGCGGCGCTCCGGCCCGGGGCCGGAGAGCGGGTGCGCCTGATCGCGGAGGTCAAGCGGGGCTCGCCGTCGCAGGGGCTCTTCCGCGCCGATCTCGATCCGGTGGCGCAGGCCACGACCTACGCGGGGGCCGGCGCCGCCGCGGTCTCGGTCCTCACCGACGCGCGCTACTTCCACGGCCGCCTCGAGGACCTCGTGCGAATCCGCGGCGCGGTCTCCGTCCCCGTGCTCCGCAAGGAGTTCATCGTGGACGAGTACCAGCTCTGGGAGGCGCGCGCCGCGGGCGCCGACGCGGTGCTGCTGATCGTGGCCGCGCTCGAGGACGCGGCCCTCCGCGACCTGCTCCACGCGGCCAAGGGCGCCGGGCTCGCGACCCTGGTCGAGGTGCACACCGCAGGGGAGCTGGATCGCGCGCTGCGGCTGGGCGCCCCGGTGATCGGCGTCAACAACCGCGACCTCCAGACGCTCGTGACGAGCCTCGAGCCCTCGCTCCACCTGCTGCCCCAGATCCCGCCCGGGCCGGTCGCGGTCAGCGAGAGCGGGCTCGCGAGCGGCGCCGACGTGGCCCGGGTGGTGGCCGCGGGCGCCCACGCGGTGCTGGTGGGGGAGACCCTGCTGCGGGCGGCCGACGTGGCCGCGAAGGTGCGCGAGCTCTCGCTGCGATGAGGATCAAGATCTGCGGCATCACCAATCTCGACGACGCGCGGCTCTGCGCGGCCGCGGGCGCCGACGCGCTCGGGTTCATCTTCGTCGAGGGCACCCCGCGCTACGTCACGCCCGAGGCGGCGGCCCGGATCGTGGCGGCCCTGCCGCCGTTCGTGACACCGGTGGGCGTCTTCTGGAACCACGCCCCGGGCCACGTGAAGGCGGTGGCCGAGCAGTGCGGGCTGGGCGCGCTCCAGTTCCACGGCGACGAGGCCCCCGAGGACCTGCACGACTTCCGGCTGCCCGTGATCAAGACGCTCAAGATCGTGGGCCCCGCCGATCTCGACCGCATGGCCGGCTACCGCGTCGCCGCGTTCCTGCTCGACTCGCCCTCGCGCTGGAGCGAGGGGGAAGCGCGGGCGGTGATCCCCTGGGACGTGGCCGCGGAGATGGCGCGACGGCATCCGGTGCTCCTCTCGGCCGGGCTCACCCCCGACAACGTGGGAGAGGCGGTGCGCCGCGTGCGGCCCTACGGCGTCGACGTCAACTCCGGGGTGGAGGCCCGCCCGGGGCGCAAGGATGAAGCGCGGGTGACCCGCTTCGTGAGCCTGGCGCGCGCAGCCGCGGCGGCCCCATGAGCCCCGCGCGCCTGCGGCCCGCGTCGCTGCCGGACGCCAACGGCCATTTCGGCCGCTTCGGCGGGCGCTTCGTGCCCGAGACCCTGATGCAGCCGCTCGTGGATCTCGACCGGGCGTACCGCGCCGCGCGCGCGGATACGCGCTTCCGCCGGCGGCTGCGCGAGCTCCTGTCCACCTACGCGGGCCGCCCGACCCCGCTCTACTTCGCGGAGCGGCTGACCCGCCACGTGGGCGGCGCGCGCATCTACCTCAAGCGCGAGGACCTCTGCCACACCGGCGCCCACAAGATCAACAACGTGCTCGGCCAGGCGCTGCTCGCGCAGCGGATGGGCAAGTCGCGGATCATCGCGGAGACCGGCGCGGGTCAGCACGGGGTGGCCTCCGCCACCGCGGCGGCGCTGCTGGGCCTTCAGTGCGAGGTCTACATGGGCAGCGTGGACGTGGAGCGCCAGGCCCTCAACGTCTTCCGCATGAAGCTGCTCGGGGCGCGGGTCATCCCGGTGGAGAGCGGCTCGAAGACGCTCAAGGACGCGGTCAACGAGGCGCTGCGCGACTGGGTCACCAACGTGCGCACGACCTACTATCTGCTCGGCTCGGTGATGGGGCCGCATCCGTACCCGATGCTCGTGCGCGACTTCCAGCGGGTGATCGGCGACGAGGCGCGCGTCCAGTCCCGCCGGGCGATCGGCCGCCTGCCCGACCTGCTCGTGGCCTGCGTGGGCGGTGGCTCCAACGCGATGGGGCTCTTCTGGCCCTTCATCGGCGACCGGCGCGTGCGCATCGTGGGGGTGGAGCCGGGCGGCCACGGCATCGCCACCGGCAAGCACGGCGCTTCCCTGAGCTCCGGTGCGGTGGGGGTGCTCCACGGGAGCATGAGCTACGTGCTCCAGAACGACGACGGGCAGGTGGCGGAGGCACACTCGATCTCGGCCGGCCTGGACTATCCGGGCGTCGGTCCCGAGCACTCGTACTACAAGGACGTGGGCCGGTTCGAGTACGTCTCGGTCACCGATCAGGAGGCGCTCGAGGGGTTCAAGGCCCTCACCCGGCTCGAGGGCATCATGCCCGCGCTCGAGTCCTCCCACGCGGTGGCGCACGCGATGCGGGCGGCCGCGCGCATGAAGAAGACCCAGAGCGTGCTGATCGGGCTCTCCGGGCGCGGCGACAAGGACGTGCACACGGTGGCCCAGGCCCTCGAGGGCGGGGGCGGCAACGGCCACGGAGCCCACCGGTGAGCCGCGCGGTCGCCGCCCCGCGCCCGCCGTCGCGGCTCGCCGCCACCTTCGCGGCGCTCCGCGCGCGCCGGGAGCGCGCGCTCGTCGTCTACTTCGCGGCCGGCGATCCATCGCTCGCGATGACGCGCCGCCTGGTGGTGGAGGCAGCCCGCCGCGGGGCCGACGTCATCGAGCTGGGCATTCCGTTCTCGGATCCGCTCGCCGACGGCCCGGTGATCCAGCGGGCGACGCAGCGCGCGCTCGCCGCGGGCGTGACCCTGCCGCGCGTGCTGGAGCTGGTGCGGGAGATGCGCGGCGACGTCTCGGTGCCGCTCGTGTTCCTGACCTACTACAACCCGATCCTCGCCTTCGGGCTCAAGGCCTTCTGCCGCACCGCGGTGGAGGCCGGCATCGACGGCGTCATCGTGGCCGACGTGCCGCCCGAGGAAGCCGACCCCCTGCGCGCGGAGGCCGGGCCGGCCGGCCTCGACGTCGTCCACCTGGTGGCGCCCACCTCCACGCCGGAGCGGATGCGCAAGATCGCCCGGGCCAGCCAGGGCTTCATCTACATGGTCTCCCTCACCGGCGTCACCGGCGAGCGCGCCACCCTGGCCCCCGAGCTCGCCCAGCAGCTCCGTGCCCTGCGCGCCATCACCACCAAGCCGATCTGCGTGGGCTTCGGCATCAGCACCCCGGAGCAGGCGGCCGAGGTCGGCCGCGCCGCCGACGGGGTCATCGTGGGCTCGGCCATCGTGCGCCTCGTCGAGCAGCACGCGGGCACCGCCGACCTCCTCCCCCGTGTCGGCGACTTCATCGCCTCCCTCAAGGCGCCCCTGAAAGGAGACCGCTGATCAGCCCAAAAGCGGTCCTGGGGGAGTGCGGGGGCCATTTCCGGGCCCCCGCATTAGACAGAGCAGCGGGTCCGGCTGCCCGCCGGCTCCCGCGTCGCTGAACCGCTGACCCCCATGGCCGCCTGGTTCTGGAAGAAGAAGGAAGGCGAGGACGAGCGGCCGAAGCGCGTCGTCATCGCCGAGGGCCTCTGGGTCAAGTGCGACTCCTGCAAGGAGATCGTCTACCGGGCCGAGGTGGAGCGCGCGGGCCGCGTCTGCCCCAAGTGCGGCTACCCCTTCCGCATCTCCGCGCGCGAGCGCATCGCGCTGCTGACCGACGAGGGCTCCTTCGAGGAGCGCGAGGCGGGGCTGCGCTCGAAGGATCCGCTCAACTTCAAGGACACCAAGCGCTACACCGACCGGCTGAAGGCCGCGCGCAGCAAGACCGACTCCGGCGAGGCGGTCGTCACCGGCACCGCGCGCATCGGCGGCTATCCGGTGGCGATCGCGGTCTTCGAGTTCTCGTTCCTGGGCGGCAGCATGGCCTCGGTGGTCGGCGAGAAGCTCACGCGCACCATCGAGTTGGCCCTGCAGAAGCGCGTCCCGCTCCTCATCGTCTCCGCCTCCGGCGGCGCCCGCATGCAGGAGGGCATCCTCTCGCTCATGCAGATGGCCAAGACGTCGGCCGCGCTGCAGCGCCTGGACGCCGAGCGCATCCCCTACATCTCGCTCCTCACCGATCCGACCACCGGCGGCGTGACGGCCAGCTTCGCGATGCTGGGCGATCTCATCCTCGCCGAGCCGCGCGCCCTCATCGGCTTCGCGGGACCGCGGGTCATCGCGGAGACCATCCGCCAGCCGCTGCCCGAAGGATTCCAGCGCTCGGAGTTCCTGCTCGAGCACGGCCAGGTGGACCTGGTCGTGGAGCGGCGGGAGCTGCGGGCCACCCTCCGACGCATCCTCGCCTTCTTCAGCGGTCGCGCCCCCGCGCCCGCTCCATGACGTATGCGGAAGCGGTGGCCCGGATCCTCGCGCTGCGCGGCGGGGAGCGGGCCGGTATGCGCCCCGGCCGGGAGCGCATCGAGGCCATGCTCGACGCGATCGGGCACCCGGAGCGGGCCTTCACGATCGCCCAGGTGGGCGGCACCAACGGCAAGGGCTCGATCTCGGCGATGCTCGCCGCCGCGCTCCAGGCCGCCGGCCGCCGGGTCGGCCTCTACACCTCGCCGCATCTGACCCACTATCGCGAGCGCATCCGGGTGGACGGCCGGCCGATCTCCGAGGCCGACTTCGTGGACGGGGTGGACGCGCTCGGCACCCTGATCGCCCGGCTCGACCTCACCGTGTTCGAGGCCGGGACCGCGCTCGCCCTCGACCACTTCTGCCGCGAGCGGGTGGACGTGGCGGTCCTGGAAGTCGGTCTCGGGGGCCGCCTCGACGCCACCACGGTGGGCGAGCCCCGCGTGGTCGTGCTCGGGCCCATCGACTACGATCACCAGCACGAGCTCGGCGATACGCTGACCCTCATCGCGGCGGAGAAGGCGGCGATCATCCGGACCGGCGCCGCCTTCTCGGCGCGGCAGGACCCCGAGGCGGAGGCGGTGATCACGCGGCGGGCCGCGCTGGTGGGCGTGCCGCTCGCGATCGAGGGCCGCGACCTGCACGTCACCCCGCTCGGCTTCACCCTCGAGGCGCAGCGCCTGCACCTGGAAGGGCCCGGCTGGCGCTTCCCCGACGTGGCCTGCGGCCTCCTCGGCGTCTACCAGCCGAGCAACGCGCTGCTCGCGGCCGCGGCCGCGCGGGAGCTGGGCGCGGACGAGGCGGCGATCCGCGCGGGGCTCCGGGGCGCCCGCTGGCCGGGACGCTTTCAGATCTTTCGCCGGGACCCGCTCGTGATCCTCGACGGCGCCCACAATCCGGCCGGGGCCCGGGCCCTCGCCGCGTCGCTGGGGGCCTACTTCCCGGGGCGGCCGGTCACCTTCGTGATCGGGGTCATGGCCGACAAGGACGCGGGCGGCATCCTGGCTGCGCTCCGACCCCTGGCCGCCCGCATCGTCCTCACCGCGCCCGCGAACCCGCGCGCCGCCGCGCCGGAGACGCTGCGCGCGCTGCTGCCGGCCGGGGAACGCGTGACCGTCGCCCGGTCGCCGCGGGAGGCGCTCGCGGCCGCCACCCCGGAGGACCCGCGGGGGCTCGTGTGCGTGGCCGGCTCCCTCTCGCTGATCGGCGACGTCCTGGCCGTCGCGGGCGACGGGCAGGATGTCCTTTTCACGGCCGGAGCCCGCTGCTAGCATGGGGCCTCATGCCGCCGCCCGTCTCCTCCGTCCGCTCCATGCGCGGCCCTAGCGGGCCCGCGCGCCGCTCCCGGACGCTCCTGCTCGCGGCGCTGCTGTCGGCCGGGATCTCGACGGGGCTCGGCGCCGCGCCGGGGTGGGCGCAGCCCGGAGGGGTGACGGTCCGCGCGGGCGGCGAGGAAGCCACCGTGGTGGCCGACCAGATCCAGCAGGTGGGGGGCGCCGCCGATCTGCTCATCGCGGTCGGCAACGTGGAGATCACGCGGGGTCAGAGCCGCCTGCTCGCCGACCGCGTCGAGCTCAATCGCGACACCGGCCAGGCGGTGGCCCAGGGCAAGGTCGTCTTCTACGACGGGCCGGACCGCCTGGTGGGCGAGCGCATCGACTACAACCTCAAGACCGGCACCGGCGTGGTCTACAAGGGCACCGCGGTCGCGCCGCCGTTCTACCGCCTCTCGGCCGACCGGATGGACCGCATCGGCGACAGCATCTACGAGGTGGAGCGCGGCGTGTTCACGACCTGTGAGGGCGACGACCCGCCCTGGTCGTTCCGCTTCGGCTCCGGCACCGCCGACCTGGACGAAATCGTCTACGGGCGCGACGCCTCGTTCCTGGTGAAGGGCATCCCGGTGCTGCCGTGGTTCCCGTTCTTCGCGGCGGCCCTGCGGCGCGAGCGCCAGTCGGGGTTCCTCTTCCCGGAGTTCGGGCAATCCTCGCGCAAGGGGTTCTTCTCCAGGGTGCCCTACTTCTGGGCGATCAACGATAGCCAGGACCTCACGGCCAGCCTGAACGCCTACAGCGAGCGGGGTGTCGGCCTCGACGGAGAATACCGGTACGTCCTCTCCCGCGAGCAGCGTGGCGAGCTGGTCGCGTTCGGCGTGAACGAAGCGCTGCGCCACGATCCCAAGCTGGAGGAGAATCGAGGCTGGGCCTCGCTCCGCCACGACTGGCAGATCACGCCGCGCCTCTCCTTCAAGGTCAACGCCAACGTCACCAGCGACGACCTGATCTTCCGCGACTACGGCAACCGCCTCCCCGACCGCGCCAACCAGCGGGCGGAGACGAACGTCTTCGTGACCCAGCGCTGGGACAACTGGAGCCTGGTGGGCAACGTGAAGTGGTACCAGGATCTGACGACCGGGCGGCCCGTCGAGCTGCAGCGGGTACCCGATATCCAGGCCGTCGGCGTGCGCCAGCCGGTGCCCGGGGTGCCCGGGCTCCTCTACGAGACCACCGCGAGCTTCGTGAACTTCATCCGTGACGTCGGCCCCGACGGCATCCGCGCCGACTTCCACCCTCGGCTTCTCATGCCGCTGCCGGTGGCCGGGCTGTTCACGGTCACCCCGTTCGCGGGCGGCCGGCTGACCTACTACGACCAGCGCGTCGTCGGGGAGCGGATCACGCGCGTGGGCCGGCTGCTCGTGGAGGAATCCGTGGACGATCCGCGGGTCCGGCGCCAGGTCGAGTGGGGGGTGGAGGCGGAGAGCCGCGTCTCCCGCGTCTACACCACCGACGGCAGCGGGAGCGTGGCGGCCTACCAGCACGTGATCGCGCCCCGCGTGAAGATCATCCAGATCCGCGGCCTCGATCAGAAGGACTATCCCGAGTACGACCCGGGCGCCAGCACCGCCACCGGCATCGATCCGGGCTACGAGCGGCGCGTCGGCATCGACCGCCTGGGCAAGGCCAACGAGATCACCTACTACCTCACCAACTCGCTGAACGCCAAGACGGTGGCCGGCCCCGACCAGCAGCCGGTGCGCTGGGAGGCGGCGCGCTTCACCCTCAGCCAGACCTTCAAGATGGACCCGGTGTCCGAGCCCCTGAAGGACCTCTACGCCGATCTCACGATCAGCCCCAACCAAAGGATCGGATTCCACGCCGACGCCCGGTACAATGTCTATGACCTGGGCCTGCGGGAGGCCAACGCGGACGTCCGCGTCGTCTACCCCCGCTTCGCGGCGGCGGTGGGTCCCCGATTCAACGAGCAGGGCAATAGCCGGTACGTGAAGGCGGAAGCGCTGGTGAAGGTGCTCAACAACGTCGACGTCCGCGGCAGCACCGCCTGGGACGTCCTGAGAGGGCGAGCCATCGAGAACCGGGTCGGAATCGACTGGCGCTTCGACTGCTGGTCGATCATCGCTGAGTACGTCAATCGCCGCGGCGACGAGAACGAGTTTCGCATCTCGATCAATCTCCTCGGCCTGGGCCAGATCGGCACCTCGGCCCGCTCGGGCTTCTGATGACGATTCCCCAGATCGATCTCAAGCGGCAGCACGAGGCGCTGCGCGGCGAGCTGATGGAGGCGGTGGCGCGCGTGCTCGACTCATGCCGGTTCATCCTGGGCCCCGAGGGCCAGGCCCTCGAGAGCGAGCTGGCCGGCCTCTGCGGGGCGCGCCACGGGGTGGGGACCGGCTCCGGCACCGACGCCCTCCTCCTCGCCCTGAAGGCGGTCGGGGTCAAACCGGGCGACGAGGTCATCACCTCCGCGTTCTCGTTCGTTGCGTCCGCCACCACCATCGTGATGGCCGGCGCCACGCCCGTGTTCGTGGACATCGAGTCGGACACGTTCAACCTGGATCCCGCCCGGGTGGAGCGGGCGATCACGCCACGGACCCGCGCCATCGTGCCGGTCTATCTCTACGGGCAGGTGGCGGCGATGGACGTCCTCGGCGATCTGGCCCGGGCGCGCGGCCTCGCGATCGTGGCCGACGCGGCCCAGGCGGTGGGCGCCTCCTACGCGGGCCGTCCGGTGGCCGCGTGGGGCGATGCCACCACGCTGTCGTTCTATCCCACCAAGAACCTGGGCGCGTGCGGCGACGGCGGCATGGTGCTGACCACGCGGGACGACGTGGCCGAGCGCGTCCGGCTGCTCCGCGACCACGGCTCGAGTCGCAAGTACACGCACGTCGAGCTGGGCGGCTGCAGCCGGCTCGACGAGCTGCAGGCGGCGCTGCTCCGCGTGAAGCTCAAGCGCTTGCCGGAATGGAACGAGCGGCGGCGCGCCGTCGCCCGTCACTACTCGGCGGCACTCGCCGGCCTCCCGCTCATCCTGCCCGTCGAGCGCCCGCCCGCCCGCCACGTCTACCACCAGTACCCGGTGCGGTCGGCCAAGCGCGAAGCGCTCGCGCAGGCCCTGGCCGGCCTCGGGGTCGGCACCTCCGTCCACTATCCGAGCACGATCCCGGCCCAGCCGCTCTTCTCGCGGCCGAACGCGGACCGCGAGTTTCCGGTGGCCACGCAGGCGGCGGCCGAGGTGCTGTGCCTGCCGTGTTACCCGGAGCTCCGGGATCCGGAGGTGGACCAGGTGGTGGACGCGATCAAGCGGGCGCTCGCCCAGGTGATGTGACGTGACGCCGCTCGGCGCGCTCGGGTCCCGGCTCGAGGAGCGCCTGCGGAGCCGCGCCGCGACGGTGGGCGTGGTCGGCCTCGGCTACGTGGGGCTGCCCCTCGCGGTGGCCTTCGCGCGGGCCGGCTTCCCGGTGATCGGCGTGGACGCCGACCCGGCGCGCGCGGCCCTGCTCGCGGCCGGCGCCAGCCCGGTCGAGGACGTGCCCGCCGCCGAGCTGGCGCCCCTCGTGCGGAGCGGCCGCCTGGCGGTGCGCGCGTCCGCGGAGGCGCTGGGCGAGGCCGAGGCCATCGTCATCTGCGTGCCCACCCCGCTCGGCAAATCCAAGGAGCCCGACATCTCCTTCATCGTGGCGGCGGCCGACGCGGTGGCCCGCGTGCTGCGGCCGGGCTCTCTCGTGGTGCTGGAGTCCACCACCTATCCGGGCACCACCGAGGAGGTGCTGCTGCCGCGGTTCAGCCGCGATGGGCGACGGGTGGGGGAGGAGTTCTTCCTGGGCTTCTCGCCCGAGCGCATCGATCCCGGCAACCAGACCTGGGGGCTGTCACGCATCCCCAAGGTCGTGGGCGGCATCACCCCCGCCTGCCGGCACCTCGTCGAGACGCTCTACAGCCAGATCATCGATCGGGTCGTCCCGGTGTCCTCCACGCAGGTCGCGGAGATGGTCAAGCTGTTCGAGAATACCTTCCGCAGCGTCAACATCGCGCTGGTCAACGAGCTGGCCATCATGTGCCGCCGGCTCGGCATGTCGGTGTGGGAGGTGATCGGCGCGGCCGCCACCAAGCCGTTCGGGTTCATGCCGTTCTCGCCGGGGCCGGGCATCGGCGGCCACTGCCTGCCCAGCGACCCGCACTATCTCTCGTGGCGGACGCGGCTCGCCGGCTACGAGGCCAAGTTCATCGCCTTCGCGGACGAGATCAACGGCGGCATGCCCCGCTACGTCGTGCAGCTCGCCATCGACGCCCTGAACGACCGGGCGCGGGCGGTGAACGGCTCACGCATTCTCGCGCTCGGAGTGGCCTACAAGGCAGGGGTCGGGGACATCCGCGATTCGCCCGCGCTCGAGATCATCGAGGCCCTCCTCGCGCGGGGGGCGCAGCTCGACTACGCCGACCCGCGGGTGCCCCAGATCGAGGTGGGCGGCCATCTCCTGAAGAGCGTCGCGTGGACGCAGGTCGACCTCGCGGCCTACGACCTCGTGGTGCTGCTCACCGCGCATCCCGAGTTCGACCCGGCGCGGCTGGTGCGGGAGGCCCGGCTCGTACTGGACACCCGCAACGCCACCGGCGCACTGGGAGACGTCCGTCACGTCATCCGGATCTGATGGGCGGATCTGATGGGCGGATCTGAGGCCTCGTGAGCCTCCTGGCCGCTGCGGTCGTCTCGCTCCGTCCCCGCCAGTGGGTGAAGAATTTCTTCGTCTTCGCCGGCCTGATCTTCTCGCAGAGCCTGTTCACCCCGCTCGTCTGGCCGGCCCTGGGCGCCTTCCTCATCTTCTGCGCGCTCTCCGGCGCCATCTACGTCTTCAACGATCTGGCCGACGTCGACAAGGACCGGCTCCATCCCGTCAAGCGCAACCGGCCCATCGCGCGGGGCGCGCTGCCCGCGCCCGTCGCGATGGGCCTGGGCGTCGGGCTGCTGGTGCTGAGCCTCGCCGCCGCCTTCGCGCTGTCCCTGGGCTTCGGGCTCACCGCCGTCGCCTACGCGGTGCTGCTCATCGCGTACTCGGTGTGGCTCAAGCACGTGGTGATCCTCGACGTGCTCACGGTGGCGGCCGGCTTCGTGCTGCGCGCGGTGGCGGGCGCCGAGGCCATCGCGGTGGAGATCTCGGGCTGGCTCGTGATCTGCACGATCCTGGTCGCGCTCTTCCTCGCCCTCGGCAAGCGCCGGCACGAGTACCGGACGTTGAAAGGTGAAGCGGCGGCGCATCGGCCCATCCTGGCCGAGTACAGCGAGGGCTTTCTCGATCAGATGGTGGCGGTGGTCACCGCATCCACCGTGACCGCCTACGCGCTCTACACCATGTCTCCGGAGACGGTGGCCAAGTTCGATACGCGGCTCCTGCCGGTGACGCTGCCCTTCGTGCTCTACGGCGTCTTCCGGTATCTCTATCTCCTCTACCGCCGGGAGCTGGGCGGCAATCCCTCCGACCTCCTGCTCAACGACCGCGCCCTCCTCGTCAACACCGGGCTCTGGATGCTGACGCTGCTGGTCATCATCTACGGCCCGATCTGGGGCTCCGCGTGGCTCGCGCGGTGGAGTCCGTGACCGCCGAGGCCGCGCGGGACGACGCGCTGCCGGTGGAGGACGTGGCGGGCTGGGGGCGGTATCCGGTCGGGCGGGGCCGCGTCGACCGCTCCGGGTATCCCGCGCTGCCGGCGAGCGCGGACCCGGTGATCGCGCGCGGGCTGGGTCGCGCCTACGGCGACGCGGCGATCCCCGCGGCGCCGGGCGGGCTCGTGGTGGAGTGCACGCGGGCCGACCGCATCCTGGCCTTCGACGGGGATACCGGGCGGCTTCACTGCGAGGCGGGGCTGAGCCTCGCCGAGATCCTGCGCGTGTTCCTGCCGCGCGGCTGGTTCCCGCCGGTCACGCCCGGCACCAAGTTCGTCACGGTCGGCGCCTGCGTGGCCTGCGACGTCCACGGCAAGAACCACCACCGCGACGGCTCCTTCGGCAACTTCGTCGACGGTGTCGTCCTGGTCACCGCCGACGGCGCGCGTGTCGCGTGCGGGCCCGACCGCGAGCGCGAGCTCTTCCTCGCCACCGTGGGCGGCATGGGGCTGACCGGCCTCATCGTGGAAGTCACGCTGCGCCTCCGCCGCGTCGAGTCTCCGTGGATCGTGCTGGAAACGGTGGGCGTGGACGGGCTCGAGGCCATGCTGGCCGGGCTCAAGCGGAGCGCGGACGACTGGCCCTACACGGTGGGCTGGATCGACTGCCTGGCGCGGGGGCGCGACGTCGGCCGCGGCATTCTCATGCGCGGGCGCCACGCCGCCGCGATGGAGGCGGCCGGTCGCCGCCTGCCGCGGGGGTTGCCGCTCCAGGTGCCGGTCGACGCGCCGGAGTGGCTGTTGAACCCGCTCTTCATGCGCTGGTTCAACTACCTGTACTACCGGCTGCACGGGGGAGCGCTCAAGCGGCGCATGGTCTCCTACGACCGCTTCTTCTACCCGCTCGACGCGGTGGGGCAGTGGAACCGGCTGTACGGCCGGCGCGGCTTCCTCCAGTACCAGTGCGTGCTGCCGCGCGGGGCGGGCGCCGCCCCCATGGCCGCGATCCTCGACCGGCTCGGCGCCGCCGGCGCCGCCTCGTTCCTCGCCGTCATCAAGGACTGCGGCCCCGCCTCCGACGCCTACCTGTCCTTCCCCATGGAAGGCACCACCCTGGCGCTCGACCTCGCGTACCGCGGCGCGGCCACCGAGAGCTTGATCCACGAGCTGAACGCGGTGGTGATCGCCCACGGCGGGCGGATCTACCTGGCCAAGGACGCGGTGACGCGCGGCGAGGACTTCGCGCGCATGATGCCGCGCCTGGCCGAGTGGCGCGCGGTGCGGGATCGCTGGGATCCCGGCCACCGCTTCCGCTCCGCCCAGTCGGTCCGGCTCCTCGGGGACCGCGCGTGAAGACGGCCTTCGTCGGGGCGACCCGCGGCATGGGTCGCGCCCTCGCCCGGCAGCTCGCCGAGCGCGGCGACGCCCTCTTCCTCCTGGGCCGTGACGCGACCGAGCTGGCGCGCTCCGCGCGCGACCTGGAGGCGCGGGGCACACCCGCGCCGGTGGGCCACGCCCCGCTCGACCTGGCGGAGCCCGCGGGGTTCGCGGGCGCGCTCGACGCCGCCGAGCGCGCCCTGGGGGGCTGGGACGCCCTGGTGGTGACCGGCGGCGCCTTCGGGCGCCCGGAGGATCTGGCCGCCGACCCGACGCGGCTGGCCGCGCTGCTCGAGGTCAACTTCACGGGCACCGTGCTGCTCTGCCAGCAGGCCGCCGCGCGGCTGGCCGCGCGCGGCGGCGGCCTCATCTGCGCCTTCAGCAGCGTGGCCGGCGATCGGGCCCGGCGCAGCAACTATCTCTACGGCGCCTCCAAGGCCGGGCTCTCGGTCTTCCTCGACGGGCTCGACTTGGCGTACCGCGAGCGTGGAGTACGGGTGCTCTGCGTCAAGCCCGGCTTCGTGAGGACCGCCATGACCGCCGGGCTGCCGGTGCCGCCCTTCGCGGGCGAGCCGGAGGCGGTCGCGCGCGCGGTGGTCCGCGCGATGGACGCGGGCCGTCACCAGGTCTACGCGCCGGGCGTCTGGCGGTGGATCATGCTGGTCATCCGCGCCCTGCCGCGCGCGGTGCTGCGCCGGGTGCGGTTCTAGCGCCTCTTTTCATCGAAAGGGAACGTATGCCGAAGATCTGGCGGGTCTACAGCGGCGCGGACGGGCAGTCGCACGTCGAGGAGGTGGCGCTGGCCCTGAAGCCCTTCACCGACACCGAGGGCGCGCACGGGGAAGGCACGCCGATGCAGCCCGCCGCGGGCATCGCGTTCCGCGTGGCCCCGCCGGGCTACGTGCTCGACTGGCACTGCGCGCCGCGGCGGCAGTACTCGATCACGCTCTCCGGCCACGCCGAGATCGAGGTCGGCGACGGCACCGTGGTGCGCGTCGGGCCGGGCGACGTGCTGCTGGCCGAGGATCTCACCGGCCGGGGCCACGTCACCCGCGCGGTCGGCGCCGCGCCACGCTTCTACGCGATCGTCCCGCTCGCCTGAGCGCCGGGGCGCGCGCACGGAGCCGGGCCGGGGCGGGGCGACCGGGACGCCGCGTACCCCGGACTTCTCCAGCGACCGGGCGACGAAGCCGGAGGCCTTCATCTCCTCGATGAACTCCTTCGCGTACGCGAGACCCGCGGCGCGCCCCTTGGGCAGGCCCATCGCCTGCTCGATCACCATGAAGCGGTCGTCGAGCACACGCGAGCCCGGGAGCTTCGCCTGGTCCATCAGGAGCAGCTGTCGTACTCCCGCGATCACGTCCGCCTGGCCCCCCTGGAGGAGCCCGAGCCCGGCGCGGTTGCCCGGCGCGCGGACCAGCTTGGCGTGCTTGATATTGCGGCTCAGGAAGTGATCGTAGGCGCTCTTCTCGGAGACCGCGATGCGCATGCCATCGCGGTCGATGTCGGCGACCCGCGTGTAGGGGGAGCCGGCCGGCACCAGATAGGTGCCCTCGATCAGCAGGTGCGGGGCGGTGAAGCCGATCTCGCCCGCCCGTCCCGGCTCCCGGGCGAGGAAGGCCACGTCCCACGCGCCGGTAGCGAGCGCGTCCGTCATCTGGCCAGCCGAGGAGTACTCGACCAGCTCGACCGGCACGTCGAGCCGGCGGCCGAGCTCGCGGGCCATGTCCACCGCGACGCCGCGGACCTCGCCGGTCGCCGCATCCTTCTGGGCGAGGACGAGGTTGCCGTGGTTGATGCCGACCCGCATCTTGCCGGTCGGGGCGAAGTCGGACCGGACAGCCGGAGAGATTGGTGACATGGTCGTGCAGGCTCCTAGTAGGGATAGGGTGGTGTCAATGCCGCCACGGCCTGCCGAGTGTACGGCTGAGCTCCCGCGGCTTCAACTCCGTTCCTCCCCCGCGGTCGGGTCATATTACTTGACGAGACGGCCGTTGCTGGGGCAGTATCGGCCGCCGAGTCGATAAAATGCCGATAGTTCGGGCCGGAGCTGTCTCACGATCGACGATGCCGACCGAACCCGAGCGCGCACGACGAGCAGGCAAGCCGCGCGGACGTCTCCGGGCGAGGGCCTGGGCCTTCGCCCTGGTGCTGGTCTTCCCCGGTCCGCTCTTCGCCCAGGAATCAACGCGGCCCTTCTCCCTCCTGCCCGCCGACGAGCTCCGGCTGGATTCCGGCGACCGGCCTCCGGTGGCTGCCGCGTGCCCGGAACCCCGCCTGCTTCCTACCGGCCAGTCGGCCGATGACTGCTGGTCGCGCAGCCTGGCGCTCAGCGCGGCCGCCGACGGCCCGCGGATCGCGGCCTCTTCCCCGGGTGGGGATGAGGCGACGCGCGGGGAGAAGCGGCCCCGCAGAGTCCTCGGGGCGCTCCTCGCGACGGCGGCGGTCGCCGCCACCGCGGCCAATTCGACGCTGGGATACGAGCATCGCCCGTTTCACGTCGACTTCGAGGGGTTCTTCGGCGCCGGCACCACGGACGGGGGCGCGGACAAGGCGGCCCACTTCGTCGACTATCACATCGCCGCGAAGGAGCTCATCTACCTCTACCGGCTGCTCGGCTACTCCGAGCGCGAGGCGTTGTGGACCGGGTTCGGCGTGGCAAGCCTGGCCGGGCTGGTGAACGAGGTGGGCGACGGGTTCACGCATCACGGCTTCTCCCCCGAGGATCTCGCGATGGACGTGCTCGGCGCGGGCACCGCGACCGTCATCGCGGCGACGCGAACGGGGGATCTGGTCGGGTTCCGAACCTCCCACCTGCCGGGCGCGACGTACATCCACGACGTCTACTCGGCGGACCTGAAGTTCGCGGGGGTCGCGAACCGGCTCGGGGCCAATATTGGGCCGCTTCGGTTCTTGCTCTTCTCGGTGACCTACGGGGTGAAGGGCTATCGGAGCCACGGGGCGCACGAGGATCAGGAACGCCAGGTCGGCTTCGAGATCGGATTGAACCTCGAGGAGATCCTCAGGACGGTCGGGGTCCGCCGGGACTCCTGGTGGGGATACCCGCTGCGCCTGGTGGGCGACAACGTCCGGTTCCCATATCTCTCGGTCGGGTTTCGCTACGACCTGGATCATGGGAAATGGCGCGGGCCGAACAACGGCAACTACCCCTGAGCCGTTCTTCGTGCGGAGGGACGAGAGGGGGCTAGGGGAGCCCGGGGCCGTCGAGGGGCTCCGCCTTCTCGCTCTGGTCTCCGCGGTGGCCGTGGGCGCCCGCGTGATGCTGGCCGCCGCGACCGACCTGTCGTACGACGAAGCCTACTACTGGGTCTGGTCGTATCGCTTCGCCGGCGCCTACTACGACAACACCCCGCTCGTCGCCTGGGTCCTCGCGGGTACCCGGGCCGTGCTCGGCGACGGCGCGCTCGCCGTGCGCGGGCTCGCGATCGCCGCGGGCCTCGCCACCGCCGCGGCCGCCTGGGCGCTGGCGCGCGAGCTGTGGGGGGACGCCCGCGCGGGGGTGTGGGCGGCGCTCCTGGTCGCCACGAGCCCGGGCTCCGCGATCGCCGGGACCCTCCTCTCGCCCGACTCGCTTCTCCAGGTCTTCTGGCTTCTCGCCCTCGTCACCCTCTGGCGCGCGTTCGCGAGACCGGAGGCGCTTGGAAGATGGGCGCTGGCCGGACTCATGGCCGGCCTGGCGCTCCTCTCGAAGTACACCGCCGGCCTGCTCCTCCCCGGCGTGCTCGCCTTCGCCCTCGTGGATCGCGATGCCCGCCGCGCCCTCGCGCGGCCGGGGCCGTACCTTGGAGGGCTCGTGGCGCTGGCGGTCTTCGCCCCCGTCCTCGTGTGGAACATCCGCCACGACTGGGCCGGTATCGCCTTCCAGACCGGGCGGTACCAACCCGACCGCGGGGTGCTGGTCGTGCGCCTCCTCGATTTCATCGGCGGGCAATGGCTCTTCGCCGGCCCCGTTCTCTTCCTGATCGCGCTGGGCGCGGCCTTCGCGTTCGCCCGAGTCGACGCGCGTCACCGGTTTCTCGCCTGCACGGCCGCGCCGGTTCTCCTGTTCTTCCTCGTCAGCGCGTTCCGGACGTACAGCCATCCCAACTGGCCGGGCTTCGTCTGGCCGGCGCTCGCGGCGGGCGTCGCGGGAGTGGCGACCGGGCGCCTGGGCGCCGGGCGCCGCGCCGCGGTGCTCTCCGGCGCGGTGGTGTGCATCGTCCTGGCCCTGCACGCGATGCGGCCGCTCTTCCCGGACCCCATGGCTCACCGGGTTCACGGTTGGACCGAGCTGGCCGCCGCGGTGCGGCCGCTCGACGATGGGGGGATGATCTACTCCGACAGCTACCGCATCGGCTCCGAGATCGCCTTCGCCCTCAGGGCTCCCGACCGCGTATGGGTGGCGCGCCGTGCGACCCATCGCCTGACCGCCTGGGATTTCTGGGAACGGCCGCCGAGCGGCCCGGCGGTGCTCTTCCTGTCGCAGAATTCCTCTCCGCCGCCCGATTTCTCCTCCGGTCGGTACCGGACGATGGAGCGGTTGCCCGACATCGTCACTCACCTGCGCGGCGTGAGGATCCGAACGGTGCGGGTGTGGCGGCTGCACGAGTGAGCCGCCCCCGCGCGGGCTCCGGGCGCTAGGTCCCGGCCGCCTTCTCGATCTTGGCCCAGGTGTCCCGCAGGCCGACGCTGCGGTTGAAGACGGGCCGGTCGGGGCGGTGGTCCTTCCAGTCCGCGACGAAGTAGCCCACGCGCTCGAACTGCACGTGGTCCTCGGGCGCGGCCTCGGCCAGCGCCGGCTCGACCTTGGCGCCGCCCACCACCTCGAGCGACCGCGGGTTCAGCACGCTCTTGAAGTCGGCCGCCTCGTCGGGCCGGGGCACCGTGAACAGCGTGTCGTAGAGGCGCACCTCCGCCTCGACCGCGTGGGCCGCCGACACCCAGTGGATGGTGGACTTGATCTTGCGGCCGCTGGCCTCGCCGCCGCGGGTGTCGGGGTCGTAGGTGCAGCGCACCTCGGTGACGAGGCCGGTGGCCGGGTCCTTGGTCAGGCCGGTGCACCTGACCACGTAGGCCGCGCGCAGCCGCACCTCGACGCCCGGGGAGAGGCGGAAGTACTTGGGCGGCGGCGTCTCGCGGAAGTCGTCCTGCTCGATCCAGAGCACGCGGGAGAACGGGACCTTGCGGGTGCCCGCGCCCGGGTCCTCGGGATTGTTGGTCGCCTCCATCTCCTCGGTCTGCCCTTCGGGGTAGTTCTCGACGACCAGGCGCAGCGGCCGCAGCACCGCCATGCGACGGAGCGCGCGCCGGTTGAGGTCCTCGCGCAGGCAGTGCTCGAGCAGCGCCACCTCGACGAGGTTCGCGGCCTTGGTCACCCCGATGCGCTCGCAGAAGTCGCGCAGGGATTCGGGCGTGTAGCCGCGCCGCCGCAGGCCGGCGAGCGTCGGCATGCGCGGGTCGTCCCAGCCGCTCACCAGGCCGTCCTGGACCAGCGTGAGCAGCCGGCGCTTGGACATCACGGTGTGGCTCAGGCTGAGGCGCGCGAACTCGATCTGGCGGGGGTGATAGACGCCGAGCGCGTCGAGGTACCAGTCGTAGAGCGGGCGGTGGTCCTCGTACTCCAGCGTGCACAGCGAGTGGGTGACGCCCTCGATCGAGTCGGACTGCCCGTGCGCCCAGTCGTACATCGGGTAGACGCACCACCGATCGCCGGTCCGGTGATGCGTGGTCTTGCGGATGCGGTACATGACCGGGTCGCGCAGGTTCAGGTTCGGGTGCGCCATGTCGATCTTGGCGCGCAGCACCTTGGCCCCGTCCGCGAACTCCCCGTCGCGCATGCGGCGGAACAGATCCAGGTTCTCCTCCACCACCCGGTTGCGCCACGGGCTCTCCCGGCCCGGCTCGGTCAGGGTGCCCCGGTGCTCGCGGATCTCGTCCGCGGAGAGGTCGTCCACGTACGCCTTCCCGGCGCGGATGAGCTGCAGGGCCCACTCGTGGAGCCGGTCGAAGTAGTCGCTCGCGAAGTAGAGGTGCGAACCCCAGTCGAAGCCGAGCCAGCGGATGTCGCGCGTGATCGCGTCCACGTACTCCTGGCTCTCCTTGGTCGGGTTGGTGTCGTCGAAGCGCAGGTGGCAGCGCCCGCCCAGCTCCTGGGCCAGGCCGAAGTCGAGGCAGATGGCCTTGGCGTGACCGATGTGGAGGTAGCCGTTGGGCTCCGGGGGGAAGCGGGTCACCACCGGGCGGGGGAAGCGGCCGGCCTGGAGATCCTCCAGGACGGCGTCCCGGACGAAGTGGGACGGCTTGGCCGGCTCGGTCATGGGCCTGATCCTAACACTCCGGCGTCTCCGGAGCCCAGGCTCGGGGGAGCGCGACGCTCGGCCGGAGTACAATAGGGTCTCTATGCCCGAGCCGGTCCGCGTTCGCTTTCCGCCGAGCCCCACCGGGCATCTCCACGTGGGAGGCGCCCGCACCGCGCTCTTCAACTGGCTCTTCGCGCGCCACCACCAGGGCGTGTACGTGCTGCGGATCGAGGACACCGACCGCTCCCGCTCCACCGAGGAGTACACCCGGTCGCTCCTCGAAGCGCTGCGCTGGCTCGGGCTCGACTGGGACGAGGGCCCGCCCGCGCCCGGCTACCGCCAGACCGAGCGCTTCGAGATCTACCGCGCCCACGCCGAGCGCCTGCTCGCGGAAGGCCGGGCGTACCGCTGTCGCTGCACCCCGGAGACGCTCGAGGCGCTCCGGAAGGCCGCGGAGGCGCGCAAGGAGACCTTCCGGTACCCGGGCACCTGCCGGGCCGCCGACGTGCCCGCCTCGGAGCCCCACGCGCTGCGCCTGGCGATCCCGCGCGAGGGGGAGACGGCGGTGGACGACGTGATCCGGGGCCGGGTGGTGTTCAGCCACGCCGAGCTGGACGACTGGATCCTGGTGCGCACGGACGGGACGCCGACCTCCAACTTCTGCGGGGTGGTGGACGACGTGACCATGAAGATCACCCACGTCATCCGCGGCAACGACCACCTCTCGAACACGCCGAAGCAGGTGCTGTGCTACCAGGCCCTCGGCTACCCCCTCCCGGTGTTTGCCCACATCCCGATGATCCTGGCCGCGGACAAGACCCGGCTCTCCAAGCGGCACGGCGCCACCTCGGTGCTCGCCTTCCGCGACATGGGGATCCTGCCCGAGGCCATGCTCAACTACCTGGCGCGTCTCG
The DNA here is from genome assembly GCA_035463855.1 of Candidatus Deferrimicrobiaceae bacterium. Lineage (GTDB taxonomy): Bacteria > Methylomirabilota > Methylomirabilia > Rokubacteriales > CSP1-6 > CAMLFJ01. The sequence goes on along the minus strand of DATHSW010000133.1, from coordinate 1,777 downwards.
GCTGGTCCCACGGCGATCAGGAGATCTTCTCCCGGCACGACCTGATCCGGCACTTCGACCTGGCCCACGTGGGCGCGGCCGACGCGGTCTTCGACCTCGAGAAGTTCAAGTGGGTGAACCACCAGTGGATCAAGATGCTGCCCGCCGGGCGCATCGCGGCGGACCTGGTGCCGTTCCTCGAGCGGGCCGGCCTGCCCGCTCCCCGTGATCTCGACTGGCTCGCGCGCGTGGTCGAGACCTTGAAGGAGCGGGCGCGCACCCTCGTCGAGATGGCCGAGCAGGCCGCCTTCTACCTGCGCCCGCCCGCCGCCTACGACCCGCCGGCGACCGCCAAGTTCTGGAAGGAGGGCGCGGCCGAGCGCTACGCTCTCCTCATCAAGCGGCTCGAGGCCCAGGAGGCGATGGACCCGGCGGCGCTCGAGGCGCTCTACCGCTTCCTCGCCGCCGATCTCGGGCTCAAGCTGGTGGACCTGGCCCAGCTCACGCGCATCGCGATCACCGGCAAGACCGCGAGCCCGCCGATCTTCGAGGTGGCGAGCATCCTGGGCAAGCCGGAGACGCTGGCGCGCCTCAAGGCCGCCGCGGCGGCGGTGGAGGCCCGCGGGTGAGGCGGCTCCTGCTCGCGCGGCACGGGCAGTCGGTGTCCAACGCGGTGCGCCGCTTCCAGGGCGCGCAGGACGTGGCGCTCTCCCCGCTGGGGGTCCGCCAGGCCGAGGCCCTCCGCCTGGCCGTCGGGCGCCGCCGGATCACCCACGTCTACGCGAGCCCGCTGGAGCGCGCCCGCCGCACCGCCGAGATCGCGCGGACCGGCCTCGCGCTGCCCATGACGGTGGTGGCCGACCTGCGCGAGCTGTCGCTGGGCGAGTGGGAAGGCTGCACGGTGGAGGAGATCCGCACGCAGCCCGGCGATCCCTATGCCCGGTGGGTGCGCGATCCGGTCCGGTGCCTGCCGCCGGGCGGCGAGCCCCTCGCCGACGTGCAGGCGCGCGTGCTCCGGGCGGTCGAGGGGATCGCGGCCGCGCATCCGAACGGCGACGACGTGTTGATCGTCTCCCACGGGGGCGTGATCAGCGCGCTCCTCGCCCACTGGCTCGGGCTGCCGCTGTCCTCGATCTGGCGGATCGCGGTTGCCAACTGCTCGCTCTCCGAGATCGCGCCGCCCCGGGTGGTCTCCGTGAACGAGACCGGCCACCTGCGCGACATCGACGTCGCGGTCACCGCCCCGCTCAGCCCCTGAGATGACGCTGCTCGCGCTCTTCGGCGGCCTGGCCCTGCTGCTCTACGGCATGCAGCTCATCGGCGAGGGCCTGCAGCGCGCGGCGGGCGGCCACCTGCGCCACCTGCTCACCAGCATGACCCGCACCCGTCTGGCCGCGGTGGGCTCGGGCGCGCTGGTGACCGCGATCATCCAGTCCTCGTCGGCCACCACCCTCATGCTGATCGGCTTCGTCTCGGCGGGGCTCGTCACGTTCCGCCAGTCGCTGGGGGTGATCCTCGGGGCGGACATCGGCACCACGTTCACCGTGCAGCTCCTCGCCTTCAAGATCCAGGAGGTCTCGCTGCTCCTGGTCGGCGCCGGCTTCGCGATGGCCTTCTTCGCGCGGCGGGGCCTGGTGAAGAGCCTGGGGCAGGTGGTGCTGGGCTTCGGCTTCATCTTCCTCGGCATGAAGGTGATGAACGACGGGCTCGCCCCGCTCGCCGAGAACGAGCTCACGCGCCAGGTGCTGGTGGCCCTGGCCGACAACCAGTTCCTGGGCCTGCTGGCCGGCGCGGTGCT
>DATHSW010000132.1:0-12872 GCA_035463855.1 Candidatus Deferrimicrobiaceae bacterium | reverse complement strand
CCCCGACGACCTCATCCACGATCTCTTCGCCGAGCGGATCTGGGCCGATCACCCGCTGGGGCGGCCGATCCTCGGGCGCTGGGACGTGGTCAAGGAGTTCGACCGGGACACCGTCCTCGGCTACTTCGAGCGCGAGTACGTCCCCGAGCGGATCGTGATCGCGGTGGCCGGGCACGTGGAGCACGAGCGGGTCGCCGATCTCTTCGCGGCGGGCTTCGAGGGCTGGGGGCGCCCGGCGGCCCCGCACGCCTTGACGCCGCCCGCGCTCCGCTCCGGCGTCCACACCGTGCGGAAGCCGCTCGAGCAGGTGCACCTCGTCATGGGGCTGCCCGGCGTCTCCGACAACGCGCCCGACCGCTACCCGCTCTACCTGCTCAACGACATCATCGGCGGCAGCATGTCCTCGCGGCTCTTCCAGGAGGTGCGGGAGCGCCAGGCCCTCGTCTACTCGGTGCACTCGGGCCAGCAGGCCTACCGCGACACCGGCCTCTTCTACGTGTACGCGGGGACGGACCCGGCCAACCTCGGCAAGGTCCTCGGCGCCCTGATGAAGGAGATCCGCGCGCTCAAGAAGGACGGGGTCACCGCCGACGAGCTGCGCCGGGCCAAGGATCATCTCAAGGGGAGTCTGATGCTGTCGCTCGAATCCACGTCGTCCAGGATGAACCGGCTGGCGAGTCACGAGATGCGGTTCGGCTCGTTCATGTCCATGGACGAGATGCTGGCCGCCATCGACGGCGTGCCGATGGAGGAGGTGGACGCCCTCATCCACCGCGTGCTCGACGAGGAGCATCTCTCGCTCCTCACCCTGGGGGCGGCGGATCGCCGGCACCTCCCCCGCGGCCTGCTGCGCTCCTGAGGAGGCCCCGATGATCCCCCGCTACGCGCGTGCCGAGATGGCGCGGATCTGGGCCCCGGAGGCCAAGTACGAGGCCTGGCTGCAGGTCGAGCTGGCGGTCTGCGACGTGTACGCCAAGCGCGGCCTCATCCCGGAGGACGCGCTCCGGCGCATCAGGGGGCGCGCGCGCGTCTCGGCGGGCCGCATCGACGAGATCGAGGCCACCACGCGGCACGACGTCATCGCCTTCCTCACGAACCTGGAGGAGGCGCTCGGCGCGGACTCCCGCTACGTCCACATGGGCCTCACCTCCTCGGACGTGGTGGACACCGCGCTGGCGCTGCAGCTCCAGCAGGCCTCCGACCTTCTCCTGGCCGGCCTCGAGCGGTACCGGGACGCGCTCCGGACCCTCGCGCTCCGGCATCGCGACACGCTCTGCGTGGGGCGCACCCACGGCATCCACGCCGAGCCCATGGTCTTCGGCCTCAAGGCCGCGCTCTGGTACGCGGAGGCCGGCCGCAACCTGGAGCGCCTCCAGCGCGCGCGCGCGGCGGTGCGGGTGGGCAAGCTGTCGGGGGCGGTGGGCACCTTCGCCCACGTGGACCCGGACGTGGAGGAGGAAGCCTGCCGGCTGCTCGGCCTGGAAGCCGCGCCGATCTCCAACCAGATCGTCCAGCGCGACCGCCACGCCGAGTTCTCGGCCACGCTGGCCATCGTGGCGGCCTCCCTCGAGAAGGTGGCGACCGAGATCCGGGCGCTGCAGCGCACCGAGGTCCTGGAGGCGGAGGAGCCGTTCACCGCGGGCCAGAAGGGATCGAGCGCGATGCCCCACAAGCGCAACCCGGTCTCCTGCGAGCAGGTCTGTGGCCTCGCCCGCCTCGTGCGCACGAACGCCCTGGCCGCGCTCGAGAACGTCGCCCTGTGGCACGAGCGCGACATCAGCCACTCCTCGGTGGAGCGGGTGATCCTGCCGGACTCCACGTGCCTGGTGGACTACATGCTCCACCAGATGACCCGGATCCTGGCCGGGCTCCAGGTCTATCCGGAGCGCATGCGGGAGAACATGGACCGGAGCTTCGGGCTCCTCTTCTCTCAGCGGGTGCTGCTGAAGCTCACCGCCAAGGGGTTGGCGCGGCAGGCGGCCTACGAGATGGTCCAGCGCAACGCCATGACCGCGTGGCGGGAGCGCACCGCCTTCCGCGACCTCCTGGCCGCCGACCCCGACGTCACGGCGCAGCTGAGCCGTCAGGAGCTCGACGAGTGCTTCGATCCCGCGTGGTACCTGCGAAATATCGGCGCGATCTATCGCCGGGTCGGGTTGACACCATGAAAGCCCGGGTGCTGGTGCGCCTCAAGCCGGGCATCCTGGACGCGCAGGGCGCCACCGTGAAGCGCGCCCTGGCCGGGCTGGGCTTCGCGGAGGTGCAGGACGTGCGCATCGGCAAGGTCGTGGACGTCGAGCTGGACGGCCTCGGGGCCGAAGACGCGCGGCGTCGGGTCGACGAGATGTGCGCGCGCCTCCTCTGCAACCCCGTCATCGAGGAGTTCACCGTCGAGCTCCTCGCCGACACCCGCTGAGTCTCGCCCGCTGAACTGGGGAACTGGGGCAGTGGCTTGGCGAGGCGCAGCCGAAGGCGAGCCGAGCGAATACAAAAGAGGGGCTTAGATGCCTGATCCCCTTGTCAGATCGCGGACGGCAGGTTAGAGTGACGGTGTAGCCACACAATGAGGAACACACGGTCCCATGAACTTCGGCGTGGTGATCTTCCCGGGCACCTGGAGTGACTGCGATTTTCACTACGTCATCAGTGAAGTCCTGCACCAGCCGGTGCGCTATGTCTGGCACCGCGACGCCAACCTCGCCGATTTCGACTGCCTGATCCTCCCCGGCGGCTTCTCCTACGGGGACTACCTGCGGGCCGGCGCGGTGGCGGGACGCTCGCCGGTGGTGGAGGCGCTGCCCGAGTTCACGGCCCGCGGCGGCCTCGTCCTCGGCTCCTGCAACGGCTTTCAGATCCTCTGCGAGGCCAAGCTGCTGCCGGGCGCCCTGATGCGCAACGAGTGCCTGCAGTACCGCTGCCAGTCGACCTACCTCCTGGTCGAGAACGCGGACACCCCGTTCACTCGCGCGATGCGGCACGTCCAGGTCCTCAAGATGCCGATCTCGCACGGGGAAGGGAAGTACTACGCCGACGCGGAGACCCTGCGCCGGCTGCGGGCGAAGAACCAGATCGTCTTCCGGTACTGCACCGAGGACGGGCGCGTCGCCAAGGAAGCCAACCCCAACGGCTCGATCGACAACATCGCCGGCGTCATCAACGAGGAGGGCACGGTGCTCGGATTGATGCCGCACCCGGAGCGGGCCGCCGAGGCCGCGGTGGGCGGCACCGACGGCACCCTGATCCTCCACTCGATTCTCGGCACCCTCGTCGAAGACGGCTCGTTCCTCAAGCGGTAGGGCGCGTGACAACCGGGTGGGGGCGGGGTGACCGCGGCCGAGCCTAAGGTCACGCTGGAGCTGGCCCTGGCCCACGGCCTCACGGCCGAAGAATACGATCGCATCATCCGGCGCCTCGGCCGGGAGCCCACGTTCACCGAGCTCGGCCTCTTCTCCTCCCTCTGGTCGGAGCACTGCGCCTACAAGCACTCGCGGGTCTTCCTGCGCGGCCTGCCCACGCGGGCGCCCCACGTGCTCCAGGGGCCGGGGGAGAACGCGGGCATCGTGGACCTGGGCGGGGACCTGGCGCTGACCTTCAAGATCGAGAGCCACAACCACCCGTCGTTCATCGAGCCCTTCCAGGGGGCGGCGACCGGCGTGGGCGGCATCCTGCGGGACATCTTCACGATGGGGGCCCGGCCGATCGCGGTGCTGGACTCCCTCCGCTTCGGCGATCCGGCCGATCCCCGCACGCGGCGGCTCATCGAGGGCGTCGTCTCGGGCATCGGCTGGTACGGCAACTGCTTCGGCGTGCCCAACCTGGGGGGCGAGGTCGCCTTCGCCCCGGAGTACGCGGGCAATCCGCTGGTCAACGCGATGGCGGTCGGGCTGGTGCGAAAGCAGGGGATCTTCCGCGCGCGCGCGGACGGGGTGGGCAACCCGGTCTTCTACGTCGGCGCCAAGACGGGACGCGACGGAATCCACGGCGCGACAATGGCTTCGGCCACGTTCGATGAGACGGCGGAAGAGCGGCGGCCGACCGTGCAGGTGGGGGACCCCTTCACCGAGAAGCTGCTGCTGGAGGCGTGCCTCGAGGCCATGGCCACCGGCGCCATCGTGGGCATCCAGGACATGGGGGCGGCCGGCCTGGCCTGCGCCTGCTCGGAGATGCCCGCCCGCTCGGGCACGGGGATGGAGATCGAGGCCTCGCGCGTGCCCCAGCGCGAGCCCGGCATGACCCCCTACGAGATCATGCTGTCGGAGTCGCAGGAGCGCATGCTCCTGGTGGCCGCGCGCGGGCGCGAAGAGGACGTGCGCCGCGTCTTCGCGAAGTGGGAGCTCGACGCCGTCCCGATCGGCACCGTGACCGACGACGGCCTGCTGCGCGTGCGCTTCCACGGGGAGGTCGTGGCCGAGGTGCCCGTCAAGGCGCTGGCCGACGAGGCCCCGGTGTACGAGAAGCCCACCGCCCGGCCCGCCTGGCAGGACGCCCTCGAGGCCTTCGATCCGCTGTCCCTGCCCGCGCCGCCCGACGCGGGCGACGCGCTGCTGGCCCTCCTGGAGTCGCCGGCCATCGCGTCGAAGGAATGGGTCTACCGGCAGTACGACCAGCAGGTCGGCACCAACTCGCTCGTGCTGCCCGGCTCCGACGCGGGGGTGCTCCGCATCAAGGGCACGCGCATCGGGGTCGCGGTCACCACCGACTGCAATGCCCGCTTCGTCTACCTCGATCCGCGCGCGGGCGCGGCGATGGCGGTGGCGGAGGCGGCGCGCAACCTCTCGGTGAGCGGCGCCCGCCCGCTCGGGCTCACGGACTGCCTCAACTTCGGCTCGCCCGAGCGGCCCGAGATCCTGTGGCAGTTCAAGGAGGCGGTGGCCGGGCTCACCGAGGCGTGCCGCGCCCTGGAAATCCCCGTGGTGGGCGGCAACGTCTCCTTCTACAATGAGACCCTGGGGCAGGCGATCCTGCCGACCCCGATCGTCGGGATGGCGGGGATCCTGGACGACGTGGAAGCGCGGTGCACCCAGTGGTTCGCGGCGCCGGGCGATCGGATCGCCCTGCTGGGGCCGGACACGGTCAGCCTCGGCGGCTCCGAGTTGCTCTGGGTCCGGCACCGGAAAGTCGCGGGGCGACTCGCGCCGCTCGACCTGCAGGTGGAGCGCGCGGTGCAGGAGGCCTGCCGGGCCGCGATCGGAGCGCGCCTCGTGGCGTCCGCGCACGATTGCGCGGAGGGGGGCCTGGCGGTGGCGCTGGCCGAGGCCTGCGTCAGCGGCCCGCGGCGGCAGGGCGCGGAGGTCGAGCTCGGGCCGAGCGGCGCGCGCCCCGACCTGACCCTGTTCGGGGAGGGGCCCTCGCGGGTGGTCGTCTCGGTGAAGGCCGAGGGAGTTCGCCACTTCGAGCGGCTGATGAGCGAGTTCCGGGTGCCCTGGCGCTGGATCGGCCGGGTCGGAGGCGAGCGGCTGATCATGAAGGCCGGCGGCGCGAGTGTCGTGGATCTGGATCTGGACCGCATCGCGAGCGCGTGGAGGGGCGGCTTTGAGCGATATGTCAGCTGAGCCGGCGGCTCTCGACCTGGACGACAAGTTCCACGACGAGTGCGGGCTGTTCGGTGTCTGGAACCACGCCGAGGCCGCGAACGTGGCCTATCTCGGGCTCTACGCGCTCCAGCACCGGGGCCAGGAATCCGCCGGCATCGCGTCCACCGACGGCGATCACTTCCAGGTCGAGAAGGCGATGGGCTGGGTCGCCGACGTGTTCAGCCGGGACCGGCTCAAGCGCCTCCCCGGGCACCGCGCCATCGGGCACGTCCGCTATTCCACCGCGGGCAGCTCCAACCTGCGCAACGCCCAGCCGATCACCGGCACCACCGCGCACGGGCCGGTGGCCATCGCGCACAACGGCAACCTGGTGAACGCGGAGGCCCTGCGGGCCGAGCTCGAGAAGGACGGCGCGGTCTTCCAGTCCTCCTCCGACACCGAGGTGATCCTGCATCTGCTGGCCCGGTCCGAGGGCGCGACCCTCGCCGAGCAGCTCGCCCGCGCGCTGACGCGGGTGAGGGGCGCCTACACCCTGCTGCTGCTCACGCGGCGCAGCGTCATCGGGGTGCGCGATCCCTCCGGATTCCGCCCGCTCACCCTGGGCCGGCTGGGGGAGTCCTGGGTGCTGGCCTCGGAGACCTGCGCGCTCGATCTCCTGGAAGCCAAGGTGGAGCGCGACGTGGAGCCGGGCGAGATCCTGGTGGTGGACGAGGGCGGCCTCACGTCGCTCAAGCCCTTCCGCCCCGCGGACCGGTTGCAGTGCGTGTTCGAGTACGTCTACTTCGCGCGGCCCGACTCGGTGCTGTGGGGGCGGAACGTGCACGCGGTGCGCAAGGCCCTCGGTCACCAGCTCGCGCGCGAGTATCCGGTGGCGGCCGACCTGGTCATCCCGGTGCCGGACTCCGGGGTGGGCGCCGCCCTCGGCTTCTCGGAGGAGTCGGGGCTGCCCTACGACAGCGGGCTGGTCCGCAACCACTACGTGGGCCGCACCTTCATCGAGCCCCAGCAGGGCATCCGCCACTTCGGGGTGAAGGTGAAGCTCAACCCGAATCGCGAGGTCCTGGACGGCAAGCGGGTGGTGGTGGTGGACGACTCGATCGTGCGCGGTACCACCAGCCGGAAGATCGTCAAGATGATCCGGGCCGCCGGCGCGCGCGAGGTGCACATGCGCATCTCCTCGCCGCCCATCCAGTGGCCCTGCTACTACGGCATCGACACGCCCACCCGGCGAGAGCTGATCGGGGCGAGTCACAAGGTCGAGGAGATCCAGCGCTACCTGGGCGCGGACACGCTCGGCTACCTGTCGCTCGAGGGCATGCTCAAGGCCACCGGGTCGGACCCGCATCACTTCTGTCACGCCTGCTTCACGGGCCAGTACCAGGTGGGCTTCGAATCCGAGGAACTGGCGCAGCTCAAGCTGTTCGACTCGTAAGGAGTATGGATCCCCTGACGTATCGGGCAGCCGGCGTGGATATCCGGGCCGGCGACGAGGCTGTGCGCCGGATCGCGCCGCTGGCCGCGTCCACGCACCGGCCGGAAGTGCTGGGGGGCATCGGCGCCTTCGCGGCGTTCTGCCGTGTCCCCGCCGGCTACCGCGATCCCGTCCTCGTCTCCTCCACCGACGGGGTGGGCACCAAGCTCAAGATCGCGATCATGGCCGACCGCCACGACACGGTCGGGCTCGACCTGGTCGCGATGGGCGTCAACGACCTGCTGGTCCACGGCGCGGAGCCGCTCTTCTTCCTCGACTACCTCGCGGTGAACCGCGTCGAGCCCGAGAAGGTCGAGGCCATCGTGGCCGGCATCGCGGCGGGCTGCCGCCAGGCCGGCTGCGCGCTGGTGGGCGGCGAGACCGCCGAGATGGGCGCCTTCTACGCGGCGGGGGACTACGACCTGGCCGGCTTCGCGGTGGGTGTGGCCGAGCGGAGCGCGCTGATCACGGGCGAGCACGTGGCGGTGGGCGACCGCGTCCTGGGCCTGGCCTCCTCGGGGCTGCACTCGAACGGTTATACCCTGGCCCGCGAGGCGATCTTCGGGCGCATGGGCCTCAAGCTCGGCGATCCCATCCCGGGCACCGGCCGCGCCGTGGTGGACGAGCTGCTCGAGCCCACCCGTATCTACGTCAAGCCGGTGCTGGGCCTGCTCCGGGAGATCTCCGTGAAGGCGATGGCCCACGTCACCGGCGGCGGCGTCACCGAGAACCTCCCGCGCGTGCTGCCGTCGGGACGGCGGGCCCGGATCGACCGCGCCGCGTGGCCGGTGCCGGCGGTCTTCACGGCGATCCAGCGCGCCGCCGCGGTGGACGACGGTGAGATGCGGCGCACGTTCAACATGGGCCTGGGCTTCCTGCTGGTGGTCTCCCCGGGCGACGTGGCCACCGCCACGGCGCGGCTTCGGGCCGCGGGGGAGCGGGTGTTCGAGGTCGGCGAGATCGTGCCGGGCGCGCCGGGGGTCGAGTATGCCTGAGCCCCTGCGGGTCGGGGTGCTGGCCTCCGGGCGCGGCTCGAACTTCCGCGCCCTCGCCGAGGCGGCGGCGAGCGGGCGCCTGCCGGCCGCCATCGTGGTGCTCGTCACCGACCGACCGGGCGCGCCCGCGCTCGACGTCGCCCGCGCGCACGGGATCGAGGCGGTGGTGGTGGATCCGCGGCAGCATCCCTCGCGGGAGGCGCACGAGAAGGCGGTGATCGGCGTGCTCGAGGAGCGCCGGGTGGGCCTCGTGTGCCTCGCCGGCTACATGCGGCTCCTGAGCGCGGGCTTCGTGGGCCACTTCGCGGGCCGGCTGCTGAACATCCACCCGTCGCTGCTCCCGGCCTTCCCGGGCCTCCACCCGCACCGGCAGGTCCTCGAGCACGGGGTCCGGGTCTCGGGCGCCACCGTGCACTTCGTGGACGACGGCGTGGACACCGGCCCCATCGTGCTGCAGGCGGCGGTGCCGGTGCGCCCGGACGACACCGAGGCCACGCTGTCCGACCGCATTCTCGTCGAGGAGCACCGGCTCTATCCGGAGGCCGTCCGGCTCTTCGCGCTCGGCCGGCTCGAGATCCGCGGCCGCCGCGTACACATCAGGGAGAGCACATGACTCGAGTGCGTCGGGCCCTCATCAGCGTCCACGACAAGACCGGCGTCGTCGACTTCGCGCGCGGCCTCGCCGCGATGGGGGCGGAGATCCTGTCCACCGGCGGCACCGCCCGCCTGCTGCGCGACTCGGGCGTCCCGGTGATGGACGTGGCCGAGGTCACCGGGTTCCCGGAGATGCTCGACGGCCGCGTGAAGACGCTCCATCCCGGCGTGCACGGCGGCATCCTGGCGCGGCGCGATCTGCCCGAGCACGTGGCCGCGCTCGAGCGGCACGGCATCCGGCCGATCGACCTGGTGGCGGTGACGCTCTACCCGTTCGAGAAGACGGTGGCCAAGCCCGGCGTCACGCTCGACGAGGCGATCGAGAACATCGACATCGGCGGGCCCAGCATGATCCGGGGGGCGGCCAAGAACCACACCCACGTGGCGGTGATCACCGATCCCGGCCAGTACGGCCCCGTGCTGGACGAGCTGCGGCGGGCCGACGGCGCGCTCTCCGACGCCACGCGCTTCCGCCTGGCCTTCGAGGCCTTCCGCCGCACCGCGCAGTACGACGCGGCCATCGCCGCCTACCTGCGCGAGCCCGGCGCGTCACCGGAACCGGTCCGTCCCGCGGCGGCCACGGCCGGCTTTCCGGAGCGCCTCGCGGTCGAGGGCACCCTGGTGCAATCGCTCCGCTACGGCGAGAACCCGCACCAGTTGGCCGCCTTCTACCGGCCGGCCGGAAGCACGCTGGGGCTGAGCGCGGCGACCCGGCTCCACGGCCCCGAGCTCTCCTACAACAACCTGCTCGACTGGTTGGCCGCGCTCGGGCTCCTGCTCGAGTTCGACGATCCCGCCGCGGTGGTGATCAAGCACACCAATCCCTGCGGGGTGGCCATCGGGCCGAGCGCGGGGGAGGCGGTCCGGAAGGCGAAGGCCTGCGACCCGGTCTCCATCTACGGCGGCATCGTGGGAGTGAACCGGACGGTGGACCTCGAGGTGGTGAAGGAGCTCTCCGGCATCCTGCTCGAGATCCTCTTCGCCCCCGCCTACGAGCCGGACGCGCTCGAGGAGATCCGCCGGACCAAGAAGAAGTGCCGGGTGTTTCAGCTCCCGTGCGCGCGGGGCGACTACCCTGGGCGGATACAGGAGATGCGGAGCGTCTGGGGTGGGGTGCTGGTCCAGGAGGCCGACCTCACCGACCTGGATCCGGGGGCGCTCCGGGTGGTCTCGCGGCGGCCGCCCACCGACGCCGAGTTGCGGGCCCTGCGCTTCGGGTGGCGCGTGGCCAAGCACGCCAAGTCCAACGCGATCGTGCTCGCGACCGCCGATCAGGTGGTCGGGGTCGGGGCCGGGCAGATGAACCGGGTGGATTCCGCGCGCCTCGCGGTGATGCGCGCGCGGGAGCTGGGCCTCGAGACCAAGGGCTCGGTGTGCGCCTCCGACGCGTTCTTCCCGTTCCGCGACGGGCTCGACGTGGTGGGCAAGGCGGGCGCCACCGCGGTGATCCATCCCGGCGGCTCGCTCCGCGACGAGGAGGTCGTGGCGGCCGCCGATGAGCACGGCATGGCCATGGTGGTGTGCGGGATTCGCCATTTCAAGCACTAGCCCTCCGCTCGAGCGGGTCTTCACGCTGCGGGAGCTGACGCGGCTCCTGCGCCTGTCGCCCAAGCGCCGCTCGCAGCTCCGGCGCCTGGGGCTGCTGCGCGACGACCCGGGGGGCCTGCGCTTCCGCGAGCTGGTCTCGGTGCGGGCGGCCGCGAACCTGCTCGAGAGCGGCGCGAGCGTGCGCCAGGTGCGCGCCGCGCTCGACGGGGCGCGGCGGCTCGCCCCCGGGGTGCAGGCGCCGCTCGCCGAGCTGCGCCTGGTGGTGCGCGACCGCCGGGTGGTGGTCGAGCAGGACCGGCTGCGGCTCGATCCGGGCACCGGCCAGACCCTGCTCGCCTTCGACGGAGGAGATCTCGAGCGCGAGACCCGGGAGTCGCTGCTGACCGGCATGGTGCGCCCGCTCGTCCCGCCCGCCGACGCCGCCGAGATGTGGTTCCAGCGGGCGTCGGAATGGGACGGCGATCCCGAGCGCTGGGAGTCCGCGGTGGACGCCTACGAGCGCGTGCTCGACATGGATCCCGGCTACGCGGCGGCCTGGAACAACCTGGGGCTCCTGCACCACCGGATGGGGCAGTACGAGCGGGCGGGGGAATGCTACCGCGCCGCGCTCGAGGCCGACGAGAGCTGCTGCCAGGCCGCCTTCAACCTGGGCTCGCTCCACGAGGACCTCGGCGATTTCCCGGTGGCGGTCACGTGGTATCGGCGCGCGCTCGAGATGGACGCCGACTACGCGGACGCGCACTTCAATCTCGCGGGCGTGCTCGCCAAGATGGGCCGCCCCGAGAGCGCGGCGGTGCACTGGCGCCGCTACCTCGATCTGGACCTGGGCAGCCCGTGGGCCAAGATCGCGCGGGCGCACCTGGAGGAGGGCGCCGAGCCGTCCGACGGCGACCCGGAGACCGACGAATGACCGACGTGCTCCTGGTGGGCGGAGGCGGGCGCGAGCACGCGCTGGCCTGGAAGCTCGCCCAGAGCCCGCGCCTGGGCCGGATGGTGGCGGCGCCCGGCAATCCCGGCATCGCCGCGCACGCCCGGTGCGTCCCGGTGAAGGACACCGCGGTGGACGAGCTGGTGGCCCTCGCGCGCCAGGAGCGCCCCGACCTGGTGGTGGTGGGGCCCGAGGTGCCGCTCGCGATGGGGCTCGCGGACCGGCTCCGCGCCGCCGGCTTCGCGGTGTTCGGCCCGAGCGCGGCGGCGGCCCGCCTCGAGAGCTCCAAGGCCTTCTCCAAGGACCTGATGGCCCGCCACGGGATTCCCACCGCCCGGTTCCGCACCTTCCAGGATGGGGCGGCGGCGCGGCGGCACGCGCGAGAGATCGGCGCCCCGCTGGTGGTCAAGGCCGACGGGCTCGCCGCGGGCAAGGGCGTCGTCGTCTGCCGGTCGCTGGAGGAGGCGGACCAGGCGCTCGCCCTCTGCTTCGAGGAGCGGGCCTTCGGCGCCTCCGGCCTCACCGTGGTCGTCGAGGAGTTCCTCGAGGGCGAGGAGGCCTCGTTCTTCGCGATCGCCGACGGGGCGGCGGTGCTGCCGCTCGTCGCGGCCCAGGACCACAAGACGGTCTTCGACGGGGATCGGGGGCCCAATACCGGCGGGATGGGCGCCTACTCCCCGGCGCCGGTCATGACCGGCGCCATGCAGGACCGCGTCATGGCCGAGATCGTGCGGCCGGTGATCGCGGCGATGGCCAAGGAGGGCGCGCCGTATACCGGCGTGCTCTACGTCGGCCTGATGATCACGCGCGAGGGGCCGAAGGTCATCGAGTTCAACTGCCGCTTCGGCGATCCGGAATGCCAGGCGATCATGCCGCGCCTCGAGGATGACCTGCTCGTCCTGCTCCAGGCCGCCGCCACCGGCCAGGGGTTGCCGACCGCGCTCTCGTGGAGCCCGCAGGCCTCGGTGTGCGTGGTGATGGCCTCCGCGGGCTACCCGGGCCGCTACGAGACCGGCCGGCCGATCACCGGCGTGGACGCGGCGGTGAAGCTGCCCGGTGTCCACGTGTTTCATGCGGGCACCGCGATGACCGGGGATACGCTCGTCACCGCCGGCGGCCGGGTGCTGGGCGTGCAGGCCCTGGGCCGCGACGTGACCGCGGCGATCCGGAGCGCCTACGCCGGTGTCGAGCGCATCCGCTTCGAGGGCGCCCACTACCGGCGGGATATCGGCCATCACGCGCTGAGGCGCCTCGGGTGAGCATGCGGACGTTCTCGACTGGCGCCTCCACGGTGATGCGCGCCGGCGGCGCGCCGGTTGGCCATCACGCGCTGAGACGGATCGGGTGAGCACGTCGAGGATCTTGACGCGCGTCGTTGCGGTGGATCCGGACCGGCCCGATCAGGTGGTGATGCGCGCCGCCGGCGCGCTGCTCGAGGCGGGCGGGCTCGTGGCCTTCCCCACCGAGAGCTTCTACGGCCTGGGCGCCGACGCGCTCGACGCGGGCGCGGTCGCGCGCGTCTTCGAGGTCAAGGGCCGGCCGGACGGCAAGCCCCTCCTCGTACTGGTGGACTCCGTCGAGATGGTGACGAGGCTGGCCACGGCCGTCCCCGACGGCGCCCGCGCCCTGATGGCGCGGCACTGGCCGGGCGCGCTCACGCTGGTGCTGCGGGCCTCCGCCCGCGTGCCCGCCGCGCTCACCGCCGGCACCGGCACCGTCGGCGTGCGCATGCCCGGGCACGC
>DATHSW010000131.1:0-4521 GCA_035463855.1 Candidatus Deferrimicrobiaceae bacterium | reverse complement strand
CCTGCTCACCGGGCAGGACGAGGTGGAGATGACGCTCGCCCGGCTTCCGGCCATCGAAGCGTTCGAGGCGCGCCGCCGCGAGGAGATGCCCTGGCTTGGCTGAGCGCGCCGGAGTGCTCGTCGCGTTCTTCGTCGTCACCTGGCTCACCGGGCTGTCGCTCGCGACCGCCTTCGCGGTCGCCGCGTACGGCTTCGGCCGCATCGTGGAGCCGGAGCGCACCGACGTGATCAGCCTGGCGATCTTCGGGGTGATGGGGCTGGTGTCGCAGGCGGGGCTGCTGCTGGCCCCATGGGCGACCACCCGAGGGCTCGCGCCGCGGATCATCGCCGCGCTGCTGATGGGACCTGCCGGGGTCTCGCTGAGCATCTTCGCTTATGAAAGCTTCACGCGATACGCGGCGGGCTCGGGGATCGGGGTGATGGCCTGGGCGATCTATCTCCTCTGGGGCGTGCTCGTCTACGCGGTGGCCTACGTGGGGCTGGTGCGGGGGAGGCTCGGCCGGGTGCGGGGGGCGTAGCCTTTTTTTGTGGTTGCATATACTAAACAAGTGATGTGTAATCCGGCTCAGATCATTTATAGAGCACCGCATGGCTATCCCGATCGAGTCCTCACCTCCGCCAGGGTGGGATCGCGACGGGATCGACGGCCTGCTCGGTCTGTTCCCGCCGGGCCGGCTCAGCGAAGTCGTCGGTCCCCGATCCTCCGGAGGCAGCAGCCTGCTCCTGGCCCTCATCACCCGGATCACGACATCCGGTAGCGGCCAGGTGGCCTTCGTGGACGGGATGGACGCGCTCGATCCGGCGTCCGTCGCCGCGTCGGGCGCCGACCTGTCCGCGCTGCTGTGGGTGAAATGCGGCGGCCGGCTCCGGGTGGCGCTGAGCGCCGCTGACCTCCTCGTCCGCTGCCCCGGATTCGCCCTGGTCGTGCTGGACCTGGACGAGCTCGGCCCCATGCCCGCCTCGGCCCATGTGAGGCTGCAGCGCGCGGTGGAAGGCAGCGACACCATCCTGATCGTGCGGAGCGCCCGCCACCGCGAGGGCAGCCCCGCGTCGCTGGTCCTGGCCACGCGGCGGCTGGCCCCGCACTGGGTGGGGCTGCGCCCACTCACCCGCCTCGCCGGCCTGCGCTCGGAGATCTCCATCTTCCGCTCCCGCCCCTCTTCTCTTGAAGGACCACCGGGGGAGGGGCGCCGCTGGACGCTCGACTGGACGCTATGACCCGCGTCGCCTGCCTGATCACCGTCAACGAGCCGGCGCCGCCCACGCTGCTGCCGGTGGCGCTGGCTCATTCACCCCGCGTGGAAGACGCCGGCGCCGGCCGCGTCTATCTCGACGCGACCGGGCTCCACGGGCTCTTCGGGGACGAGCCGCACCTGGCCGCGCGGCTCCGCGCCGCCGCCGCGGCGGCGGGAGTGGAGATCCGCGTGGGCATCGCGGAGAGCCGCATCGCCGCGCTCGCCGCCGCGCGACTGGGTCCGGGGGTGATGATCGTCGAGCCGGGCGGCGATGCCGCCGCTCTGGCCCCGGCGCCGCTGTCGCTGCTCGAGCTGCCGGAAGAGACGGCCACGCGCCTGGCGCGATGGGGGATCCGCACGCTCGGCGAGCTGGCGGCGCTGCCGACCGCGGGGCTGTTCGAGCGCCTCGGGGGCGACGGCGTCCGGCTCCAGCGGCTCGCCCGCGGGGAAGATCCGCGCCCGCTCGTGTCCTGGCGGCCGGGGCCGCTCTTCGAGGAATCGTCGGCATGCGAGTGGGGGATCGAGACGCTCGAGCCGGTGGTGGAGCGCCTGCGCGAGCTGGCCGCCCGTGTCTGCGCGCGCCTCGGCGCGGCGGGGCTCGCGGCCGACGGTTTCGAATGGAGCTGCCGGCTCGGCGGCGGCCGTGTCCACGACGGCGCGCTCACCCCGGCCGCGCCCATGACCGATGCCGATTCCGTCGGGGGGCTGCTCCGGCTGGCGCTCGAAGCGCGGCCGCCGCGGGGCGTGGTCCTGGCCCTCACGTTTCGCGCGCGCCCGGTGCGGGCCGCGCCGGCCCAGGAGTCGCTCACCGATCGCTCGCGTCCAGCGCCGCGCCCGCTCACCGCCACTCTGAATCGGCTGGTGGCGCTGGTGGGTGCCGACGCCATCGGCGCCCCCGCGCTGCTCGACACCCACCGCCCCGACGCCATCGCCCTCGCCACGTATCAGCCGCAGCTTCCGGAAAGGGGGAGGGCGTCAGCCCGGAGCGCCGCGCGCCCGCCCTCCTCACGACACCCCTCTCCGGAGGTGAGGGGGAAGGCCCCCGCCCTCGCCCTCCGCCGCCTCCGCCCGCCCGCGCCCGCGTCGGTCACGCTGGCTTCCGGCCGTCCGGTGGCGGTGCGCTCGGGCCGCCTCACGGGACGCATCGTCGCCGGCGTTGGCCCGTGGCGCGTCTCGGGGGAATGGTGGAGCCCACGGCCGTGGCTGCAGGACGAGTGGGATGTGGAGCTGGCCGACGGCACGCTGTGCCGTCTGGCGCATGACGGCTCCGCCTGGCGCCTCGAAGGCATCTACGACTAGCCCCCTTGTTCGTCGAGCTGCATGCCCGGAGCGCCTTCAGCTTTCTCGAGGCGGCGGCGCTGCCCGAAGCGCTGGCCGAGCGCGCGGCCCATCTCGAGCAGCCCGCCATCGCCCTGCTGGACGCCGACGGTGTCTACGGCGCGCCCCGGCTCTATCGCGCCGGCAACCGGCTCGGCCTCCGGGCGCTGGTGGGCGCCGAGATCACCCTGGCCGACGGCAGCCGCCTGCCGCTGCTGGTGGAAGATCACGAGGGCTATCAGAACCTCTGCCGCCTGCTCACCCGCATCAAGATGCGGGCGCCGAAAGGCGAGGGATTCGCCAGCTTCACGGATCTGGCCGAGCTCGCGGGCGGCCTCGTCTGCCTCACCGGCGGCGGCCGCGGGCCGGTGGCGGCCGCGCTCGCGCGCGACGGCGCCCCCGCCGGCCGCGAGTGCCTGGAGCGGCTCGTCGCCATCTACGGCCGCTTCGACGTCTTCGCGGAGCTGCAGCGCCACCTGAGCCGGCCGGAGGAGGCGCGCAACGAGTGGCTGCGCGCGGAGGCGGCACGGCTGCGCCTGGCCCCGCTCGCCACCAACGAGCCCAGGCTGCTCGCGCGCGGGGATCGCCCGCTGCTCGACGTGCTCACGTGCATCCGCGAGCACACCACCCTCGAGGCGGCGGGCCGGCTGCTCGCGCGCAACAGCGAGCACTTCATGAAGAGCGGCCGGGTGATGGAGCGGCTCTTCGCCGACTGCCCCGAGGCGGTGGCCAATACCGGCGAGCTGGCGCTGCGTCTCGGCTTCACCTTGAAGGACCTGGGCTACCGCTTCCCCGAGTACCCGCTGCCCCGCGGCGAGACGCCGCTCGGCTTCCTGCGCGCGCTGGCCCACGCGGGGGCGCGTGACCGGTACGGCGCGGGCCCGCTCGCCGAGAAGGCGCGGCGGCAGATCGAGCACGAGCTGGCCCTGATCGGCCGGCTCGACCTGGCGGGCTACTTCCTCATCGTCTGGGACCTGGTCCAGTACTGCCGGGCCCACGACGTGCTGGTGCAGGGGCGCGGCTCCGCGGCCAACAGCGCGGTGTGCTACGCGCTCGGCCTCACCGCGGTGGACCCGGTGGGCATGGAGCTGCTCTTCGAGCGCTTCCTCTCCGAGGAGCGCGGCGAGTGGCCCGACATCGACCTCGACCTGCCGAGCGGCGACCGCCGCGAGCGGGTGATCCAGTACGTCTACGAGCGCTACGGGCGGCTGGGCGCGGCCATGACCGCCAACGTGATCACCTATCGCGGCCGCAGCGCGGCCCGGGAGGTCGGCAAGACCCTGGGGCTGCCCGCCGACACGATCGAGCGGCTCTCCCAGCTCGTGAGCAACTGGGAGTACACGGATCCGGGCGACAGCCTGCTCGCGCACCTGGGCGAGGCCGGCTGCGATCCCGCCGAGCCGCGCATCCAGCACTTCGCCCGGCTCTGGAGCGCCATCCAGGATCTGCCCCGGCACCTGGGGCAGCACTCGGGCGGCATGGTGATCGCCCAGGGCCGGCTCGACGGGGTGGTGCCGCTCGAGCCCGCGACCATGCCCGGGCGCAGCGTGGTGCAGTGGGACAAGGACGACTGCGCCGCGCTCGGCATCGTCAAGGTGGATCTCCTCGGGCTCGGCATGATGTCGCTGCTCCAGGACGCGCTCGAGATGATCCGGCGCCGCGGGGGTGCGGTGGACCTGGCCCATCTGCCCCAGGATCCCAAAGTGTATCGAATGCTCCAGGAGGCGGACACCATCGGCGTCTTCCAGGTGGAGAGCCGCGCCCAGATGGCGACGCTGCCGCGGCTGCGCCCCGAGCGTTTCTACGACCTGGTGGTGCAGGTGGCCATCATCCGCCCCGGCCCCATCGTGGGCGACATGGTGCACCCCTACCTGCGCCGCCGCGCGGGGCGCGAGCCGGTCACGGTGCCGCATCCGGCGCTCGAGCCCATCCTGGAGCGCACGCTGGGGGTGCCCCTCTTCCAGGAGCA
>DATHSW010000130.1:0-10781 GCA_035463855.1 Candidatus Deferrimicrobiaceae bacterium | reverse complement strand
GACGCGCCCCAGCATCTCCCCCAGCTCGACGAAGAACTTCGGGATCATTGCATCAGGGCGGTGATGAACTTGAAGAGCGGCACCGGCTCCACCGGGGTCCGGTTGCCGACGATCCGCACCGCCAGCGCGCCCACCGCGTTGCCGATGAAGCCCACCACCTCGGGGTGGTAGCCCGCGACCACGCACGGCGCGGTCACCGACAGGTAGGCGTCGCCCGCGCCGATGCGGTCCACGATCTCGCGGGACAGCACCGGCACCTGGAAGTAGCCCTCGGGCTCCGCGTAGCTGATGCACCCCTTGTGCCCCCGCGTGATGGACACCCGGCGGCAGGAGAGGTCCTTGGCGAGCCGGCCGATGATCTCCTCGAGGTTGGCGCGGCGGTCGTGGGCGGCCAGCCGCACCTCGGGCTCGTCGATGCAGACGTAGTCGGCGCGTGGATACTTGGTGATCAGGTTGTAGCCGAGGTTGGCGCTGTTGGTCTGCACGTTGACAGCCAGGAAGCGCGACTCGCCCGTCAGCACCCGGATCAGGTCGCGGTTCAGGAACCCGTGGCCGTAGTCGGCCACGATCACCACGTCGTAGTCGGGCAGCACCGCGGCCAGGTGCCGCTCCACCTGGCGCGACACGGGCAGCGGGAGATCCCCGTCGTCCAGGAACGAGACCTCGAACATCTTGTTGAGGAAGGCCTGCTCAACGTAGCGCCGCTTGACGATGGTGCCGGTGTCCCCGCGGTAGAAGAAGGTCGGGGTGACGTTGGGCTTGAGGTGGCCGCGAATGAACTTCTCGTGGGAGTCGGTCGCCCCCAGCACCGTCACCACGTCCACCTGGCCGCAGAAGCCCGCCGCGTGGTTGGCGCAGGCCAGGATGCCGCCCGCAAAGCGCTCCTCCCGCATGTAGCGGGTGGTGACGAGCAGCTCCTTGGGCGACTTCTGCATCGACTGCACGTAGTGGTACTCGTCGATGATGGTCTCGCCGATCACCAGGACCTTGAGGCGCTGGAGATCCCGGAGGAGGCCGATCACCTCGTCCCCGGAATGGCGCTGGCGAAACTCGCGCAGGAACTCCTGAGCCTCTTCCGGGTAGACGTCGAAGTGCAGGTTGAGCAGGCTGCTCGAGCTGAAGGTGATCTCGGTGGTGAAGTGGACCCGCCCGCCGCCCTCCTCCACCGCGCGCCGCTCGTCGGCGATCTTGCCGGTGAGGTCGTCCTTCGCGTCCGCGTAGTCGCTCCCCTTGACGTAGACCGCGGGGCGCAGCAGGCGGATCACCTCCTCGGCCGACGGGGACTCGGTGACCGCGGCGTAGGCGACGCTGCCGAGCGCGGCCACCGACTCGGCCCGCAGCCGCTGGTTGAAGACCGGGCGGCCGGGCCCCTTGTTCACGAACCGGTCCGGGGTGACGGTCACCACCAGCACGTCGCCCTGGGCGCGCGCGGACTCGAAGTGACGCACGTGGCCGGGATGCATGAGGTCGAAGACGCCGTGGCACTGGACGATGCGCTTGCCCTCGGCCCGCATCGTCGCGCAGAGCTCGGCCAGCTCGGCCAGCGTCTTGATCTTCTCCTCGAAAGTGCGAGGGGACATCGCCTCACTCCTTTCCCAGGTAACGGAACCAGGCGCGGGTCGCGGTCTCGATGGACTCGGGCGTCCACACGGGAGCCTGACGCCAGTACTCGATGTTGTCGAGCAGGATCCCCACGCCTTCCTCGATCGAGACCTTGGGGCGCCAGCCGAGCCGGCTCTGGATCTTCGCGATGTCGGCGTGGGTGCGGTCCGGCTCGCCCGGGCGCTTGGGCACGTGGGTGACGTCCCCGCCCAGCAGCTCGACCAGCCGGTTCACGGGCACCGGGGTCCCGGTGCCCACGTTGAAGACCTCGCCCGCGACCTGGGACTGGGCGGCGGTCACGAAGGCGTCGGCCACGTCGGAGACGAACGTGAAGTCGCGCGACTGCGTGCCGTCGCCCACCACCGTGAAGGGATGCCCGTTGAGCTTCTGGGCGAGGAAGACGCCGAAGACGGCCCCGTAGGTGCCGGAGGTGCGGGAGCGGGGCCCGTAGACGTTGAAGAGCCGGAGCGAGACCACCGGCATCCGGTAGACCTGCCCCCAGTGGAGCACACACTGCTCGCCCAGGTACTTGGTGAGCGCGTACGGGTACTGGGGTCGCGCCGGCGCGGTCTCCGGCGTCGGGTAGAGGTCGGGGATCCCGTAGCAGGACGACGAGGCGGCGTAGAGAAAGCGCCGGACGCCGGACGCCCGCGCCGCCTCGAGCAGCGCCACCGTGCCGTCCACGTTGGCGCGGTGATAGTCGAGCGGCCGCTCCATCGAAGGGACGATGTCGGCCAGCGCGGCCAGGTGGAAGACCCAGTCGGCGCCGGCGAGCAGATCGCCGAGCGCGCCGGGCTCGGCCACGTCCACGCGCTCCAGCGAGAGCCGCGGCTCGCGCGCGAGGTGGGCCAGGTTGTCCGGCCGTCCGGTGGAGAAGTTGTCGAGCACGCGCACCGAATGGCCGTCCGCGAGGAGACGGTCCACCAGATGGCTGCCGATGAAACCGGCACCGCCCGTGACGACAGTCCTCACGCGCCCGCTTCCCCACGGGTCAGAGGCATGTTGCGATTCTACCCCAGGGGGCTTTTAAGCCCGCGATGGATAGGCGGCCCGCGGGTCCGTCAGCGCCCGACGCCCACCCCGACCGCCGGTCGGCTCTGCCGGCGGTAGACGTCGTAGGCGTAGTAGGGGTATTCCCCCACCGTGCCGATCTTGACGAAGTGCTGGGTCAGGAGCTCGCGGATCCGCGCGACCCGGGGCCGGTTGATCTCCGGGTGATTGTGGAAGCCCTCGGCGAACGTCGAGAGGCCCTCGGGCGAGACCACCGCGTAGTCGACCTCGCTCCCCAGCCACTGCTCGACCTGGGGCATGCCGTAGTAGCCGCTGCGGAGCGTCACCCGGTTGTCCTGGTCGTTCACGGCCAGCGTGTCGTAGTTGGTGATCTGCTGCACGTACGTCGGGGGGAGACCCGAGAAGTAGAACACGTCCACCGGCCCGAAGAAGAAGACGCGCGCTTCCTTCGGCACCAGGCGGGCCAGATGCTCCCCCGCCACCCGCACCGCCCCCACCGGATCGGCGCGGCGCAGGGCGCCCTCGGGCATCAAGGGGTTGCGGTTGAACCAGATCGGCAGCAGGAGCACCGCGGCCAGGAAGACCGCGAGCGCGGCACGGCCCCGCCGGCTCAGCGCGGGGTCCGCCAGCAGCCGGCTTGCGAGGTAGCCGACCACGACCGCGAGCAGCGGGGCCAGCGAGGCGAAGTAGACCCCGATCCACTTGAAGTTGATCCGGAAGGCGACGAACAGGCAGGCGAGCATGTAGAGGAAGAGCCCGGCCAGCAGATTGACGCGGCGATTCGTGAAGTACGGAGCCGGCGTGCCCGAGCGGAGCCACCGCGCGAGGGCCAGGAGGACGATGACGGCGGTGACGAGCAGGAGGAACTCGTACCGACGCGCCAGCCGCACCAGGATCCAGAGCTGATAGGCCAGGTCCCGGTACGGCCGCTCGTCGAGGAGGATGAAGGGGACATAGCCGAGCGGCCGGACCAGCCCGCCCACCAGCGGCAGCGAGGCCAGCAGCTTGAGGTGACGGACGTCCCAGAGGAAGAAGACCAGCGGCGGCCCGATCATGACCGCGGCGATCAGGGCGCGCTCCGTCCACCCTCGCGCCCGCCGGACCGCCAGCACGAACATCACCGGGGGCAGGGTCCAGACGTGGGTGCGCAGGAAGAAGAGCGCGCCCAGGATGGCGGCGCCGGCGACGTTGCCGGCGGGGCCCGCGGTGGACAGCCACACGAGCAGCCCGGCCATCATCGTCATCGGCACGAGCGCGTGGTAGTCGCCGAGCGCGTAGTACCCGGCCAGCGCGCCCTGGGCGGTGAGCAGCGCGGCGGCGAGGAGTCCGGCCAGGTCTCCCCCGACCTCCCGGCCGAGCAGGCCCGTGAGGATCACCAGCATCACGCCGAAGGCGACGCCCAGCAGGCGCGCCGCCATCAGGCTCCGGCCCCAGAGCACCTGCGTGGCCCCGAAGATGTAGGCGGGCGCGGGCGCGCGGCTGCCGGGCATCGCGTCGTCGTAGAGGCTCAGGCGCCCGCTCACGATGAGGGAGCCGGCGAAGAGCGCGGCGGATTCGTCGTGGTGCGGCACGAGCACCCGGGCCAGGTAGAGCGACTGGGCGAGGAAGACGGCGGCGATCAGGGCGAGCGCGACCCCGAAGCGTGCGGTCGACGGCGTAACGCGGAGCCCGGCGCTCACCGCCCGAGCCTACGGACCGGCGGGCCGGCGAGTCAAGAGAAACGCGGTCCGTGAGTTAGAATCGGTCGCGATGCCGCCGCAGGATCTGGGCCGGAAGTCCCTCCTCATGCTGGCCGGCGCCTGGGGCGGCAGCGCCATCGGCATGGTGGTGTCGGTGCTCATCGGGCGCGTGCTGGGGCCGACCGCGCTCGGGTCCATCGGCTTCAGCACCGGCCTCGTCGGCCTGCTGATGGCCGCGCTGCTGCCGGGCTTCGCCCAGGCGCATCTCAAGCGCCTCTCCGAGGGACAGGACCCGGGACGCTGTCTCGGCACCATGCTGGGCGTCCAGCTCGCCCTGCACACGCTCCTCGTGACCGGGCTGCTCGCCGGGTGGCGCGCGACCGGGCTCTTCCGCGATCCGGAGCTCGCCACCGTCTTCGTGTGGCTGCTGGCCGCGCAGGTCGCGGGCAACCTCGCCGATTCCTTCCTCAAGGTCTTCGTCGTCCGTGAGTGGGTGGTGCCTCACTCGCTTCTCCTGGTCGCCTCGCGGCTGGCCCGGCTCACCGCGACCCTGGTCGTCCTCGCCTGGGCGCCCCGCATCACGTGGGTGGCCGCCACGTTCGTGGTCGAGGGCCTCGTGGGCGGCGTGGGCGCCGCGATCGTGCTGGCGGGCCGCTACCAGGTCGTCCCGCGGGTGCCGACCTGGCAGACGCTGGCCGGCTACTGGAGCTACGCGCGGCCCTTCACGATCACCACCCCGCTCGCCCTGTTCCAGGACTCCATCGACCGCGTGCTGGTCGGCCACTGGGCCGGCCTGACCGCGGCCGGCTACTACCAGGTGGCCCGGGCGCTCTGGGAAGCGCTCGCCTCGGTGATCGCGGCGCCGATCACCTTTCTGTTCACGCGCCTCTCGAGCCTCTACGCGCGCCGCGACGAGGCGAGGGATCGCGAGGCGCGCGACTTCTTCTACCACGCGCTCGACAAGCTCCTGTTCCTGACCGTGCCGCTCGCGTTCCTGCTCTGGGCCTTCGCCGAGCCGGTCATCGCGCTGCTCTACGGCGACGCCTTCCGCCCCGCCGCGCTGGCCCTCCGCATCCTGGTGCTCGCCGCGCTCGTCGCCAACGTCGTCAACCCGTACACCTATGTCGTGCTGGCGCTCGATCGCGCCGCGCGCTTCGTCCCGGTCAACCTCCTGCGGGCGGTCGCCTATTCGCTCGTGCTCGTGCTGCTGGTGCCTCCCCGGCCGGTGATCGACGGGCTCGTCGGCCTGTGGCCCGGCGAGCCGGGCGCGGCGGCCGCGCGCCTGTTCCTGATCCTGTTCCCGTGCTGGGTCTACGTGCGCTGGACGCGGGAGCTGGCCGGCGTCGCGCTGTACCGCCACGTGGGCACGTACCTCGGCGGCTTCGCGCTGCTGCTGGCGGTCTTCCACGGGGCGCACGCGGCCCTCGGCCGGCTCGGGGTGGTCGGCGGGTGGGCGACCGCGATCCCGGCGGCCGCCGCGGCCCTCGCCGTCTATCTCGGGTACCTGAGACGGCGGCACCCGGGCACCGCCGACAACCTGCGCTACGCGGGGGCCCTGCTCTCGCCGGGGGACTTCATCCGGTTCCTTCGGAGCGGGCTGCGCGGGCCGGCACGCCCATGACGGTCTGACCCGCCGGGACGTCCGCGGTCACCACCGCGCCCGCCGCCACCACCGCCCCCGCCCCGATGCGCAGGCCCGGCAGCACCACCGCGCCCGCGCCGAGGAACGCGCCCGCCTCCACCGTCACCTGACCCGAGAGCACCACGCCGGGCGAGAGATAGGCGTGATCGCCGATCACACACTCGTGCTCCACCACGACCCCGCTGTAGAGCACCGCGTTCACCCCGATGCGCACCCCGCTGCCGAGCACGTCGCCCGCGAAGACCACGGAGCCCGCGCCGACCTCGGCCGAGGGCGACACAACCGCGCGCGGATGGACCAGGGCCGGCTGGGGCACGCCGGCCGCCACCAGCACGCCGTAGAGCTGGGCGCGGCGCGCCAGGGCGGTGTTGCCGACGCCGACCACGCCGCCGTCGATCTGCTGCGGGCGGATGAGGGCGGCCAGCTCCGCGTCGGTGCCGAGCACCGGGTTGCCGGGCCCACCCGCGAACGAGGAACGGTCGGTGAAGCCGGCCACCGTGAACCCGCAGGCCCGGGCGAGGTCGGCCACCGCGCGGCCGTGGCCGCCCGCCCCCAGGATCAGCAGGCGGCCGGCCAAGCGCTCGGACGGATGCGGTGAGGGTTCTTCACCGTCCCGTCCCTTCGGTCCGCGCCACCGGATCGGTCAGGCGGCGCAGGGTGAGACACTTGCCGACGGGCACGCCCAGCTGGCCCAGGTCGGCGACGCGCCGCTCGGGCCGGTCGAACGTGGCCACGATCACGCCGTCGACGTCCTCCCCGGCCAGTTCTTCCAGCGGCCGCACCGTGAAACCCAGGAACTGCCCGCCGGCCTCGTGATCGAAGACCCCGACCGGCTCGAGCCCGAACTCGCGCAGCGTCAGATAGGCCAGCTCCGCGGCCTCCCCGACCCCACAGAGGGCGAAGCGCTTCATGCCGGCGGCGTGCAGACGCGCCATGGTCTCCCGGAGATTGCCACGGGTACGCCGGAACAGCCGCAGGGAGTACGCCATGTACTCGTAGGAGAGGCGGGTCTTCTCGGCGGCCCCCTTCGGGGTCAGCACGTACCGTAGCCGCTTGCGCGCGGCCGGCTTGGCCGGGAACTCCATCACCTTGATGAGCCCCTTGCTCGCCAGGCGCTTGAGGCAGAGATTGGCCAGGCCCAGGGCCACTCCGAGCTGGGCGGCGAGGGCCCGCTGGGTGACCGGCGCCCCCTCGCCGATGGCGGTCAGGATCTCGAGGTTCCGCTCGTGCTGGCGCTGCATGGAGGATGTTCACAAGTTGAACACGTTGGTGTAAGATGCGTCAAGTGATTTCCCGGACATTCGTCATCGCCGAGGCCGGCGTCAATCACAACGGAGATCCCGCACTCGCGCGCGCCCTGGTGGACGTGGCGGTCGCCGCGGGGGCGGACGCGATCAAGTTCCAGACCTTCAACGTGGATCGCCTGCTCACGCGGGGCGCGGCCAAGGCCGACTACCAGCGGCGCGCGACCGGGAACGAGCAGAGCCAGTACGAGATGCTGGCCCGGCTCGAGCTCTCCGCCGCCGATCACGAGATGCTGTTCTCCTATTGCGCGGAGGCCGGCATCGAGTTCATGTCGACCCCGTTCGACCCCGAGAGCGCGCGGTTCTTGAAGCGGCTCGGGGTCCGGCGTCTGAAGATCTCCTCCGGCGACGTCACCAACCTGCCGATGCTCGAGGTGGTGGGCGCGCTCGGGCTGCCGGTGGTGCTCTCCACCGGCATGGCCGACATGGCCGAGGTGTCGGCGGCGGTGGCCACCCTCCGCGCCGCCGGAGCCGACGACCTCGTCGTGCTGCAATGCGTGAGCAACTACCCGGCCGATCCCGCGCTCACCAACCTGCGGGCGATGGACACCCTCGCGCGGGCCTTCGGAACCCCGGTGGGCCTCTCCGACCACTCCACCGGCCTCACGGTGGCGATCGCGGCCGTCGCGCGCGGCGCCGCCTACATCGAGAAGCACTTCACCCTGGACCGGAGCCTGCCCGGCCCGGACCATCAGGCCTCGCTCCTGCCGGACGAGCTGCGGGCGCTGGTGGCGGCCATCCGCGACGTCGAGGCCGCGCTGGGCGACGGGATCAAGCGGCCGGCCCCCAGCGAGCTGCCGGTGCGCGACGTCGCCCGCAAGAGCCTGGTCGCGGCGCGCGATCTGCCCGCCGGCGCCGTCCTGACCCGCGAGGACCTGGACGTGCTCCGCCCGGGAACCGGGCTGTCGCCCGCGGCGCTGCCCACCGTGGTGGGCCGGCGGACCGCGCGGGCCATCCCCCATCACACCCCGATCACCGAGGAGATGCTTTCGTCATGATCACCGCTCTCATCGTTGGTGGCGGCTCCATCGGCAAGCGCCACCTCCGCAACCTGCTGGCGACGGGCCGCTCGGCCGCCGTGGTCGAGACACGCGAGGATCGCCGGGTCGAGATCGCGGCGAAGCATCCCGGCGTCAAGATACACACGAGCCTCGACGAGGCGCTCGCGGCGGGGCCGTACCAGACCGGGTTCGTCTGCGTGCCCACCGCGTATCACGTCCCGACCGCGCTGGCCCTGGTCCGCCGGGGCATGCACATCTTCATGGAGAAGCCGGTGTCCCACACCCCGGACGGGGTGCCCGAGCTGGTGGACGCGCTCCAGCAACGCGGGCTGGTCGGCATGACCGGCTTCTGCATGCGCTTCTTCAAGCCGCTGCGGAAGGCCCGCGCGCTGCTCGACGGCGGTCGGATCGGCCGCCTGGTGACCGCGCGGAGCTTCACCGGCGCCTACCTGCCGGACTGGCATCCCTGGGAGGACTACCGGTCGTTCTACATGGCGAAGAAGGATCAGGGCGGCGGCGTGCTGCTCGACGAGTGCCACGCCTTCGACTGGATGCAGTGGCTCTGCGGGCCCATCACGGGGGTGTCCGCCGTCGTCGGCACCTTCAGCGATCTCGAGGTGGAGACCGACGACGTCTGCGAGGTGATCGCCCGATTCGGCGACCGGGCGGCCGGCTCCATCCATCTCGACATGGTGGACCGCTCGAGCCGCAGCCAAGTGGACCTGATCGGGACGGAAGGCACCGTGCTCGTGGACTTCCACGACCACACGGTCCGCGCGTGGGACCACGCCGCCCGGAAGTGGGAGGTCTTCACGCTCGAGCCGAGCTACGAGCAGATGTACGTGGACGAGATCGACCACTTCTTCCGCTGCATCGAGCGCGGGGAGAAGCCGGTCGTGGATCTCGGGGAAGGCTACCAGGTCCAGCGCGTCATCGACGCCTGCGCGCGCTCGAGCGCGACCGGCCGCTGGGTGGCCGTGGACTGACGTGCCCGCCATCCGGATCATCGCCCGCCTCGACGTCAAGGGCCCCAACCTCGTCAAGGGGATCCACCTGGAGGGCCTGCGCGTCCTCGGCGACCCCGGGGCGTTCGCCCAGCGTTACTACGCGGAGGGCGCCGACGAGATCCTCTACGTGGACATCGTGGCGAGCCTCTACGGCCGCAACAACATCCTCGAGGTCGTGCGCCGGACCGCGGAGGCCGTGTTCGTGCCGATGACGGTGGCGGGAGGCCTGCGGAGCCTCGCCGACGTGCGGGACGCCCTGCGCAGCGGCGCGGACAAGGTGGCCATCAACACCGCGGCGGTGGCCCGCCCCGAGCTGATCCGCGAGGTCGCTCAGGCCTTCGGCCGCCAGTGCATGGTCGTCTCCGTCCAGGCCAAGCAGATCGGCCCCGCGCGCTGGGAGGCCTACACCGACAACGGGCGCGAGCGCACGGGACTCGACGCGCTCGAGTGGATCCAGCGCGCGGTGGCCCTGGGGGCCGGCGAGGTGCTCGTGACCTCGGTGGACCGCGAGGGCACGCAGAAGGGCATGGACCTCGAGCTGCTCGGCCGGGTCACCCGGCTGGTGGACGTGCCGGTGATCGGCTGCGGCGGCGTCGGCACGCCCGACCACGTCCACGAGGCCGTCACCGGGGCGGGGCTGGACGCGGTGGCGGTGGCGTCCGTGCTCCACTACGGCAAGCACAGCATCGGGGCGATCAAGGCCCGCCTCGCCCAGGCGGACGTGCCCGTCCGGACCTCGGCATGAGCATGAGCGGCCCCCGGTCGGTGATCGTCGTGGACTACGGCCGCGGGAACCTCTTCAGCGTGCGGCAGGCGGTGGCCAAGGTGGGCGGCGCGCCGCGCCTGTCCTCCGAGCCGGCCGAGGTGCGCGGCGCGGAGCGGCTCATCCTGCCCGGCGTCGGCGCGTTCGGCGACGCCATGGACGGCCTGCGGGCGCGGGGCCTCGACGGCGCGATCCGGGAGTTCGCGGCCACGGGCCGTCCCCTCCTCGGGGTGTGCCTGGGGATGCAGCTCCTGCTGGAGGCGTCCACCGAGTTCGGCCACCACCCCGGCCTCGCGCTGCTTCCGGGCTCCGTGGAGCGGCTGCCGACGCCGCCGGCCGGGAGCCGGGACAAGATCCCGAACGTCGGCTGGTGCCGGCTGGAGCCCGCGCCGGGCGGTGCCGACTGGGCCGACACCATCTTCGCGGCGGTGAAGCCCGGGGACTTCGCCTACTTCGTGCACTCCTACGCGGCCCAGCCGAGCGAGCCGCGCCACCGACTGGCGGAAATCGCGTTCGCGGGCGCGCCCGCCTGCGCCGCCCTCGCGGCGGGCCCGATCGCCGGATGCCAGTTCCATCCCGAGAAGAGCGGCGAGGTCGGCCTCTCCATCCTCGACGCCTTCGTCAACCGGCTCTAGCGAGGATCCCCGGCCCATGCCGACCCCGGACCCATCCGCCGTCCTCGAGACCAAGTTCGGCCTGCCCGCCGAGGTGCGCTTCTGCACCCGATGCGTGATCTCGAACCAGCGCCCGTCCTCGGCGGTCGAATACTCGC
>DATHSW010000129.1:0-7431 GCA_035463855.1 Candidatus Deferrimicrobiaceae bacterium | reverse complement strand
AGATCGCGCGGGATCCAGGGCAGGTCGATGTGGCAGTCGGCGGAGATCCGTTGGTAGCGCATGACGCCCCCTTTTGCCGGTACCGGGCTTGCGGCTCGCGTGTGGAGAGAGCCTAGCCACCGGCGGGGCCCACGTCAAGGCTTGAGGCGCCGCCCGGGCGCCGTGACTCGGTCCCGCCGTCCGCGGCACAATGCCGGGACCGCCATGCTCCAGGGCATCCGCGTCCTCGACCTCTCCCGCGTCATCGCCGGCCCCTACTGCGCGGCCCTGCTGGGCGACCTGGGGGCCGACGTGGTCAAGCTGGAGCGCCCCGGCCGGGGCGACGACCTGCGCGCGCTCCGCGGCAACGGGCGGATGAGCGCCTCCTTCGCCGCGGTGAACCGCAACAAGCGCGGGATCGCGGTGGATCTTCAGACGCCCGAGGGCGCCCGGCTCGCCTTCGACCTGGCGCGTCGGGCGGACGTGGTCATCGAGAACTTCCTGCCCGGCGTGGCCGAGAAGCTCGGCCTGGGCTACGCGGCGGTGCGCGCGGCGAATCCCGCGGTGGTCTACGCGTCGGTCACCGGCTTCGGGCAGACCGGCCCGCTCGCGCGCAAGCCGGGCTACAACACGATCGCGCAGGGCATGAGCGGGCTCATGGCGCTCACCGGCATGCCCGGCGATCCGCCGACGCGGGTGGGCGGCTCGGTGTCCGACGTGGCCGCGTCCTACATGACCTTCGGCATGATCAACGCCGCGCTGGTGCATCGCTTCCGGACCGGAGAAGGCCAGCAGGTGGACGTGAGCCTCGTCTCGGCCAGCCTCGGCCTGCTGCCGGACCCGGTCGCGATCTACTTCGACACCGGCGAGCGGCCCAAGCGCGCGGGCAACCGCAACCTGAATCTCTCGCCGGCGGAGGCCTTCCAGGCCAAGGACGGCTTCGTCAACGTGGTGCTGATGAACCCGGATCAGTGGGGCCGCTTCTGCCAGGCGCTCGGCGATCCCGCCATGGAGACCGACCCGCGCTTCGCCACCAATCCGGCGCGCCTGGAGAACCACGCCGCCTTCAAGGCGCGCGTCGAGGCGATCTTCGGGACGGCCTCGGCCACCGACTGGGTGGCGCGTCTCGAGGCGGGCGGTATCGCGGCGGGGCCGATCTACGAGTTCCACGAGGTCTTCGAGGATCCGCAGGTGCGCCATCTGGGGCTCGTGGCCGAGGTGGAGCAGCCCGGCGCGGGCAAGGTGAAGATGCTGACGTTCCCCGGCCGCGCGTCCGGCACGCCGCCCCGCATCGCTCGGCCCGCGCCGCTCCTCGGCCAGCACACCGCCGAGGTGCTCGGCGAGCTCGGGCTTGCGCGCGAGGAGATCGATCGGCTGGCCGCGGCCGGTGTGATCGTCCTGGGCGAGCAGCCCGGCTAGCCGACCGTAGTAGACGCCACCGTCTCGCCCCGCGTTTACACGCCTTCGCCGGAATATTCGCGGCCGCCTCCCTCGTCTGATCGGACGAGGAGGACATGGTCATGCGACTGCTCTGGATCCCACTCGTCGCGGTGCTGCTGGCCGGCTGCGCCATCGTGCCGCTCGCGCCCTACGCGTACGCGCCGCCGCCTCCGCGGCCGCGCGTCACCTACATCTACCCCGCCTACCCGACTTACCCGTACGCCTGGCCCGCGCCGCGCTACTACCGCCGCGGCCGCTGGTAGTATCCTCGGCGGGTGCGCCGCCCACTGCCCGGCTTCCTGTGGCTGGTCCCGTTGCTCGGAAGCCTGGCGGTGCTGGCGGCGCCCACGCCCGACGGCCTGAGTTTCGAGGGCCAGCGCGTCCTCGCGGTGATCGTGCTCGCGATCGGGCTCTGGGGCTTCGAGACCCTCCCGCCCGGCGTCACCGGCGTCGTCGCGATCCTGGCGCTGGTCTTCACGCGCGCGGTCCCGGGCATCCGCGAGGGGCTCGCCGGCTTCGCGGACCCCATCGCGTACTTCCTGATCGGCGTGCTGACGCTGGGGGTGGCGGTGGCGCGCAGCGGCCTCGCCGAGCGGGTGGCCCACCTGCTGCTCGCGCGCGGGCGGGGCCGGGCCGGCGCGCTCTACGTACACCTGCTGCTCGCGCTGCCGGCGCTCACCCTGCTGCTGCCGTCGGCCACCACCCGCACCGGCATTCTCGTGCACGTCTACGACCAGGCCTTCGCGCTCGGCCGCGTGCCCCCCGGCGCGCCGCTCGCCCGCGCCATCATGCTGGTGCTGAACTCGGTGAACCGGCTCTCGTCCACCATCCTGCTGACCGGCGGCATCACGCCCATCGTGGCCGCCGGCCTCATCGGCACGATGTCGTGGACGCGCTGGCTCGTGCTCATGAGCGTGCCGTATCTCGCGCTGATCACGCTGGCCGCGGCCGCCATCTACCTGCGCTTTCGCCACGGCTTCCGCGCGGAGGTGCAGGTGCCGCCGCGGCCCGAGCGGCGGCCGCTCTCCGGAGTGGAGTGGCGGACCGCGCTGATCACCGCGGGGGCGGGGCTGCTCTGGCTCACCGACTCCGTGCACCACTGGCATCCCACCCTGCCCGCGCTGCTGGCGTGGGTGTGCTTCCTGATGCCGGGCCTGGGCGTGCTCACCTGGCGGCAGTTCGAGCAGGAGGTGGGCTGGGCGAACTTCTTCGTCATCGCCGCCTCGCTCTCGCTGGCCCAGGCGCTCTCCCGCTCGGGCGCGAGCGACTGGCTCGCGGGCGGCGTGGTGGGGACCGCCCACGCGGTGGGGGAGTCGCCCTGGATGGTGGTGGGCGTGCTGCTCGCGGCCTCCTCGGTGGTGCGGCTGCTCATCCCGAACATCACCGGCTTCCTCGCCACCACGATCCCGGTGGCGATGTCGGTGGGCACCACCGCCGGCCTGAACCCCATCCTGTGCGGGCTCATCGTCACGATCGCGGGCGACGCGGTGCTCTACTATCCGGCCCAGAGCGCCTCGTCGCTGGTGGTCTACGAGCGCGGGCATCTCACCGCGGGGGAGATCTTCGGCTTCGCGCTCCTGATGACCGCGCTCGCCGCCCTGGTGGTGCTGGCGGTGGCGGTGCCCTACTGGGCGCTGGTGGGCGAGCCGCTCGTGCGCGGCGGCTGAGCTAGCGGGGGCGGTCGAGGACTTCGCGGATCTTGCCGACCAGGTCGCCCGGAGTGAACGGCTTCCCCAGGAGCAGCATGCTCGCGTCGCGCACGCCGTGGCGCAGGATGGCGTCCTCGGTGTAACCGGACATGTAGAGAACGGGCATCGTGGACTTCGTGGCGCGCACCCGGTCCACCAGCTCTCGGCCGCTCATGCGCGGCATCACGACGTCGGTGAGGATCAGGTCGATCCGCTCGCCCTCCTTCTCGTAGACCTGGAGGGCCTCGGCCCCGTCGGCGGCTTCGAGCACGGTGTAGCCCTGCCGCTCCAGTACCTCGCGGGCGAGCGCGCGCACGTCGTCCTCGTCTTCGGCCAGGAGGATGGTCTCGCTGCCGGTCGCGGGCCGGACCGCGGCCTCGGCGGGCCCGCCCGCGTCCGGCCCCGTTTCGATCTGGGGCAGGTAGATCTCGAACGTGGTGCCGCCGCCCACCACGCTGCGCACCCGGATCTCGCCGCCGTGCTGGCGCACGACCCCGTGCACCAGCGAGAGCCCGAGACCGGTGCCCTTGCCGGGCTCCTTGGTGGTAAAAAACGGTTCGAAGATGCGGGCCTGGATCGC
Organism: Candidatus Deferrimicrobiaceae bacterium; assembly: GCA_035463855.1. Lineage (GTDB taxonomy): Bacteria > Methylomirabilota > Methylomirabilia > Rokubacteriales > CSP1-6 > CAMLFJ01. Next base: position 3,744 of record DATHSW010000129.1, on the reverse strand, counting down.
CGCGTCCATCCCCACGCCGGTGTCCATCACCCGCAGCACCGCGTAGGGCCCGGCGGGGAGCGCGTCCGGGCGGTCCGGCGGCGGCGCGGCGAGCTGGACCCGGCCGGTCTCGACGCCGAGGGTGCCGCCGCTCGGCATCGCGTCGCGCGCGTTGACCGCGAGGTTCATGAGCACCTGCTCGAGCTGGCCCGGGTCGGCGTTGACCCGGCCGGCGTCCGGGCCGAGGGTGAGCAGCAGGTTGATGTCCTCGCCGATCAGGCGTCGCAGCATGGCGCTGATCTCCTCGACCGTGCTGTTGAGATCGAGGTTCTTGCGTTGGAGCACCTGCTTGCGGCTGAAGGCCAGCAGCTGGCGGGTGAGGGTGGCGGCGCGGTCGGCCGTCTTCTGGATCTGCTCGACGCTGCGGCGGAGCGGGTCGTCGGGCTTGAGCCGCCCCAGCAGCAGGACGCTCCGGCCCGTGATGACGGTCAGCAGGTTGTTGAAGTCGTGCGCGACGCCGCCGGCGAGGCGCCCCACCGCCTCCATTTTCTGCGCCTGCCGCAGCTCGTCCTCGAGCTGCTTGCGCTGGGTCACGTCCATCATGGCGCCGATCATGCGGGTGGCCCGCCCGTCTCCCTCGCGCAGCACGTACCCGCGGTCGAACACGTGGGCGTAGGAGTCGTCGGCCCGCCGGCAGCGGTACTCCACGCTCCAGCTCTCCGCCCCCCGATCGATGGCGGCGTGGATGCCCGAGACGACCCGCTCGCGATCCTCGGGGTGGATCATCTCGCACCACCACGCCCGGTCCGGGCCGATCTGCTGCGGCGGGTAGCCGAAGAGGGTCTGTGCGCCCTCGTTCCACCAGACCGCTTCGCTCACCAGATCCCAGTCCCAGACCGCGTCGTTGGTGGCGCGCGCCACGAACTGGAAGCGCTCCTGGCTCTCCCGGAGGGCCCGGACCAGCCGCTCGGCGGTGCCCCGGGCGAGCTGCTCGGCCGCGAGGATCTGGGCGTTGCGGATGGCGATCGCGGCCTGCGCGGCCAGCCGCACCAGGACCGATTCGTCCTGGTCGGTGAACGGGCGGGCCGAGCGGTTGTCCACGTAGAGCAGGCCTTCGATGCGGTCCTCGATGAGGACCGGCACCACCATCTTGGCGGTGATCCCGAGGCTGGCGACCTGCTCGCGGTAGTCGCGGCTGATCCGGGGATCGCGCAGATAGTCGTCCGTGCGCACGGGCCGACGCTCCACGAGCACGAGTCCGCCCAGGCCCTTCCCGGGCTCGACCCGTACGCGGGTCAGGTCCGTGTACCAGGGGGCCGTCCAGTAGCGCAGCAGCACCGCGTCGGATTCGGGGACGCGCAGGCCGATCACCGCCCCGTCGCTGCGGCACAGCTCCTGCGCGGCCTCGGCGACCCGCTGCAGGACGGTCGCGAGCTCGGGCGCGGCCCCGATCGTGCGCGCGAGGTCGGCCAGCACCTCCGCCTCGCGCCGCCGCCGCTCCTCCTCCGCGAAGAGCCGGGCGTGCTCGAGGGTGAGCGCGGCCTGGTCGGCCAGGGCCTCGGCGAGCTGGACCGCGCGCGCGTCGAACACGGTGCCGGTGGTGTTCCGCACCGCGAGGACGCCGATCAGCCGGTCCTGGGTGAGCAGCGGCACCGCGAGGAGCGCTCGATCGACCCCCTGGTCGATGTGGGCGCGCAGGTCCGGCGCGATCTCGATCCGCGAGTCGGCCAGGACGTCGGGGCTGGTGATGGTGCGCCGCTCGCGCAGCGCGAGGCCTACCGCACCCGATCCGAGATCGCGCACCGCACGCCAGCCCGCGGTGGGCACCAAGGCTTCCTGCGAGACCGCCATGGCGAGCAGGGCGCCGCAGTCGAGGTCGAGGCGGTAGACGACGGCGGAGCGGCCGCCCAGCAGCGACCGAAGGCTCTCGGCGATGCGCTCGCCGACCACGTCCGGATCGAGACGCTCGGAGAGCAGGCGGCCGATGCCGGCCAATGCCTTGGTCTCCTGCTGGCGCGTCCGCTGCTCCTCGAGCAGCCGCGCGTTCTCGCGCTCGAGCCACTCCAGGCGGGCGTGGAGCGCGGCGTCGTCCTGCGTGACCATGGCGCGCTGGGGTCTCATCGGCGGCATCCGGTCTAAGGGCAGCAAGGACTGCGCCACCGGTAAGATATTGGATATGTTGACCGTTCCTCGCCGAGTCCGGCGGAAAGTGTCAGACTGCTGACTGAAATCAGCACCGGCGCGGGCCGGCCCGGGACAAGGCCCCCGGGGCTCTGCTACGATTCGGCTCATCGACACCAGCCGCTCACCTCTTCCGGGAGACTCGCCGCCATGACGACCGACGCGAAGATGATCAACCACCTCTGGACGCACAAGACCCAGGACCATCCGTTCCTGTCCGACGAGGAGCTGGTGATCGATCGGGCGGAAGGCGTCTGGGTCTGGACCGAGCGGGGCAAGAAGCTGCTGGACGGCTTCGCCGGGCTCGCGGTCGTCAACGTGGGCCACGGGCGCCGCGAGATCGCGGAGGCCATCGCCGAGCAAACGGTGCGGCTGGCCTACTACCCGACCACCCGGCAGTTCTCCAATCGCCCGGCCGCGGAGCTCGCCGCGAAGCTGGCGGCGCTCACGCCCGGCGATCTCCGCTACACCATGTTCGCGGTGAGCGGCTCCGAGGCCAACGAGCGCTCGATGCAGATCGCCCGGCAGTACTGGCTGGCCGCCGGCAAGCCCGGCAAGCACAAGGTGATCTCGCTGCAGGGCGGCTACCACGGCGCCACCATGGGCACGTTCGCGGTCTGCGGCCTGCCCCACCTCTCCCAGGCCTACGCGCCGCTCGAGGTGCCCGGCTTCGCGAAGGTGAAGCCGCCGCATCCCTTCCGCGACCTCGCGGGCGGCACCGAGGCCGAGCTGATCGCGCGCCGGATCGCCGAGATGCGGGAGGCCATCGTGCGCGAGGGGGCGGACACGGTGTCGGCGGTGATCATGGAGCCGGTGCTCTCCTCCGGCGGGTTCATCATGCCCCCGATCGGCTGGCTCCGGGCGGTGCGCGCGCTCTGTGACGAGCTGGACGTGCTGATGATCGCCGACGAGGTCATCACCGGGTTCGGTCGGACCGGCCGCTGGTTCGCGTGCGAGCACGATCAGGTCGTACCCGATCTCATGTCGGTGGCCAAGGGCATCACCTCGGGCTACGTTCCGCTCTCCGCGAGCATCGCGCGCGGTCGGCTCGCGGAGGTCTTCTCCGGCACCACCACCCAGGAGAACGTCCATCCCAACACCTACGCGGCCCATCCGGTGGCCTGCGCGGCCGCGCTGGCCAACCTGCGCATCATGGAGCAGGACCGGCTGGTAGCGAACGCCGAGGCGATGGGCGCGCGGCTGCTCGAGAGCCTGCGCGGGGCGGTGGGCAAGCAGCCGATCGTGGGCGAGGTCCGTGGCCGCGGTCTCATGGTCTGCGTGGACTTCGTGCAGCCCGACGGCTCCGGCAAGCCGCTCGACGCCAAGCAGGTGGCCGAGCTCGACCGCAAGGCCTGGGACCGCGGCGCCATCATCTACGCCCGCGGCACCGTCCTCCGCCTCGCCCCGCCCCTCTGCATCACCCCCGCGGAGGTGGACGAGCTCGTGGCCGTCGTCTCCGACAGCATCGACTCCCTCGCGCGCGACGTCGCTCGCTAGTCCTTCACGTCTTCGAGCGGGAAGCTCGCGCGAGGCGGGCGGGTCCTGTCGCCGGGGGGCAGGGCCGGCGGGCGGCTTCGTCACCCG
>DATHSW010000128.1:0-16758 GCA_035463855.1 Candidatus Deferrimicrobiaceae bacterium | reverse complement strand
GCGGTGATCACCGCCAAGGACGAGGCCGACGCGATCCGGCTCGCCAACGACTCCCCCTACGGCCTGGGCGCCGCGCTGTGGACGCGCGATCGGACCCGCGCCGAGCGCCTCGCCGCGCAGATCGAGGCGGGGGCCGTCTTCGTCAACGGGGTCGTGAAGTCCGATCCCCGCCTGCCCTTCGGCGGCATCAAGCGCTCGGGCTACGGGCGCGAGCTCTCCGAGTACGGCATCCGCGAGTTCGTGAATATCAAGTCGGTGTGGATCGCGTAGAGAAAGCGCGCGGGTAGACGAGCCGGAGCCACGCGCGGCCGTCCGCCGGGCACGGAATGTCCGCGGACGGGGGGAGTGCGGGGGCCATTTCCGGGGCCCCGTATTAGACAGAGAAGCTTCCGGCGGTAACACCTACCGGGTAGCTCCGACCCGTGGAAATACGTGAGCGCGCCCACGACCGCGACCGCGGCCAGGACATGCGCGGTGAGAAAGATCGCGGGCGCCACCGAGCACGCGCTTCTCGCGCTCGGCGAGCGCGAAGAGTCCCGCTCGCTCATCGCCGTGTCCTCCCGACCGCTCGGGAAATGCACGTTCCGCACCACCGAGACCGCCGCGACCCGCGCGCGTCGCGCGTCGGAAGAAAGTACGCGGCACTCTTTACCGGCCGGGGCCGGCGCCCCGTGGTGCGGCCGCCGCTCGGCGTGCTTCTTCACGCCTTTGCGCGGTGGCACATCGCTTGCTCCCCTTCCTCGTCGTCGCGCCAGCGGAGCACGCACGGAACTCACAGGAGAACACTCATGACGCGAAAGTCGAAGACGACCGAGGAGCCGCGCATCGGCCGGAAGGATCTTCAAGATCCGGATCGCGACGCGCGCAGTCCCCGGAAGGGCGGCGGGGAGCCGGACGCGGAGCGCAGTGACCGCAACGCGGGCGCGGGGCGACCCGTGCAGCTCGACGAGGAGGGCCGGTCGCGCCCCGCCGACTCCGACTCGCCGCGGCCAACCGACGACGCGCCGGTGGCGAAGTAGCGAGTAACTCGCAGTCAACTCACCTAACCCCGTTCCAAGGAGGTAGCAACCATGCGGTACGGCAAGACGATCACGACGGCCACGATTCTCACCGCGCTGCTCGCGGCGGCTCCGCTCTCCGCGGGCGCGCAGAGCAAGATGGAAGACGCCAAGGACAAGGCCAGGACCATGACCCAGGACGCCAAGACCGCGGTCAGCGATTCCTGGATCACCTCGAAGACCAAGATCGCCCTCTTCGCGGACGAGCGCGTGAAGGGCACGCAGGTCAGCGTCGACACCATGAAGGGCGGCGTCGTGCATCTGCGCGGCAAGGTCGACTCGGCGGAGGCCAAGGCGGCGGCCACCGAGATCGTCAAGGGCATCGAGGGGGTGCAATCGGTGAAGAACGACCTCCAGGTGGTGGCCCCGGCCAACCGCAAGATGGTCGACGCGAAGGACGAGGACATCGAGAAGGCGGTGGAGACGCGCCTGTCGAGGGACGCGCAGCTCAAGAGCGTGGACGTGCGCATCGACGCGGGGGTGGTGACGCTCACCGGCGAGGTGCCGAGCATCGTCGCGGCGGCCAAGGCCTCCGAGATGGCCCGCAACGTGCCCGGCGTCAAGTCGGTCAAGAACGAGCTGACGGTCCGGCAGGCCGGCAAGTAGGGACCATGACCCCGCGGAGCGAGGAGGCGCACATGGCCGGCGAGTTCGTGAGCGACGTCAAGGAGATCCGCCGCCGCGCCCGCGCGCACATCGAGCAGGGCCCGATCACCGCCGGCTACAAGGCCGATCGGGAGACCGTCACCCGGCTGCTGAACGAGGCCCTCGCGACGGAGCTCGTGTGCGTGCTGCGGTACAGGCGGCACCACTACATGGCCACCGGGATCCACGCCCAGGCGGTGGCCGACGAGTTCGCCGAGCACGCGGCCGAGGAGCAGCAGCACGCGGACCAGATCGCCGAGCGCATCACCCAGCTCGGCGGCGAGCCCGACTTCAATCCGGAAGGGCTGCTGGGCCGCAGCCACTCCGAGTACGTCCCCGGTGAGGGACTGCTCGAGATGATCAAGGAAGACCTGGTGGCGGAACGCATCGCCATCGAGTCCTACGCCGAGATGGTGCGGTACCTGAACGACGACGATCCGACCACCCGGCGGATGCTGGAGGGGATTCTCGCGAAGGAAGAGGAGCACGCCGACGACCTGCGCACGCTGCTCGAGCGCCTGTCGGGGGACCGTGGAGATCGGTGATGGCCAGGCCCAGAGCGAAGGGCGGCCGCAAGATCAAGAAGGTGATGCGCGAGTACAAGCGGGGCACGCTCCGCTCGTCCTCGGGAGGGAAAGTTCGCAAGCGCAAGCAGGCCGTCGCCATCGCGCTGAGCGAGGCTCGCCAGGCGGGAGCCCGCATCCCGCGCCGGCGGCGGCGGACATCCCGGGCTCGCTGACGCGGCCGGGAAGACCCGGCGCGAGCGCGCCGGAAGAAAGGAGACCCCACGAGATGGGCACCACGGAGAAGCAGGGCCAGCAGGGCGGTCAGGGTCAGCCGGGCCAGCCCGGTCACGATCGCGACAAGGACCGTCAGGGCCAGCAGCAGCAGGAGCCGGGCCGCAACCCGCAGCCGGGTGGTGGTCAGGGCGGACAGGGCGAGCGGCGGTAGGTCGTCGTCGCCACGACGGCGGGCGGCGGGGAGTCATCCCCGTCGCCTCGCCGGGGCTCCCCATACGAGAGCGGAGGGAGGGACGCAACGTGTCGCTGATTCTGATCGTCCTCTTGGTACTCATTCTGGTCGGGACCTTGCCGACGTGGCCGTACAGCTCGGGCTGGGGCCCCTATCCGAGCGGAGGCGTCGGGCTCGTGCTGTTGATCCTCGTCATCCTGCTCCTCTCGGGACGGCTCTGAAGATGAGCGCATACGCGACATCGGGACGGGTGACCCGCTGTCCGATACACGGCATCGCCTACGATGCCGAACTCGAGATCTGTCCCGACTGCGCCAAGACGGACGCGGCCGGACGGAATGGAGGCGTGCGATGAGTGGAACACCGGCGCTGTTCTGTCGGACGTGCAACACGTTCCGGGAAATCGAGAACTGGCGCGAGCGGGGCGGAGCCCTCGTGATCGCACTGGGACCTTGTGGGCACGAGATCCGGCGGAGCGCCGGCGTCGAGTGGCCCATCAACAAAGCGGCCGCGTGAAGAGGAGAGCGTCATGCTGAGTCGATTCGTGCTGGGAGCCATCGTGGGAGGCATCGCGATCTGGGTGTGGGGGGAGGATCTACGGCGCCTGGCCAACACTCAGGGACGGACCGCGCGCCTCGCCGCCGCCGATGCGCTCAAGTCCGTCCAGTCCGCCGCCGAGGAGATCTTCGACAGCGCCAAGGACCAGGTCACGTCCACCCTGCAGGCGGGCGAAGAGGCGGTCCGGCCGGTGCGGGCGGCGCGGGACCGGCGATGATCACGCGGGCCGTGGCCGGAGCCGCGCTCCTCGCGGCGGCCCTGCTCGGCGGGTGCGCTTTCGAAACCGCCTCGAGACCGGGGGCCGGCCGGGCCTCCGACACCACGCGGCCCGCCCCGACCGGGACCCCGCCCGCCTCGCAGAAGACGGTCGACCCCGCGCAGGTCGAGCGGTTGAAGAAGGCGATGCTCCCGCTCCTGCAGGCCATGGACAAGCCGAAAGCCCCGGGCCAGGTCAAGGTCGGCATCATCGATGATCCGTCGATCAACGCGGCCAACGCGGGGAACGGGGAGTTCTACGTCACCACCGGCCTGCTGCAGAAGGCGAACGACGAGCAGCTCCTGGCCGTCATGGCGCACGAGGTCGCCCACGACGACCTCGGTCACGTAGCCAAGGCCCAGGCGCTCGGCACCGGCCTCGGTATCGGCGCGGTCATTCTCGACCAGATCATTCCCGGAGCGGGCCGGGTGGCGCCGATCGCGGGTGCGCTGATCCAGCGCAAGTACAGCCGCGACGAGGAGTACGAGGCGGATCGTCACGGGGTCGAGCTGCTCAAGCGGGTGGGGCGGAACAAGGACGTGATGATCAGCACCCTCACCTGGCTGATGAGCACGGAAGGAGGAGGCGGCGGCGGCTTCCTCAGCACCCACCCCGAGACGGGAGATCGCATCGCCGTTCTCCGCCGGCTGTGAGCACGGTGCGACGGCGGGGGTTCGACGTGATCGCCGCCGTCTGGCTGCTCGTCCTGCTGGCGGGTTGTAGCCACGCTCAACCGCACTTCGAGCTGCCCGATCTCCGGATCGCGGAGCCCGCGTTCCGCGCCAGCCTCGTCGGGTACACCGGCGGCACGGTGGTCGGCGGGAACCGGGTGGACATCCTGCTGAACGGGGAGGAGATCTTCCCGGCCAAGCTCGCGGTGATCCGGTCCGCCCGGAGGAGCATCACGTACGCGCAGTACGTCTTCGAGGAGGGCGCGCCCGCCGCGGACACCGCGCAGGCCCTCGCCGAGCGCTGCCGCGCCGGCGTCAAGGTCCACGTCCTGGTCGACGCGGTCGGCTCCCTCCTGATGCCGGCCCAGTACCGCGACTGGATGACCGAGGCCGGGTGCGAGGTGGCTTCCTATCGCCCGCTCGCTCCATGGACGATCGACCGCGCCAACTACCGCAATCACCGGCGGATCCTGGTCGTGGACGGGAAGGTCGGCGTCACCGGCGGATCGGGTACCAGCGGCAAGTGGAGCGGCAACGGCAAGCAGGAAGGACAGTGGCGCGACACCGACATGCGGATAGAAGGCCCGGTCGTCAACCAGCTCCAGGGCGCATTCGCGGAGAACTGGCTCGAGGCCACCGGCGTCGCCCTCGGCGGCCCCGACTACTTCCCGTGGCCGATCGAGGCCAAGGGCAGCGTGGAGTCGCAGATCGTGCGCAGCTCCCCGGCGGGGGGCAGCGTGGCGATGTACACCATGTTCCTGCTCGCGATGACCTCCGCGCGCCGCACGATCTACATCACCAATCCCTACTTCGTGCCCGACGACAAGATGATCGGGACGCTCATCCAGGCCCGGCAGCGGGGCGTGCGGGTCGTGCTGCTCCTGCCCGGCGCGATCGACCACAACCTCGTCCGCCAGGCGAGCCGGTCCCAGCTCGGCCGCCTGCTCCAGGCCGGCGTTCAGGTCTACGAGTACCGCGCGGCCCTGCTCCATTCCAAGACCATGGTGATCGACTCGATGTGGGCCACCGTCGGCAGTACCAACCTCGACCGCCGCTCGTTCGAGCTGAACGAGGAGCTGAACCTGGTCGTCTACAACGGCGATATCGCCCGCCGACTGGAACGCGTGTTCGTGGACGATCTCGAGCGGTCCCGCCAGATCACCTACGAGCAGTGGAAGAACCGCGGGATCGTGAGCCGGGTCCTCGAGATGCTCGCCCTGCCCATCCGCGGGCAGCTCTGATCCCCGCTGGGTTGACCGAAGCGATACGCTCGAGGTGTGACCCGGCGCGCGGCCTTCCTCCTCGCCTTCGTCCTGACCGTCGCGGCCGGCGATGGCTTCCCGCCGGCCCTCGGCCCGGCCGCCTCCGGGGCCCAGTCCGCGCTTCCCCGCGTGGCGTCCAGCTTCTTCGATCCGGCCCAGCGCGTGGGCAGCGCCTACAAGAACCTGGACCCGGAGTACCGGCGCGCGTCCTACTGGGCGCGGCTGCACTCGCTGGTGATGGGCGCCACCTGGCTCGTCTCCGAGCGGCGGGTCGCCGCGCTGCCCCTCGCGACGCCCGATCTGCGGGCGCTCCGCGAGAAGTCGCGCGGCGCGACCGTGACCTGGATCGGCCACTCCACCGTGCTGGTCCAGCTCGACGGCGTGACCTTCCTGACCGATCCGACCTGGGCCGAGCGCAGCGGGCCGTGGAGCGGCTTCGTCGGCGTGCACCGCTACACCCCGCCCGGGATCGCCTTCGACGAGCTGCCGCCCATCGACTTCGTGCTGATCTCCCACGACCACTACGACCATCTCGACGAGCCCACCGTCCGCCGCCTGGCCCGGAAGTTCGACCCGCTCTTCGTCGTCCCCCTCGGCATCAAGGCCTGGCTCGCCGATCGCGGCATCGCCAGGGCGGTGGAGCTCGACTGGGGGGCGTCGGTCACGGTCAAGGGGCTGACCGTGATCTGCACCCCCGCCCAGCACGGCGGCGGCCGCACCGCCATCGACCAGGGCCGCCGGCTCTGGTCCTCGTGGGCGGTGCTGGGCTCGAAGCGCTTCTACTTCGGCGGCGACACCGGCTACTACCGCCACTTCAAGGAGACCGGCGATCGCCTCGGGCCGTTCGACCTGGCCGCGCTCCCGATCGGCTCCTACACCCCGCGCGACATCGCCAAGCCCGTGCACATCTCGCCGGAAGAGGCGCTGCAGGCCGCGCTGGACCTGCGCGCCACCCACCTGCTCGGCGTGCACTGGGGCACCTTCGCGCTGGCCCGCGAGCCGTACGACGAGCCGCCCGCCCGCCTCCGCGCCGAGATCGAGCGCCGCCGTCTCGACCCGGCCGCCTCCTGGGTCCTGAAGCCCGGCGAAACCAAGAACTGGTAACGGCTACAGCCAGTAGTACGGGAACCGGTAGTAGTCGTGCAGCCGTGTCTCGTACTCGCGACTCCAGTCGGCGTCAGGCCGATACTCGGGCGCCTCCTGGATGCGCTTCTTCTCGATGTTCATCACCACCGTCTCCCGCTCGGGGGCGACGCTGCTGATCCAGGCCGTCGAGAGCACGACCTTCTTGCCGGGCAGCCAGTTGCCGGTATCGATGACCAGGTAGCGCAGCTTCATCTCCTGGTCGTCCACGATGAGATCGCTGACGCTGCCGATCTCTCCGTCGGTGGCGAGGATCTTGTAGTTGAGGACGTTCTTGACCGGTCGCAGCATGGGCCGCTCCTTTCCAGGCACTCTTTCACCGAGAACGGAGCAACTTCCGTGCCCGCGTCTCGAGCACCGCCGAACCGTTGTTTCCCCTCGCGCGCGGGAGCGTCCGCGCGGCGGCTCGGAATGAACTACCCGGTAGTATCGACGACCTGGCGGACTCCCAGCGCGTCGCTCGTCTCCCGGTGGCGGCCGCCCCCCAGCCCGGTCGACACGTGGGGGGGACGGGGCCTGGTTGACGAGGGCGAAGCCGACCCGGCGGCCGGCGTCGAGGATGATCAGCGGGTGGTCGTCGTCTTCCTCGAGCCAGCCCGCCCGGTGGTCGGGCATCCAGATCCCGCGATCGTCCAGGTCAGCCACTCCCGGTCGCCCGCCGAGCGGCGCGCATCGCGCAGCTCGATGCTCATCGCGCGCCGCGGGCGTCGAGCGCCCGCCCCTAGCGGGGCGGGTTCGACTCGTCCAGGTCCCGCGCCCCCGCGGTGCGGTTGCGGTACTCCGCGGGGACCTCTCGACCGGCGTCTACATAGGCGCGGCGGACCGCCTCCACGTTGGGGCTGAAGATCGTCTTGCGGTTGCTGCGCGCCCACTCGTTGGAGCTGCGGATGCTGTCGAGCGAGCCCTGGAAGCGGGGCATGACGTAGCGGGCGAACAGCTCGTAGCTCCGGAGCGTCTGCTCGCGGGTGGCCCACTCGTGGGCGCGGAAGAGCAGCCCGCCGAAGCCGCCGCCGCTCATCCCTTGCAGCCGCTCGATCCCGCGAATGACGGTGTCGGGCGTGCCCACGAGCGTCGTCCCCATCTTCACGCCCTCGCGCAGTGGGTCGTCGGCCCGGCCCGGCGGGCGGCCGAGGGTGTCCTCGAAGTAGGTGATGGTCTCGTGGCGCTCGGCGCGGCTGACTTCCTTGAGCGCCAGGTCGTCGTCGTCGGAGACGTGGACGTTGACCACGAGCCGCCAGTTCTTGCGGTCCATGGCCTTGCCGTGCTTGGCCGCGGTCTCCTCGGCGATCTTCCACTGATTGGCGAGCGCCTGCGGCCCTCCCGGCAGCCCCGCCCCGAGCGAGAGCACGCCGAGACCGTGCTTGCCCGCCGCCATCACCCCGGCCGGCGTGATGGTGCTGGCCACCGCGATCGGGAAGTGCGGCTCGGTGTAGGGCGCGAGATGCAGCCGCGCCTGGCGCAGCTCGAACCAGTCGGTCTTGAGCGTCACCGGCTCCTCGCACCGGAGCAACTCCATGATCGCGTCGAGCGACTCTTCCATGCGCGGCCGCTGGGTCACCGGCTCGATGCCCATCATGTAGGCGTCGGACACCAGCGCGCCCGGCCCGATGCCGAGCATGGCGCGGCCGCGGGTCATGTGGTCGAGCTGCACGAAGCGGTTGGCCACCATCAGCGGGTGGTGGTACGGCAGGCTCGTGACCCCGGAGCCCAGCATGATGTGGCGGGTGCGCTCGGCCGCGGCGGCGATGAAGACCTCGGGGGAGGCGATCAGCTCCCAGCCCGCCGAGTGGTGCTCGCCGATCCACACCTCGTCGTAGCCGAGGTAGTCCATCCACTCGATCAGCTCCATGTCGCGGTTCATCGCGAGCGTGGGGTTCTCGCCGACCTTGTGGAACGGCGCGAGGAAGATGCCGAACTTCATGCCCTTGTGAGCCAATGCCGCCTCCGTGGCCAGGGGGTACCGCGTCGAGATACGGTGAATGTAGCATGGCTTGAGTCGGACGCGTACCGGTGCTAGAAGAGGCGCATGGACTTCACGTACACGCCCGAGCAGGAGCACTTCCGCGCCGAGATCCGCCGCTGGCTCGGCGCCAACCTGACCGACGACCTGCGGATCGAGGATCCCACCGACGAGCGGGTGGCGCCGGACCGGGAGACCTTCGAGCGCCGGCGCGCCTGGCAGCGCCGCATGTACGAGGCGGGCTGGGTCGGCATCTCGTGGCCCAAGGAGTACGGCGGCCGCGGCGCCACCCTGATGGAGCAGGTCATCTACGACGAGGAGTGCTTCCGGGCGCGCGCCCCCGTGCTCCCCGGCTACTCGGGCATCGGCATGGCGGGCCCGACCATCATCGAGTGGGGCACCGAGGCGCAGAAGCAGCGCTACCTGCCCCGCATCCTGCGCGGCGACGACATCTGGTGCCAGGGGTACTCGGAGCCGGGCGCGGGCTCGGACCTGGCGAGCCTCAGCACCCGCGCCGAGGACCGCGGCGATCACTTCGTCGTCAACGGCCAGAAGGTGTGGACCTCGGGCGCCCAGTTCGCGGACTGGATCTACCTCCTCGTGCGCACCGACCCCGCCGCGCCCAAGCACCGCGGCATCAGCTACCTGCTGGTGAACATGCGGACGCCCGGCATCACGGTGCGCCCGCTCGTGCTGCTCAACGGACACCGCCACTTCAATGAGGTCTTCTTCGTGGACGTGGCGGTGCCCAAGGCGAGCCTGATCGGCCGGCAGAACGAGGGCTGGAAGCCCGCGATGACCACGCTGATGTACGAGCGCAAGGGGGGCGGCGGCCGCGGCCACGAGGAGCAGCTCGCGCGGCTGCGCGCGCTCGCCATGAGCGTGCCGCTCGAGGGCCGGCCCGCCTGGGAGCACCCGGTGATCCGCCAGCGCTTCGCCCAGCTCGTGATCGAGGCACAGTGCCAGCGCTACACCCGGATGCGCAACCTCACCCGCCAGCTCCGTGGCGAGCCGCCGGGGCCCGAGGGCTCCATCCTGAAGCTCTTCGGCTCCGAGCTCGGGGTGCGCATCGCCGACTTCGCGGGCGAGCTGCTCGGCCCGCACGCGCTCGTGAACCGCCCCAGCGCCCAGGTGCCGGACGGCCCGCGCTGGTACAACCGGGTGCTGAGCGCGCGCCAGTACACGATCGCGGGCGGCACCAGCGAGATCCAGCGCAACATCATCGGCGAGCGCGTCCTCGGCCTGCCGAAGGACTGAGGGCCGCCGCGGTCGTAGGCGGCGAACACGAGAAAGGGGTCACCGCTTGACCGACACCAACCGAGAGCAGCAGGCCGAAGCACTGATCGCGAAGATGAAGGCGGCGCGGGGCTACATGTACCCCGAGTGGGAGTTCGCGGCCCGGCAGGACCCGGACTTCGTCGAGGCCTACAACCGCCTCTACGAGCTCTCCCTGGGCGAGGGCCGGCACGTCTCGGCCAAGGTGCGCGAGTTCGTGGCCATCGCGCTCCTCTGCTTCCGCGGCGGCGAGCGGGCCGGGCTGGTCGCGCACATGCGGCGGGCGATCCAGTTCGGGGCGACCCCCGCCGAGCTGTTCGAGGTGCTGGAGGCCTGCGTGGTGCCGGGGGGCGCCCCGACGTTTCACCGGGGGCTCGGCGCCCTCATGGAGGTCGTCGGTCCCGCGCCGCGCTGATCACGAGCGGCGCCCTTTCGCGGGCGGGCGGCCGGACCCGGGCGGGGCGGCGGGGGGTGGGGCTCTGACCACGACACGCTTTCTCGTCTATCGCGAGAGTAGTTCCCAATCCGGGAGGCCGAGCCTCCTGGCTTCCCTCGGCGGGGAACGGGTCACCCGCCCCACCCCCGCCGCCCCGCCCGGGTCCGGCCTCGCGGGTGCTACTTCACACTGCCCGCGGTCAGGCCCCCGACGAGGTATGGCTCGATCAGGGCGAACAGCACCACGACCGGGACGATCGCGATGACTGAGGCGGCGAAGAGCAGGTCCCAGTGCTGGACGTAGGCGGTGACGTAGGAGGTGATGCCCACCGTGAGGGGCCGCATCGAGGCGTCGGTCATGAGGGTCAGGGCCACGATGTACTCGTTCCAGGCCGCGATGAACGCGAAGATGCCGGCGGTGACGATCCCGGGGAGCGCCACCGGCAGGATGACGCGGAAGAGCGCGCCCGCTTGCCCGCAGCCGTCGACCGCCGCCGCCTCCTCGATCTCGCGCGGGATCGAGGCGAAGAACGCGCGCAGGATCCACACCGCGAAGGCCAGGTTGAAGGCCGCGTTCACCGCGATGAGCGCGGTGTAGGTATTGATCAGGCCGAGCTCGAAGAATTCCCGGTAGAGCCCCACCACCAGCGCGGTCGGCGCGAACATCTGGGTGACCAGGACCAGGAACAGGAAGGCCCCGCGGCCCGGGAAGCGATGGCGCGCGGTGTAGTAGGCCGCGGGCACCGCCGCCACCAGCACCAGCACGGTGGAGACCGCCGCCACCGCCAGCGAGACGGTCAGCCAGGACTGGAAGTCCGGGTCCCGCAGCACCGTCCAGAAGTTCTGGGGCCGCCACTCGACCGGCAGCAGCCGCGGCGGCGCGACGCGCAGCTCCGCCGCGGGCTTGAGCGCGGTCAGCAGCATCACCGCGTACGGCGCCAGCAGCGCGGCGGCCAGCAGGAGCCCGGCCCCGGTGAGCGCGGCCCGGCGGATCAGACCGGCTCCTCGCGCCCGCGGAGCACGCGCAGGTAGGCCACCACCGCGAGCAGGATCAGCAGCACGTTCACGACCCCCAGCGCGGCGGCCAGGCCCACGTCCCGGAGCGCGCTCTTGAACGCGATCTTGTACATGAAGGTGATCATCGTGTCGTGGGCAAAGCCCGGATTGCGGTCGTTGAGCGTCCACACGATCGGGAAGGAGTTGAACACGTAGATGAGGTTCAGCACCGTCGCCACCAGCAGGGCGGGCTGGAGCAGCGGCAGCGTGACCCAGCGGTAGCTGCGCCAGCCCGCCGCCCCGTCCACCCGGGCCGCCTCGTAGACCTCGCCGGGAATGGTCTGGAGCCCCGCGAGCAGGACGTAGGTCGTGAACGGCAGCGACACGAACACCCCCACCGCGATCATCGCGCCCATCACGGTGCGATCGTCGCCCAGCCAGTCCATCGGAGCGAGGCCCGCGGCGGCCACCACGCGGTTGAGCAGGCCGAAGTAGTAGTCGTAGATCCACACGAACAGCTTCGAGGTCATGATGAGCGAGGCCGCCCACGGGACGATGAGCGCCCATCGCACCAGCCGCCGGCCCGGGAACGCCTCGTTCAGCAGCTGGGCCAGCCCGAGCGAGAGGACGATGGTGACCGCCACCACCACCGTGACCCAGGCGACGGTGTTGCCCACCACCGCCGGCAGGGCCTCCTGCTCGAGCAGCCGAGCGTAGTTGCGCAGCCCCACCGTGCCCTGATGGAGGCCGGTGATCGAGTACCGCCCGAGCGAGGCGCGCACCAGCTCGACCGCGGGATACACGACCACCGCCGCGATCAGGACCAGGCTCGGGCCGAGCCAGAGGAGCGCCCCCCACGCGCCGGGGCGGCCGCGCGTCGGGGACGCGCCGGTCAGCGAGCGCTCTCCGCCGCGTTCTTCTGGAGGCGGTCGAGCACCTGCTTCGGATCGCCGCCCGGCTGCACGGCGAGCCCGATCGTCTGCTGGACGTCGAGCTTGACCTTGTCCCACGTGGGATCGGTGGTCGGCGCCAGCCGCGCGCTCGGCAAGGCGTCGAGGTAGGGCTTGAGCTTGTCGTTGCCGCTCATGCGCTCCCGTCCCGACTTGGTCACGGGCAGGAAGCCCTCTGCGGTGATCCACCGCGTGATCTGCTCGGGCTGGTAGTAGAGATCGAGGAACTGGCGGACCGCCTCCTGGTTGCCCGTCTTCTTGAAGGCCATCAGGTAGTCCTCGACCCCGAGGGTCACCGCGGTTCCCACGTTGGTCGGCATCTGCGTCACGCCGTAGTTGACCTTGCGCTCGGCGTCCAGCTGGGCCGCGAGCGGGCTGAAGCCGATCACCATGCCGACCTTGCCGTCCTTGAAGAGCTGGAAGGCGCCGTCGGTGCGGTTGGTCTTGCCCGGATTGACCTGGGTCACCTTGTGGGTGTTGGCGAGCGCGGCCAGGAACTGCAGGGTCTCCACGTTCTTCGGGCTGTTGATCGCCCACGCCTCCCCCGCCTTCCAGTCGCCGCCGTTGTTCCACATCCAGATGGACCACTCGGCCTGCGCCTCTTCCGGCCCGAGCGGCAGGGCGTAGCCGATCAGGCCGCCCCCGAGCGCCTGCACCCGCCTGGCCGCCTGGACGAAGTCCTCCCAGGTCCGGGGCGGCGCGGCCACGCCGGCGCGGGCGAGCAGGTCGCGGTTGTAGAAGAAGGCGCGCGCGCTGGCCAGGATCGGGAAGCCGTAGAGCTTGCCCTGATAGGTGCCGCCCCGCGCGAAGGCCTCCAGGAAATCCTCTCGCGTCTTGGGCGACAGGACCTCGTCGCCCGAGTAGAGGAGGCCGTCCTTGGCGTAGCTCGAGAACGCGTTGAGGTTGAGCACGTCGGGCGGCTGGCTGTTCTGGATCATGGTGCTGACCTGTTGATCGATCGAGTTCCAGTCGATCACCTGCAGGTCGACCTTGACGCCGGTCTGGCGCGTGTACTGCTCGGCCAGCCCTTGCCAGAACGGCCGGGTGTGATCGCGGCTGTACTCCGCGATCACGACCTTGATGGACCTGGGCTGGTCGCGATCGCCGCAGCCGCTCTGAGCGAGCGCGGCCGCGCCGAGCATCACGAGGGCCAGGAGGCCGCGGCGCGTCATCGAGCCCATACTACAAAAGTTCCCGCCAAGGGTGTAAGTCTTACTCATGGCCCCGGACGCCGTGCGTGGAATGAAACGCGGTTGCCGCTCCCCGGGGAGCGGCACACTACTTGCTCCTCCAGAAAGAGAGGTCACCTCAATGGCGCGTCTCCTCGTCTTCTGCACGCTCATGCTGTTGCTGACGTCGTGCGCCTCGTCCGGACCGGCGAGGCAGCGCAGCGAGTTCGAGGACGTCCCGGTGCCGGCGGGCCTCACCCTGGACACGAGCCGGACCACCATCATCGAGTCGCCCACCGTGAAGGCGGCCCGCCTCTTCTACAAGAGCCGGATCCGGCCGGAGAGCCTCGCGCTCGCCTACCGGTCCTCGCTCGAGGCCAATGGCTGGCGCCACGTATCCTCCACCACGTCGGCGTCCAAGGGAACGACCCAGGTCTACGAGAAGCAGGACAGCTCGCTGCAGGTGATGATCTACGAGGGCTGGTACTACACGTGGACCGAGGTCTCCACCACGCGCATCGTGGGGCGCCCGCCCGCGCCGACTCGGTAGCGCCCGTAACCGGAGGGCAAACATGACCTCGATGGAGCGAATGGGGATCCTGGCTCCGGCCTTGCTGTGGCTCGCGTCGGGCTGCGCGGCCACCACCCCGGCCTACGTGACGTCGGCCCCGGACGCGCAGCCGGCGCGCGATGGCCGCATCGACGAGCGCGTCACCGCGGTCGAGCAACGGATGCACGAGATGAGCCAGCGGCTCGACAAGGTCGGCGGCCAGGTCCAGAGCCTCGAGGGCGGGGTGGCCGGCGCGCAGAGCCGGGCCGACACCGCCGCGCGGAGAGCCGAGAGCGTGGACAGCCGCCTCACCCGCCTCTGGTCGAACCGGTTCAACCAGAAGCCGGCCGACAGCCTCGAAGTGTACTTCGCGCCCGACAGCATCGAGCTGAGCGACGCGGCCCAGACCGCTCTCGCGGGGGTGGTCCGGGAAATGGAGGCCAATCCCGCCTTGACCGTCGAGCTCGGCGGGTACACCGATCCCCGTGGGGCGCTCGACTACAACTATGCGCTGAGCCAGCGGCGGGTGGACGCGGTCCGGCGCTTTCTGATGGACAAGGGCGTCCAGCTCGCGCGGATCCAGGCGGCCAGCCTGGGCCCGATCTCCGGCACCGATGTCCCGGACGCGAAGAAGCGCCGGGTGACGCTCCGTCTCATGGTGGACCAGGAGTAGCGCCCCCCGACCGATCGCCCGCCACAGTCCCCGCGTGCATGTCGGCGCTCGCCTGATGGATACTCGGGGCCGACATGACGACCCCGGCCTCCGCGCGGAGATCGTGGCGACGGCGCTTCGCGACCGCCGCGGCGGCCCTCGCCCTCGCCGGCTGCGCCGCCGCGCAGCCCGGGGTGGTCAAGCGCCCGCCCCCCCTGCCGCCGAAGCGCGTGGAGATCGCGCCGGTGGCGCCGACCCGCGCGCATGTCTGGGTGCCGGGCCAGTGGGCGTGGCATCGCGAGCGCTACGTGTGGGTGCCGGGGCACTGGGAGGTCCCGGCCACGCCCGGCTACGTCTGGGTGCCGGGCGGCTGGGCGCCGCGCGACGGCGGCTACGTCTGGGTGGAAGGCCACTGGCGCGCGCGCTGAGCGCGGGCCACGACCCTCAGGGCCAGAGCACTCGGCCTTCGGCGGCGGGCAGCGAGAGGCCGAGGCGGCGCGCCAGCGTCGTCGCGATGTCGCGCATGTCGATGACGCCGAGCGCGCCGCCGGCCGGCACGCCGGGCCCCACCACGAAGAAGGCCGCGTGCAGGTCGGGCAGATCCGGCAGATGGCCGTGCGCGCCCGCCATCGCGGCTCGGCTCACCAGCGGGCCGGTCAGGCTCGA
The DNA here is from genome assembly GCA_035463855.1 of Candidatus Deferrimicrobiaceae bacterium. Taxonomy (GTDB): domain Bacteria; phylum Methylomirabilota; class Methylomirabilia; order Rokubacteriales; family CSP1-6; genus CAMLFJ01. Next base: position 1,540 of record DATHSW010000128.1, on the reverse strand, counting down.
GCCCGCGTGCCAGTCCGGCTTGAGCCCGACGACGAAGGCGGCGGTGGGGAATCCGCCGCGGGCGCGGAGCGCGGGCGCGTCGAGCACGCGGTCGATGCCGTGGGCCGGATCGGCGGCCAGCCGGTCGAGCAGCGCCCGTACCTCCGCCAGGGTGGCGGTGTCGCCCGGGTCCTTCAGCACCACCGCGATCGTGCCGCCGACGGTCCACGGCATCGCCTTCCAGTCGGTCACCTTGCCCGGCGCGCTCACCGTGAACAGTCCGGCGCGCCGGAACTCCGCGTACAGGTTGAGCTGCATGGTGGTCTTGCCGAAGCCGTGGTCCGACACGATCGCGACGTGGGCGCCGCCGGGCGCCACCGTCTCGGCGCTCGCGCGCAGCGCGCCCACGAGGGCGTCGACGCGCTCGAGCACGGCCATGGTCTCGGGGGTGAACGGCCCCGTGACGTGCTGGACGTGATCGAGCGCGATGAGATGGAGCGTGAGCAGATTGGGCCGCTTCTTCTCCAGGATGCGCGCCGCCCACCGCGCGCGCTGCTCGTCCGACTCCACGGTGAGCGCGCGCGGGTAGGCGCCCAGCTCCGGCTCGAGCTCGGCCAGCAGGCCCGGGGTGGACACCGCCCGCAGCAGCTTGGCGTCGTCGGCAGTGCCGGCCCGCCAGAACTCGGGGATGTTCCAGGTGACGCGCGCGCCCACGCTCGCCGGCCACTGCACGCTCGCGGTGCTGAGCCCGGCCCGCGCGGCCGCGTCCCAGAGCGTGGCCACCCGGATGTCCTCGCTGTACCAGTACCAGCCGCCCTGGTTCTCCCGCAGCGGGTCGAAGGTGGTGTTGCCGAGGATACCGTGGGTGGCCGGCGACACGCCCGTGATCAGCGTGGTGTGGCTCGGATAGGTCACGGTGGGGATCACACCCACCACCCCCTGCGCGAAGGCGCCCTCCTTGAGGAAGCGGCGCAGGTTCGGGATCCGGGCGCCGTGCGCGTCGGCGGCGGTCACGTAGTCCGGCCGCAGCCCGTCGATCGAGATCAGGAGGAGCAGCGGCGTCTGCACCGGCTGCTGCGCGGCGGCCGCGCCGGCCAGGACCAGCGCGGCCGCGACCAGGACCGCCCGCAGCGCGAGCCTCGCCAGGCGGAGCCGCTCGGGTATCATGGCGACCACAGGATATAGCACGGACCGGGAGAGGACCATGACGAGGCGAGTGATCTGCGTGGGGGGCATGCTGCTGCTGCTGACCGCGCCGCTGGCGGGGCCGGCGGGCGCCCAGGACGCCGAGCGGATCGCGATGGCGCGGGTCCGGCTCACCACCGAGCCCGGCCTCATCCAGGGCTGCTCGCGCGTCGGCACCGCGCGCGACAACGACCTCAAGGACCTCCGGCGCAAGATCGTCCGGATGGGCGGCAACGCCGCGCACATCGCGTTCGGCGGCACCGAGGATCTCTCGATGGTCTACGCCGAGGTGTTCCGCTGCGCGGACCCGCCGGCCGCCGCGCCCGGCACCGCGCCCGCGCGCGTCCCGCCGCCGCCGCCGGGGCCGCCGCCACCT
>DATHSW010000127.1:0-3967 GCA_035463855.1 Candidatus Deferrimicrobiaceae bacterium | reverse complement strand
CCGAGAAGCCGTTCAGCCGCCGGGTCGCGCTGGTCACGGCCATCTACGCGGTGGTCCTGGCCATCGCGGCCCTCGGCGGCAACCACGCCATGAAGGAGATGCTGCTGGCCCAGCAGCAGTCCTCCGACCAGTGGGCCTTCTACCAGGCCAAGGTCATCCGCGAGCACCTCTACCGCGCCCAGAAGATGCGGCTCGAGGTGGACCTGGCCGGCGGCGGCCCCGCCGCCGCGCGCGAGAAGATGGAGATTCTGCGTCAGAAGCTCGAAGAGGAGGAGAAGCGCTACGGCGCCGAGAAGAAGGACATCGAGAAGGACGCCAAGAAGCTCGAGGCGCTACGCGACGGCTTCCAGGCCCGGGATCCCTACTTCCTGATCGCGGAGGCGCTCCTTCAGATCGCCATCGTGCTGTCGTCGGTCTCGATCCTGGCCCGCTCGGGCCTGATCTTCTCCTTCAGCCTGGTTCTTGCGGTAGTGGGCGCCGTGCTCACCGCCAACGGCTACTTGATGGTCTTCCAGCTACCCTTCTTCCACGGCGGGCACTGAGAATCGGTCCGCTTCGAGCGCGGGCTTCCCCCGTGTGATCTGTTTCCTGGGTGGGAGGTTCGGAAAGGGGGCGCAGCCCCCTCCGAGCTTCTACCGCCGGAAGTCGGCGCGGGTCGGCAGCAGCCGGTCGGCGATCAGGTTACGCATCATCTCCACGGTGCCCCCGCCGATGGCGAACATGCGCGCGTCGCGCGCCATGCGCTCGAGCGGCAGCGCCCGCCCGTAGCCGGCGGCGCCGTGGATCTGGAGCGCCTGGCCCGTCACCTCCTGCGCGATCTCGGCCGCGAAGGTCTTGGCCTTGGCCGCCTCGAGCGCGTCCGGGAAGCCGGTGCCCGCGTTGGCCGCCGCGCGATGGATGAGCAGGCGCGCCGCGTCGAGCTTGATCGCCATGTCGGCGAGCTTCCACCGGATGCCCTGGAAGTCCCCGATGGCTCGCCCGAACTGCCGGCGCGACCCCGCGTAGGCCAGCGCCAGCTCGTACCCGCCCTGCGCCAGCCCGAGGGCCACGGTGGCGGCGCCGAGCCGCTGGCCGTTGTAGGCCTGCATCAGCTTCTTGAAGCCGTCGGGCGGGCCCACCAGCACGTGCTCCCGGGGCACGCGGCAGCCGTCGAAGTGCAAGCGGCCTTCCGGGATACCGCGCAGCCCCATGGTGCGGTCGCGCTCGCCGATGCGGAAATCCGGCGTGTCGCGCTCGACGAAGACGCCGCCGATCCCGGCCGCGCCCGGCTGGGTGCCCATCCGGCAGTAGACGAGATAGAGCCGGGAGGTCCCCGCGCCGGTGATCCAGCGCTTCTCGCCGTGGAGCAAGTAGCCCTCGGGCGCCTCCGCGGCGCGGGTGGCCAGATCGGTGGCCGCCGAGCCCGCCTCCGGCTCGGTGATCGCGATGGCGGGCTTGTCGCCCTCGAGCACCCACGGGAAATAGCGCCGCTTCTGGGTCTCGGTGCCGTAGGCGGTGAGCGCCCCCACCACCCCGAGGCTCCCCTCGACCACGATGCGCGCGGTGACCCCGCACGCGCGCGCGATCTCCTCGACGACCAGCAGGACGTCCAGGATTGATCCGCCCGGCCCGCCGTACGCCTTGGGAATGGTCAGGCCCATGAAGCCGGCCTGCACGAGGTCCTTCACGTTGTCCCAGGGATACTCCTCGGCAGCGTCCCAGCGGGCGGCGCGCGCGCGGAAGACCGTATCGGCCAGCGCGCGCGCGCGGGCCTTGAGGGCTTCCTGCTCGGCAGTGAGTTTGAAGTCCATATCGGCGGGTCCCCTCACCCTGCCCTCTCCCCTTCGGGGAGAGGGAGATCAATCGTCAGATGTGGATGGGGTGGCCGAGCGCGGCCAGGGTGGCCTCGAGCGCGGCCTCGGACAGCGTGGGATGCGCGTGGATGGTGTGAATGATCTCGTCCAGGGTGGCCTCGAGGGTCCGGCCCACCGCGAACTCGTGGATCAGCTCGGTGGCCTCGGGCCCGACGATGTGCGCGCCGAGGAGCTCGCCGGTGGCCTTGTCGGCCACCACCTTCACGAAGCCCTCGGTGTCGCCTTGCGCGACCGCCTTGCCGCTGGCCGTGAACGGGAACTTGCCCACCGCGATCTCCCGCCCGCCCGTGCGGGCCGCCGCCTCGGTGAGCCCGATGGACGCGACCTGCGGGCGGCAATAGGTGCAGGACGGCACGTTGCCGTAGTCGACCGGCCGCGGTGACTGCCCCGCGATCGCCTCCGCGGCCACGACCCCCTCGGCCATCGCCTTGTGGGCGAGGAGCTGGTGGCCCGCCATGTCGCCGATCGCGTACACGCCCTTCACCGAGGTCTCCATGGTCGCCGACACCGTCACGAAGCCGCGCTCGGTGGCCACGCCCACCGCCTCGAGGCCGAGCCCGCGGGTGCGCGCGGCCCGGCCCACCGCCATCAGCACCTGGTCGGCCTTGAGCGTCTCGGTCTTCCCTTCGGCCTCCACCGAGACCGAGACCCCTTCGCGGCCCGGCGTCACGTTCTTGACCTTCACCCCGGTGCGGATCGTGATGTCACGCCGGGAGAAGAGCCGCGCGACCTGGGTGGAGACTTCCTCGTCCTCGATCGGCAGCACCCGCGGGAGGGCCTCCAGCACCGTCACCTGCGCGCCGTAGGCCGCGTAGACGTCGGCGAACTCGATGCCCACCGCGCCCGCGCCGATCACGATCAGCGAGCCGGGCCGGCCCTCGTTGGTGACCGCGCCGGTGGAGGAGACGACCCGCTTCTCGTCGATGGTGACACCGGGGAGCGACCGGGGCTCGGACCCGGTGGCGAGGATGACCGCCCGCTTCGCCTCGAGCGTGGTGGCGCCATCCTTGCCCGCCACCTCCACCACGCGCGCGCTCTTGAGCGTGCCGCGGCCGAGGAAGAGGGTGATCTTGTTCTTGCGGAAGAGGAACTCGACGCCCTTGGCCATGCGGTCGGCCACCCGGCGGGAGCGCTGCACCGCCTGCGCGTAGTCGGCCTTCCACTCCCCCACCGTGACGCCGAACTCCTGCGCCCGCTTGAAGAGACCGACGACCTCCGCGTTGCGGAGGAGGGCCTTGGTCGGAATGCAGCCCCAGTTGAGGCAGACGCCGCCCGGCCGGTCGTCCTCGACGGTGGCCACCGAGAGCCCGAGCTGGGCGCAGCGGATGGCGGCCACGTACCCGCCGGGGCCGGTGCCCACCACCACCACGTCGAACGACTGGGCGGCCACGCTAGACCAGGAGTCGAAGGGGCTCTTCCAGCAGCCGCTTGACGTCCTGCAGGAACCGCGCGCCCATCGCGCCGTCCATCACCCGGTGATCGCACGAGATCGTCATCTTCATCCGGCGGCCCACCCGGAGCTCGCCGTCCTCCACCACCGGCTTCTGCAGCACCGAGCCCACCGCCAGGATCGCGCCCTCGGGCGGATTGATGATCGCCGAGAACTCCTCGACGTCGTACATCCCCAGGTTCGAGATCGAGAAGGTGGCCCCGGACAATTCCTGCACGCGCAGCTTGCCCCCGCGCGCGCGGTCGGCCAGGTCCCGCGACTCGACCGCGATCCGGGCCAGCGGCTTCACGTCGCAGTCGCGCAGGACCGGGGTGATCAGGCCCTGATCCAGCGCCACCGCGATGCCGATGTGGGCCCGGTGATGCACGCGGATGGCCTGGCCGTTGAGCTGGGCGTTGACGCCGGGGTTCTTGCGCAGCGCCAGGGCCACCGCCTTGATGACCATGTCGGTGACCGAGACCTTGGGCTGGCCGTCGAGGGCGTTCAGCCGCTCGCGCAGCGCCGACGCCTCGTCCATCGCGACTTCCGAGGTGACGTAGAAGTGCGGGACCGGCGCCTTCGACATCGGCATGCGCTTGGCGATGGCCGCACGCATGGCCGACATCGGGACGTCCTCGAACTCTGCCTCCGGCCGCGCCGGGATCACGAAGGCGGGAGGCGTCGC
>DATHSW010000126.1:0-2967 GCA_035463855.1 Candidatus Deferrimicrobiaceae bacterium | reverse complement strand
GGCAGGATGTAGTTCGGGTTCCGGTTGACGATGTGGTTGAAGTACCCGGCGTGGTACGCCTCCCAGCCCTCCGGGGTCAGCGCCTCCAGGTCCTTCACCGAGTGGCGGTGATAGCGGGTGGCGTTGGCCGCCACCTGCTTGTCGGGGTTGCCCTTCCTCACGAGGCCGCCCGTGGTGACCATGGCGATGGTCGCGCGCCCGAGGTCGGTGATGGGCGCGGCGGGCGTGACGCGGTCCGGCGCGTGGAACGGCACCTCGCTCACGACGGGCCGGCCGTGGAGCTTGTCGAGCAGCATGTCGAGCGCGCGCTGGTATCCGGGGCGGCCGCGATCCCAGACGCGGCGCTTGCCCTGGGCGACATACCCCTCGAGCTCGGCGGGTCCCAGCGCCTCGCCCCTCGCCAGGCGCAGCGCGAAGCGCGCCAGGCTCGCCACCGCCGGCTGCATGCCGGTGGCCGACTCCGCGGTGGGCACGATGAGCACGTGGGCGCGATGCGCCTCCACCGCGGGGTTGTCCGGGTGCATGCCGGTCACCGCCGGAATGCCGAGCGCCGCCGCGGCGCGACAGGCGGCCGCGCACGCCAGGCCGTAGCGACCGGAGCCGAAGGCCGGCCCCGCCACCAGCACCGCGGGGCGGAGGGCCTCGAGCTCCCGCCGGATGGCGGCGACCGCCGCCTCCTCCCGCTCCGCCACGTGGTTGTCGCCGCAGATGACGGTGCCGACGATACGCGCGGCATCGCCGAGGGCGGCCTGGAGCGCGCGGCCCGGCCCGACCGGCTCGGGACGCGTCGAGACGCCGACGCCGGCGCGCTCTTCGCCGCCGATTCCAGCGAAGAACTGGTTCAGGTAGTGGGCGACACGCAGCGGCTCGGTCATGGGACGCCTCCTCGCGGGCGCGGCTAGTATATAGCGCCCGCGCCACGAGCGGCATGCCTCCGCCCGGTGGCCGGACGGTTCCATGTCATGATGGCCCGGTGCCGATCTCCGCCCTTCCGGGCCGCCCCCCCATGCATCCCTGGATCGTGGTCGGCACGGTCTGGGTCACGCTGGCGATCTCCTCCGGCCTCTACTTCTCGTTCCCGATCTTCTTCGTGGCGCTGCTGGAGGAGTTCGGCTGGTCGCGCGGGGCCACCGCGGCCGCGTTCTCCATCTCGTCCATCATGCAGGGGGTGCTCTCCCCCGTGGTGGGGACGCTCGTGGATCGCCTGGGGCCGCGGCGGGTGATGCTTGGCGGCGCGTGCGTGCTCGGGCTGGGGTGCGCGCTGTCGAGCCGGATCGACTCGCTGTGGTCCCTGTACGTGATCGTCGGCGGGCTGACCGCGGCGGGGGCGTGCGCGGTGAGCTGGGTGCCGACCGGCGCGCTGATCGCGCGGTGGTACACCGAGGGGCGGGGCAGCGCGATGGGTGTGGCATTCTCGGGCATGGGAGCCGGCGTGCTGACGGTGGGGCCGCTCGCCCAGTGGCTGATCGCCGGCTTTGGCTGGCGCACCGCCTATCTGGCGCTGGGCCTGGGCACGCTCGCCGTGCTCCTTCCCCTGATCTGGCTGGGGGTGCACGACGGGCCCGCCGTCCCGGCGTCGGCTCGGGGCCCCGCCCGGGGCGCCCTCAGATGGGGCGTGGAGATCGGCGATGCGCTGCGGACGCGGGCGTTCTGGGCGCTCTTCTTCGCGTACCTCTGCACCCCGCTGGCGGTCTTCTCGGTCGTCACGCACCAGGTCGCCTTCGCGGTGGACCACGGCTTCCCCCGGCTGTTCGTCGCAGGGATCTTCGGGCTCACCGGACTGCTCTCGATCGTGGGCCGGATCGGCTTCGGCATCGCGGCCGATCGGATCGGCCGCGCCACCTCGGCCACGATCTCCTACGGCTGCACGGCGGTGGGCACGCTCTGCCTGCTCGGGCTCGAGGTCTCACCGCACGTGGCGGCGCTCTACGCCTACGCGATCTTCTTCGGCCTCGGCTTCGGTGCCCGCGGCCCCATCATCACCGCGATGGCCTCCCAGCTCTTTCCGGCGCGCTTCGGGGCCATCTACGGCTTCCTCAGCGTCGGCAACGGCATCGGCGGCGGCGTCGCCCCGTGGTTCGCCGGCTTCGTCCACGACCTCACCGGGAGCTATCGGATCGCCTTCCTGGTCGCGGTCGGCTTCTGCGCGGTGGGTGCCACGTGCTTCTGGCTCGCGCGCCCTCCTCGGGGGCGCGCCGCTTGACGGCGCTCTCGCCTCCGCGTCAGTATCGCTCCCCATAGGCGGCGGGACCCTTACCCATGGCCGGCGATACCGCGCGATGACCGATCTCACCCCCAACCTCCCCGAGGTGATGGCGGAGGTGCGCGCGCTGTTCGAGCGCTACGAGCAGGCGCTGATCGACAAGGACGTGGACGTCCTCGACGGCACCTTCTGGAATAGCCCCTACACGATTCGCTACGCGATGAGCGAGCACGGCTACGGCTTCGACCAGATCCACGCCCATCGCGTGCGCCGCCCACCCGGGCCCGGCACCAAGGAGGTCCGCCGGCGCCTCGAGATCCTGACGCTCGGCCGCGACGTCGCCACCGTGAACCTCGAGTTCAAGGTGCGCGGCCAGCCGCAGGTCGGCCGCCAGAGCCAGACCTGGGTGCGCTTCCCGGACGTCGGCTGGAAGGTGATCAGCGCCCACGTGTCGGTGGTGCCCGAGAGCGCGCTCTCATAGGCGCTCACGCCCGGCACACCGGCGGGTTGACAAGGTGACCACCGGTGACTACCTTGGAGAAATGAAGGTCGTCGGGGTCAAGCAGCTCAAGGCGAGGCTCTCCGAGTACGTCAGGCTGGTCAAGGCCGGCGAGACGATCCTGGTCACCGATCGCGATGAGGTCGTGGCCGAGCTTCGACCGGCTCGCCGTCAGCGGCTCGTGGAAGAGGACTGGGAGGACCTTCTTGAAAGCCTTGCAGATGCGGGGGAGGTCACACGGGCGAGCGTTCCCAAGCTCGATTGG
>DATHSW010000125.1:0-11081 GCA_035463855.1 Candidatus Deferrimicrobiaceae bacterium | reverse complement strand
TTCCTCTACGAATCGCTGTGGAACCTGCTGGTGCTCGCGGTCCTGGTGCGCTGGGTCCGACCGCGGATCGGGCGTCATCCGGGCGCGGTGTTCTTCGCCTACATCGGGCTCTACTCGGTGGGGCGCTTCCTCATCGAGCCGCTGCGGCTCGACAGCTTCTGGCTGGGGCCGTTCCGCGTGGCGCAGGTCGCGAGCGTGGCGGGCGTGCTGGTGGCGGGGGCGGGGCTCTGGTGGGCGAGGCGGCGGCCGCCGATCGACGCGGCGCCCGCCGCGGCGGCGCCGGCTACGGGTACAGCCCGCGGGAGACGTGGGCGTCCGCCACGCGGCTGACCCCTTCCATCAGCGCGCCGGTCCGGAGATCCACGCCGCCCTTCTGGGCGGTCTGCCACACGCGCGTGAACGACCGGGCCATGATCTCCTGCAGCCGCGAGATGATCTCGCTCTCCTTCCAGAAGTAGTACTGCAGGCCCTGCACCCACTCGAAGTACGACACCACCACCCCGCCCGCGTTGCAGAGGATGTCCGGGATGACGGTCACCCCGCGGTCGCGCAGGATCACGTCGGCCTCGGGGGTCGTGGGCCCGTTGGCGCCCTCCGCGATGATGAGGGCCTTGATCCGGTCGGCGTTGCGCGCGTGGATCACCGAGTCGACCGCGGCCGGGATCAGCACGTCGCAGGGCTGCTCGAGGATCTGCTCGTTGCTGACCGGCTCGCCGCCCGGGAAGCCCTCCACGCTGCCGGTCTGGGCCACGTGGTTCTGGAGCTGGCGAATGTCGATGCCGTTGGGGTTCCAGACCCCGCCCTTGACGTCGCTGATGCCCGCGATCGTGCACCCGTCGTTCCACAGCAGGCGCGCGGCCACGCTGCCCACGTTGCCGAAGCCCTGCACGACGATCTTCTTGCCCCGCAGCTCCTGCCCGAGGTTCTTGGCCGCCTGGTAGAGCACGAAGACGATGCCGCGGCCGGTGGCCTCGCGCCGGCCCGCGGAGCCGCCCACGATGATCGGCTTGCCGGTGACCACCCCGGGCACGCTCTTGCCCTGGGTCATCGAGTAGGTGTCCATCATCCACGCCATGGTCTGCTCGTCGGTGCCGAGGTCGGGGGCGGGAATGTCGAGATCGGGGCCGATCATGTGGATGATCTCGGTGGTGTAGCGGCGGGTGAGGTGCTCCCGCTCCCGCGGGGAGAGCTCGCGCGGGTTGCAGCGCACGCCGCCCTTGGCGCCCCCGTACGGGAGGCCCATCAGCGCGCACTTCCAGCTCATCAGCATCGCCAGCGCGGTCACCTCGCCCAGGTTGACCCCGAGATCGTAGCGGAGACCGCCCTTGGTCGGGCCGAGCGCGGTGTTGTGATGCACGCGGTAGCCGATGAACACCTCGGTGTCGCCGCGGTCCATCCGGATGGGGACCGAGACCACGAGGGCCCGTCGCGGGAAGCGCAGGCGTTCGTGGATGTCGGAGTCGAGCGCGAGCCGGGTCGCCACTCGGTCGAGCTGCGCCAGGGCGGTGCGGTGCAGCTCGGAGTCGAATTCGGGCGAGTCGTTCATCGGGCAGGCTCCTTGCGGGGGGCGGACTTCCGACCGAGCCGCAGGACGGCGAGCGAGCGGCCTTCCAGCATGTACGGCTCGCCGGTGCGCAGGGACGGGTGGTCGGCGTCGCCGTCCCAGTCGCGCGTGTCGAGGACCGGCTCCCAGGTCACCCGCCTCTCATGGGCCGGGAGCACGAAGGGTACCGGCTCGTGGTGAGCGTTGAGCAGGATCAGGAAGGTGTCGCCCACGATAGGCTCGCCCATGTCGTCCACCTCCTCGATGGCGTCGCCGGCCAGCCGCAGCCCCAGGCAGCGGCTGAAGCTATCCTGCCACTCCTCGTCCGTCATCTCATGACCGTCGGGGCGGAACCAGGCGAGGTCCTTCACCGCCGAGCCCTGGATGCGACGGCCCTGGAAGAACATGCGCCGGTGGAAGACCGGGTTGGCGTGCTTGAGCCGGATGAGCCGCCGGGTGAACTCGATCAGGCGCCGCCCGGTCTCGGACGGCGGCCAGTGGAACCAGGAGAGCTCGGTGTCCTGGCAATAGGCGTTGTTGTTGCCCTGCTGGGTGCGCCCCATCTCGTCGCCGCCCAGCAGCATCGGGATGCCCTGGGACAGGAAGAGGGTCGCGAGCAGGTTCCGCATCTGTCGCTCGCGCAGCGCGTTGACCTGGGGATCATCGGTGGGGCCTTCCGCCCCGCAGTTCCACGAGTTGTTGTCGTCGGTGCCGTCCCGGTTGTCCTCGCCGTTGGCCAGGTTGTGCTTGTCGTTGTAGGACACGAGGTCGGCGAGGGTGAAGCCGTCGTGGGCGGTGACGAAGTTCACGCTCGCGTACGGGCGGCGCCCGCCCATCTCGTAGAGGTCGCTGGAGCCGGTGAGCCGGTAGGCCAGCTCCGCCACCTGGCCCTCGTCGCCCTTCCAGTAGCGGCGGATGGTGTCGCGGTACTTGCCGTTCCACTCCGTCCACCCGACCGGGAAGTTGCCGACCTGGTAGCCGCCGTGGCCCAGGTCCCAGGGCTCCGCGATGAGCTTGACCTGCGAGATCACCGGGTCCTGGTGGATGACGTCGAAGAAGGCGGAGAGCCGGTCCACGTCGTGCAGCTCGCGGGCGAGGGCGGCGGCGAGGTCGAAGCGGAAGCCGTCCACGCGCATCTCGAGCACCCAGTAGCGCAGACTGTCCATCAGGAGCTGGATCGTGCGCGGGTGCCGCATGTTCAGCGTGTTGCCGCAGCCGGTGTAGTCCACGTAGACGCGCGGGTCCTCGGGGGAGAGGCGGTAGTAGGCCGCGTTGTCGATGCCGCGGAAGCAGAGCGTCGGCCCCAGGTGGTTGCCTTCCGCGGTGTGGTTGTAGACCACGTCGAGGATCACCTCGATGCCCGCCCGGTGCAGTCGCTTCACCATGCCCTTGAACTCGTCCACCTGCTGGCCCCGGTGGCCCGATGCCGAGAAGCGCGAGTCGGGGCAGAAGAAGCCGATCGAGTTGTAGCCCCAGTAGTTGGTGAGCCCGCGGTCCGCCTGGTACTTCTCGCTCACCGAGTGGTGGACGGGCAGCAGCTCGACCGCGGTGACGCCCAGCTCGGTCAGGTGCCGCACCGCCGCGTCGGAGGCGAGCCCGGCGTAGGTGCCCCGCAGCTCCGGCGGCACGTCGGGGTGGAGCTTGGTGAAGCCCTTGACGTGCACCTCGTAGATGACGGTGCGCGACCAGCGGGTCAGCGGCGATCGGTCATCCTCCCAGTCGAAGGCGGGGTCCACCACCACGCTCTTGGGGAGATACGGCCCGCTGTCGCGGTCGTCGGGCTTGGCGTCACCTTCGGGATCGCCGATTCGGTAGCCGAAGAAGGCGTCGTGCCAGTCGAGCGTACCCGCGATGGCCTTCGCGTAGGGATCGAGCAGCGCCTTGGCCGGGTTGAACCGGGCGCCCTGCGCGGGCTCGTAGGGGCCGTTCACCCGGTACGCGTAGAGCGCGCCGGGCCGGATCCCCGGCACGTAGACGTGCCAGACCTGGTCGGTGCGCTCCTCGATCCGGATCTGCCGGATCTCCTTGCCGGGATCGCGCTCGTCGAAGAGGCAGAGCGCCACCGCGGTGGCGTGCTCGCTGAAGAGGGCGAAGTTGACGCCGGCCCCGTCCCAGGTCGCGCCGAGCGGGTAGGGCCGGCCCGGGCGGGTGCGGGGAGCGTCGGCCATGGACTCTCGCCGCCTCAGGCCGGGGTCAGCCAGAGGGCGGCCAGGGGCGGCAGGGTCAGCACGACCGAGTGCGGCTGGCCGTGCCAGGGGACCGGCTCGCTCGACACGCCGCCCGCGTTGCCCACGTCGCCCCCGCCGTAGAGCGCGGCGTCGGTGTTGAGGATCTCGCGATAGTAGCCGGGCCGGGGCACTCCCACGCGGTAGCCGCGCCGCGCCACCGGGGTGAAGTTGCAGGCGCAGAGCAGGAGCCGCTCCTGGTTGCGGGAGAAGCGGCAGAACGTCACGACGCTCTGCTCCCAGTCGCTGCAGTCCATCCACTGAAAGCCGGCCGGCTCGAAGTCCACCTCGTAGAGAGACGGCTCGTTCCGGTAGACGCCGTTGAGATCCTTCACGAGCCGCTGGACGCCGCGGTGGTACGGGCCCATGTCGAGCAGCCCCCAGTCGAGCGCGCGGTCGTGGTTCCACTCGTCGGACTGGCCGAACTCGCCCCCCATGAACAGGAGCTTCTTGCCCGGGTAGGCCCACATGAACGCGTAGAGCAGCCGCAGGTTCGCGAAGCGCTGCCAGTCGTCGCCCGGCATCTTGCGCGCCAGGGAGCGCTTGCCGTAGACCACCTCGTCGTGGGACAGCGGGAGCACGAAGTTCTCCGACCAGGCGTAGAGGAGGCCGAAGGTGAGCTGGTTGTGGTGATACTTCCGGTGCACCGGCTCGTGCTGCATGTACTCGAGGATGTCGTGCATCCAGCCCATGTTCCACTTGAAGCCGAACCCGAGGCCGCCCAGGTGGACCGGACGCGACACCTGAGGCCAGGCGGTCGATTCTTCGGCGATGGTGGCCGCGCCGGGCTGGCCGCCGTAGACCACCTCGTTGAGCTTCCGGAGGAACGCGAGCGCTTCCAGGTTCTCGCGGCCGCCGTACTCGTTGGGCACCCACTCGCCGGCTTTCCGAGAGTAGTCCCGATAGATCATCGAGGCGACCGCGTCCACGCGCAGCCCGTCGATGTGGTAGCGCTCGAGCCAGAACACCGCGTTGGCGATCAGGAAGTTGGCGACCTCGCGGCGGCCGTAGTTGAACACGCGCGTGCCCCAGTCGGGGTGCTCGCGCAGGTGCGGATCGTCGTGCTCGTACAGGTGCGTGCCGTCGAAGAAGGCGAGCCCGTGGGCGTCCTTGGGAAAGTGCGCGGGCACCCAGTCCATGATGACCCCGATGCCGCGGCGGTGGAGCGTGTCCACGAACGCCATGAAGTCGGCGGGGGTGCCGTAGCGCCGGGTCGGCGCGTAGTAGCCGAGCGTCTGGTAGCCCCAGGAGGGGTAGTAGGGGTGCTCGGTGATCGGGAGCAGCTCCACGTGCGTGAAGCCCATCTCGCTCACGTAGTCGGCGAGCTGCCCGGCGAGCTCGCGGTAGCTCGGCAGGGCGCCCGGCTCGGGCCGCCGCCAGGAGCCGAGATGCACCTCGTAGACCGACAGGGGGCGGTGGAGTGCGTTGCGCCGCTTGCGCTCGTCCATCCACTCCGCGTCGCCCCAAGCGAAGCCGCCCAGATCGACGACCGCGGCCGCGGTGCGCGGCTCGTCGGGCTCGAAGGCGAAGGCGACCGGATCCGTCTTGAGCGCGAGCAGCCCGCCGTCGCGCCCGACGATCTCGTACTTGTAGCGCGCGCCCAGCGGCACGTCCGGCACGAAGAGCTCCCAGATCCCGTTGCCGGGATGCAGGCGCATCGGCTGCGTGCGCCCGTCCCAGCCGTTCCAGTCGCCGACCACGCTGACCCGCCGGGCATTGGGCGCCCACACCGCGAACCGTACCCCCGCCACGCCTTCGTGGCGGATCGGGTGGGCCCCGAGGCGCTCGAAGAGACGGAAGTGCGTGCCCTCGCCGAGCAGGTGCAGATCGTAACCGCTCAGGGTGGGCGCGAACCGGTAGGGATCCTCGATCTCGGCCACGTGGCCCTGGTCGTCCACGAGGCGCAGGCGGTAGGTCAGGGGCAGGGTGCGCCCCGGCAGCGGGCCCTCCCAGAGCCCGCCCGGATGGACCGAGCGCAGCGGGGTGACCGCGCCGTCCGGCGTGACCACCGCGGCGGCGCGGGCCGCGGGCAGGAAGGCGCGCACGCTCACCTTGCCGTCGCCGGCGGCGTGGGGGCCCAGCACCGCGAAGGGATCGCCGTGCTGCCCGGTGACGATGGCGTCGATGACGTCGGGCGGGAGCGCTGTCCTGAGCATCGGTTGGTCGGTCCTGCGCCACCCGTCCCAGAGGAACGAGCGGTGTCGTCTAGAACGAGCGGATCAGTCGCTCGACGCGCTCGTCGTGGCTCTGGAAGGGGTCCTTGCAGAGGATCGTCTCGCGCTCCGGGTCGTTGAGCTTGAGGTAGACCCAATCCACTCGGTAGTCCTTGCCCTTGAGGTTGGCCTGGCGGATGAACTCGCCCCGCAGCCGGGCCCGCGTGGTCTGCGGAGGCACGTGCTTGGCGCGCTCGATGGCCTCATCGTCGGTGATGCGGTCCACCAGGTCGCGGCGCACCAGGCTGAAGTAGAGACCCTTGTCGGGCCGGATGTCGTGGTACTGGAGATCCATGAGCGAGACCTTGGGGTCCCGCCAGGACAGACGGTTCTTCTCCATGTAGGCCTGGATGAGCTGCTGCTTGATCACCCAGTCCACCTCGCGGTTGAGCTGCATGGGATCCTCCGCGAGCTGCTCGATCACGTAGGTCCAGCGGGCCAGCACGTCCCGGGTGACCGGGTCGGCGTCGATGGCGGCCACGTAGCGGGTCGCGTGCTCGAGGTACTCCATCTGCAGCTGCAGCGGGGTGATCGCCCGCCCGTCTTTCAACCGTATCGTCTCGCGGAGAGTCGGATCGTGGCTGATGTCGCGGATGGCCTGCACCGGCGACTGCAGGCTGTAGTCGCGGTCGAAGTGGCCGTCCTCGATCATGTCGAGAATGAGCGCGGTCGTGCCCACCTTGAGGTAGGTCGCGACCTCGGACATGTTGGAGTCGCCCACGATGACGTGGAGCCGGCGGTACTTCTCGGCGTCGGCGTGCGGCTCGTCCCGGGTATTGATGATCGAGCGGGACGAGGTGGTGGCGCCCGAGATCTCCTGACAGATATGCTGCGCGCGCTGGGAGAGGCAGTAGTGAAAGCCGCGCGGCGTCTGCAGCACCTTCCCGGCCCCCGCGAAGATCTGCCGGGTGACGAAGAAGGGGATCAGGCCCTCGGCGAGTCGCTGGAAGGACACGTCGCGGCTGACCAGGTAGTTCTCGTGGCAGCCGTAGGAGTTGCCCGCCGAATCCGTGTTGTTCTTGAAGAGCAGGATGTGGCCGGAGATGCCGTCCTCGCGGAGGCGCTTCTCGGCCTGGTGGAGCAGGTCTTCCACGATCCGCTCGCCCGCCTTGTCGTGGATGACCAGATCCACGATGTCGTCGCACTCGGGGGTGGCGTACTCGGGGTGGAAGCCGGTATCGAGGTAGAGGCGGGCCCCGTTCTCCAGGAAGACGTTGGCGTTGCGGGCCCCGGGGATGACCTTCTCGAAGAGGTACCGCGCCACGTTGTCCGGGGACAGCCGGCGCTGGCCGTTCAGGGTGCAGGTGAGACCGTACTCGTTCTCGAGGCCGAAGATCCGGCGCTTCATGTGGCTTTCAGGTTAACAGGGGAGCGGCCGGGGGGCAAACCATTCGGAGGGGGGCCTCGACGGCCCCCTCCGAGCCTCCCCCGCGGCTAGGTGGTTTCGGTGAGGAGCTGGTGCAACACCTCGGCGGGGATGCGCCGGAACTTGCGGCGCTCCTTGGTGCGGTCGAGGACGGCCACCTCCAGGTCCCGCTCGGTGAGGGTCTTGTTCTGGGTGACCATCAGGGCCCGGACGCCCAGGCGGAGCGCGGCGGCCAGGTCCAGGCTCTCCTGGAAGTTGTCCTTCAGGTACCGGCGGATCTCCTCGGACTGGCCGCCCATCGCCGCGTAGTTCTTCTCGTCCTCGATCGTACCGTCGTAGAGGATGTGGTAGATCTCGTTCTTGGTCCCGTTGGTGTCGCCCACCTCCACCACCAGCACCTCCACCTCGAACGGCTTGATGTCCTGGGTGAAGATGTTGCCGAGGGCCTGCGAGTAGGCGTTGGCGAGCGACTTGGCGCTGACGTCGCCGCGGCTGTAGGAGTAGCCCTTGACGTCGGCGTGCCGCACGCCCGCCACGCGGAGATTCTCGAACTCGTTGTACTTGCCCACCCCCGCGAACGCGATGCGGTCGTAGATCTCGGACACCTTGTGGAGCAGGGTGGAGGGGTTCTCGGCCACCAGCAGGACGCCGTCCCGGTACTCGATGGTGACGATGGCCTTGCCACGGGAGATGCCCTTGCGGGCATACTCCGCCTTGTCCTTCATCATCTGCTCGGGCGACACGTAGTACGGCAGAGGCATCAGGTCACCCGCGCCTAGAGGCGGTTGCGGTCATTGAGGACGGCTTCGCAGTGGCGCCGGATCTCGTCCTCGGGCGCCTCCGCGAATCCCGATCTCGTGATGGTCTTCACCGAGGGCAGGATCCCCCGCATCAGATCCGGACCGCCCGTCCCCAGGTCCTCGTCGGACGCGTCGATGAGCGCCTCGATGCCGACCCGGAGCGCCTCGTCGCGGCTCATGTCGCGCTTGAAGCGCTTCTTCAGCGAGTCGCGGGCGTCCTTGCCGCCCGAGCCCTGGGCGAAGTAGTCGGTCTCCTCGTAGCGCCCCCCGGTGACGTCGTACTTGAAGAGCCGGCCGACCCCGGCCCGCTCGTCGAAGCCCGCGAAGATCGGGACGACCACCAGGCCCTGCATGGCCATCGGCAGGTTCAGGCGGATCATCTGGCCCAGCTTGTTGGCCTTGCCGTCCAGGGAGAGATTCTCGCCCTCGACCTTCTCGTAGTGCTCGAGCTCGGTCTGGAAGAGCCGGGCCATCTCCATGGCGGGGCCCGCCGCCCCCGCGATGCCGACCCCGGAGAGATCGTCGGCCTTGAAGATCTTCTCGATGCGGCGGTGCGCCACCTGGTAGCCCTCGCTCGCTTGCCGGTCGCCCGCCATGATCACGCCGTCGCGGTAGCGCAGCGCGAGCACGGTGGTGCCGTGGGGCACCGCGGGGGTCGCCCCCTCCTCGCGGGCCGGCTCGGTCGCGCCCGGGAGCAGGTGGGGCGCGGCGCGATGGAGGATCTCGGCGAAGCTCGAGGTCGAGTAGTCGAAGAAGGCGTGCTTCCAGCGCTCCGGGTCGAGCATGCTAGAAGTCACCGCTCGGCTTGCCGAGGTTGCGGAGCAGGTCGCCCGCGCTCGCCGAGTCGTCGAAGAGCTGGCGCACGTGGGCCTCGGTACCCCGCAGCGGCTCCAGCATGAAGATCTTCTTGAGCGGGCCTTCCTTGAGGTCGAAGATCACCGAGTCCCAGGACGCGGAGACGACCTCGTCGGCGTACTTCTGCAGGCACATGCCGCGGAAGTAGGCGCGGGTGTCCTTGGGGGGGTCGTAGATCGCCTTGGTCACCTCGTCCTCGGTGCTGAGGCGCTCGACCGCGTCCGCCTCCTCGAGCTTGTAGTAGAGCCCCTTGCTGGGCCGGATGTCGTGGTACTGCAGGTCGATCATGGCCACCCGCGAGTCGGACCACTCGCAGCCGTGCTTGGCCCGGTAGTTCTCGATGAGCTGGCGCTTGATCACCCAGTCGAGCTCGCGGTCGAGGCTCATGGGGTCCACCGCGAGCCGGTCCAGCACCGAGCCCCACCGCGCCATCACGTCGTCCACCCACGGCTCGTGCTCCCGCTCGCGGTAGTAGCGGTGGGCGAGGTCGAGGAACTCGCGCTGCAGGTCGACCGCGGTCAGGGCCCGCCCATCCTTGAGCCGCATGGTCTCGCGGCAGCCCAGGTCACGGGAGACGCGCCGGTAGGAGACGACCGGGCTGTCCAGGGTGAGGTCACGGTCGATGAAGTCGTCCTCGATCATGCTGAGCACGATCGCCATCGTGCCGCACTTGAGATAGGTGGAGATCTCGCTCATGTTGGCGTCGCCCACGATCACGTGCAGCCGGCGGTACTTCTCGGGGTCCGCGTGCGGCTCGTCCCGGGTGTTGATGATGGGGCGGCTGTGCATCGTCTCCAGCCCCACCTCGGTCTCCAGGAAGTCGGCGCGCTGGGAGATCTGGAACTCGCAGAACTCGGTGTTGTTCTCGGCGCCCACCTTGCCCGCGCCGGTGAAGACCTGGCGGCTCACGAAGAAGGGCAGCAGGTACTGGACGATCCGCGCGAAGGGCACCTTGCGGTCCATGAGGTAGTTCTCGTGGGTGCCGTAAGAGTTACCCTTGGAGTCGGTGTTGTTCTTGTAGATGAGGATGCGCTGCTCGGGCGGGGAGACCGCCTCCGCCCGGGTGCGCGAGAGGTCGAGGATGCGCTCGCCCGCCCGGTCCCAGATCACGCAGTCGCGCGGGTTGGTCGTCTCCGGGGAGGAGTACTCGGGATGGGCGTGGTCCACGTAGAAGCGCGCGCCGTTGGAGAGGATCAGGTTGATGAGGCGCGACTCTTCCTTGGACGGGACCTCCTTGTCCTCCATGTACTCGAACCCGCGCGCGTCCCGCAGGGGACTCTCCGCCTCGTAGTCCCAGCGGATGCGGGAGGAGCGGTAGGTCTCGTAGGAGTTGATGAGCAGCAGCGAGGAGAGGATCGGATTGAAGTCCGGCTGATTCTTGACCGTGATGCCGTACTCGGTCTCGATCCCCATCACCTTCGGAATCGCCATGGACGTCCCCGGATGCTCGATCGCGCTGGGTCGTGAAAGACACACGGCGGGGGGGAGCCCAGCGCTCCCCCCCGCCGCAGGCCTACAGGTATTGGCCGGTATTGATCACGCGCTCGACGGCGCGCTGCTTTTCCTTCGTCTCGCCCATCAACGGCTTCACGTACACGATCCGCTCACCCTTCTTGCCCGCGATCTTCGCCCAGTCGTCCGGATTGGTCGTGTTGGGCAGATCCTCGTTCTCCTTGAACTCCTCCCGCACCGCGTTCAGGAGATCCTCGACCTTGATACCCTTCTCGCTCGTCTGGATGTAGCGCTTGAGCGCGAGCTTCTTGGCCCGCCGCACCACCGACTCGATCATGGCCCCCGAGGCGAAGTCCTTGAAGAACAGGACCTCCTTGTCCCCGTTGGCGTAGGTGACTTCGAGGAAGCGGTTCTCCTCCTCGAGGCTGTACATCTCCTCGATGCAGGCCGCGATCATCCGGTCCACCGCACCCTGGACGTCGCCGCTGCTCTGGCGGATCTCCGACTCGTGAATCGGGAGCTCGGTGGTCATGTACTTGTTGAAGATGTCCACCGCCGAGGCGGCGTCCGGCCGCTCGATCTTGATCTTCACGTCGAGGCGGCCCGGCCGCAGGATGGCCGGGTCGA
>DATHSW010000124.1:0-3059 GCA_035463855.1 Candidatus Deferrimicrobiaceae bacterium | reverse complement strand
CCGCTTCCCGGGGTGCACTGTTCGGGTCGGTCAGGGCCATCATGTGCGGCACTGGGCGCAGGGCGGCCCGACGACGCTGTCGAACCTGGCGTTACTCTGTCGCCGCCATCACCGGGCGGTGCACGAGGAGGGCTATCAGCTCGAACGAATGCCCGACGGGGCGCTCCAGTTCCGACGGCCGAACGGCTGGCTGCTGCCCGATGTGCCGCCGCCGCCGGCGGTGCCGGCCGATCCGGTGGGGGCGCTGCGGGTGCGGCACGCCGCGCAGGGCCTCCGGTTCCATGCGCGGACGGGGTGTCCCGGGTGGCTGGGGGAGCGGCTGGACGTGGGCTGGGCGATCGATGTGCTCCGCCCGCCTAGCACGTCGGTCTAGTTGCCGCTGCGCCTTGACCCGGGGTGGCTTCGGGCTGATCCTCGAGCGCGTGAGCCCAGGAGGTGCATCGTGATTACCCTTGTACATGTGTTGCTGAGCTTGATTGGCATCGGCGCCGGATTCGTCGTCATGTTCGGTCTACTCACCGGGAGACGGCTCGATGGCTGGAACCGTCCTGTTCCTGGCGACGACGGTGGCCACGAGCGTGACCGGGTTCGGCTTTCCGTTCGATCACCTGTTGCCGTCACATAAGGTCGGCATCATATCGTTGGTGATCTTGACCGTGGCGATCGTCGCTCGCTTCGCGCTTCACCGCGCCGGCGCGTGGCGTCGGACCTACGCGGTCTGCGCCGCCATCGCGCTCTACCTCAACGTCTTCGTCGGGGTGGCGCAGGCTTTCCTGAAGGTTCCCGCCCTGACCACGATGGCTCCGAAGCAGACCGAGCCACCGTTCGTGGTCACGCAGCTCGTCGTCTTGGCGCTCTTTGCCGCGCTCACCATCGTGGCGGCGAAGAAGTCCGGAGGCTGACGCGAGGCCTCACGCCTATCGCCCGGAAGCGTGACCCGTGAAGCCTGGGAACTGAAGCCGAGCACATGCCAGAGAGCAATAGGCGTGCTCCACGGCGGTGGCTGGCTCACCAATCCGGATGGAGTAGGGCAGGAAGCCGGCTTTGCCGCATCCGTGACAAACTCTTCGCGGTTCTTCCTTCGGTAGCTGCGGCAGCATGGCAGTCTCCATGGGGTTGGGTGGTGTCGTCAGCCTCGAGGGCGCACAACGGCAGCCACCATGAGCCTAGCAGCGCGCAGGCGGCATGGCTATTGGACCAAGGTCCAGCAGGAGCGTGTCATCATCCGGTGACGAGGAGGAGCCTGGATGCCGACCACGGCTTCGCCCCGGCGCCGGCGGGGCGCTCTTGTCCCATTGCGGCGGGCTCGCCCCAACAACCACGAGAGCGGAGACGCAAGTTCCTGAAATGACGTGCACCCGGCCTGGCATCGAGCTTGTAATGCGGGTGGGGGTCCGGCGGACAGCGACAAGGCGGTCGGACATGCGGGTCAAGTGACGGCAGATGAGGAGGACAGCGATGCGGGCCAGCGGGGCTTTCGTTCTGGGAGTGATCGTGGGGGCAGCCGTCGTATGGCTGTGGGGACGGGAGATGGAGGAGTACGTGGAGGACAAGACGCGCGGGGTGCGCACGAAGGCCGCGGAGGGCATTCGGGCGGTAGAGGAGACGGCCGAGAGGGTGCTGGGCCGCAGCGCGGAGGCCCTGCGTCGGGCTGGCGAATTCGTGCAGGAGACGGGGGAGCATGTCAGCGAGGCTCTCCAGGCCGGGGAAGAAGCGATTCGCCCGGCACCGGCAGCGCCGTGAAACTCCCTCCGATTGTCGGCGTCCTGGCGCTCGCCGGCGGCGTGGTGCTGGTGATCGTCGGAGCGCGGAAGTCGTAGGAGGCGGCCGGGCGGCGGCGCACCATTGAAGGGCTCGCTCCTCGACTTCGGTGGGCGCGTCGTGTCCGGCTTCCAGCGGAGCCAGGGGTTTCTCCTGGCCGGCGCGGTCGCCTACTACACGCTGCTGGCGATCGTGCCGCTGTTCGTGGTGTTGCTGGTGGGCCTGTCGCACGTCGTCGATGAGCATCGGCTACTCGACACTGTCGCCTCGAATCTCCAGCTGGTGATCCCCAGTCAGGCCGCGGTCGTGACCGAGCAGGTCAAGAGCTTCCTGGCCCACCGCGAGGTGGTCGGGATCGTCGGGCTCCTGGTGCTCGTCTTCTTCAGCTCGACGGCCTTCACCGTGATCGAGCACGCCATGGCGATCATCTTCTACCATCGTACGGCGAGGCAGCACCGGCACTTCCTCGTATCGGTGCTCCTCCCGTACCTGTTCATGATGCTCATCGGCGTGGGCCTCCTGCTGATCACGGTGATCAGCAGCGCGCTCCACGCGGTCCGTGCGGTGCGGGTCTTCGGGTATACGTGGGCGCCGGCGGGCCTGTCCGGCGCGGTACTCTACCTGCTGGGGATCGTCGGGCTGGCCCTGCTGCTGACCGCTTTCTACATGGTGCTGCCGGTAGGGCAGATTCGCTTCGGGCACGCCTTGGCCGGGGGTGTCACCGCGACCGTGCTCTGGGAGGCGACCCGCCATGTCATGGTGTGGTACTTCGCCAAGCTCTCGATGGTGAACGTGATCTATGGGGCGATGGCCACCGCGATCGTCGTGCTGCTCACGCTGGAGGCCGCCGCGGTCATCCTGCTCTTGGGCGGTGAGGTGATCGCGGAGATAGACCGCGCCCGAGTCGGACGGGCACCTGCGCGGAAGGGTCGCTGAGCACCAGCCCGCCCGACGCGCGGGGCGCAGATGCCCCCGTCACCCGTGCTTGCCGGGGGGCCCTGGCCGGTCCCAGGGACGTTCTCCGGCGCCGGGCCGGCGGAGGAGCCCGGCGGCCAGCCCGGCGAGGCCCCCGGGCGCGAGCGCGGTCACCAGGATCAGCAGCGCGCCCAGAGCGAAGCTCCAGTAGTCCGTCGTGCGCAGCGCGGTTTCCTGGAGCATGACCAGCGCCACGGCCCCCACCGCAGGGCCCCAGAAGTAGCCGACCCCGCCCAGTACGGTGGCCAGCACGAGCTTGGCGGAGAACACCCAGTGGAGCTGCTCCGGCGTCACCTGCCGGTCGAGCAGTCCCGTGAGGCCGC
>DATHSW010000123.1:0-12147 GCA_035463855.1 Candidatus Deferrimicrobiaceae bacterium | reverse complement strand
GCTCGCTGAGCGAGCTCCGGCAGGCCTCGATCTGCTCCTCCACCCGCTGGACCTCCGCGTCCTGCTCAGCGTGTCGCCGCCGGGCCTCCTCGAGACCGCGGGTCTTGTCGTCGCGCTCCGCCACCAGCGCCACCCGGCGCTCGCCGAGCCCGCGAATCTCCTCCTCCAGCCGGGTCTCCTCCGCGAGCAGGTCCTGGATCTGGAGCCCCATCTGCTCGCGCCGCTCGAGCAGGCGCTCGGCCTCGCCCTGGATCTTCTGCACGGACTGGCGCAGGTCGCCGAGCCGGTACTCGGTGTCCTGGATGGCGGCGGCCTGCAGCGCCTGGCGGCCGGTCAGGGTGGCGATGCGGGCCCGCTGCTGCTCCTCGGCCTCCCGCAGCGACTCCATCTCGCGCGTGACCGCCTCGTGCTGGGCCGCCCGCGCCGCGTAGTCGGCCGCGAGGAGGGCCAGGTCCAGGCCCTGCCGCTCCGCCTGGAGCGCCTTGTACTGCTGGGCCTTGCGGGCCTGGCGCTCGATCGAGGAGAGCTGGCGGCGCACCTCTTCCATCACGTCGCGCAGCCGTTGCAGGTTGAGCCGGGTCGCGTCGAGCTTGCCCTGGGTCTCGGAGCGCTGCTGCTTGTAGCGCGCGATGCCCGCGGCCTCCTCGATGAACACGCGGCGCTCCCACGGCTTGGCGGTCAGCACGTGGTTGAGCCGCTCCTGGTCCATGAGGGCGTAGGCCTTCGGATTGACCCCGGTGCCCGCGAAGAGATCCTGGATGTCCCGCAGCCGGCACACGTTGCTGTTGAGCAGGTACTCGCTCTCGCCGGTGCGGTAGAGGCGGCGGGCCACCGCCACCTCGCTCCACGGCACGTTGAGGCCGCCGTCGTTGTTGAACACGAGGCTCACCTCGGCCATGCCGATCATCTTGCGGGAGGCGGAGCCGTGGAAGATGACGTCTTCCATCTTGGCGCCGCGGAGGATCTTGGGGCTCTGCTCGCCGAGCGCCCAGCGGATGGCGTCGGCCACGTTGGACTTGCCGCAGCCGTTGGGACCGACGATACAGGTGACGCCGGGGAAGACCTTGACGTCCGTCTTCTCCGCGAACGACTTGAAGCCGTGGATCAGGATCGATTCGAGTCGCATGACCGTCAAGTCCCGAGGGACATGAATCACTAATACCATGTGGCCCACGGATCGACCAAGAAAAAACCCCACGAGTGGGGGGCGGGGACGCGGTGCGGCACTAGATGTGGGCCGCGGGGTCGGGGCCGGCTAGGCTCCTTTGAGGAGGCAGCACTTCTTGTACTTCTTGCCGGAGCCGCAGGGGCACGGATCGTTCCGGCCCACCTTCTGCCCATCGGCGGCCCGCGGCTCCGGCCGTGCGGCGGCGGGGCGCGCTCCCGCCACGTCGAGGTCCCCGCCCCGCGACTCCTGCCACTCCGGCATCGCGCGGTGGGCGACGCGGGTGGCCGGCGCGTCTTCCTGGGTCATGCGCACCTTGAAGAGCTGCTCGACCGCCGTCTCCTTCAGGCTGCCGATCATCTCCTGGAACATGTCGAAGGCTTCCTTCTTGTACTCGGTCAGCGGATCACGCTGGCCGTAGCCGCGCAGGCCGATGCCCTCCTTCAGATGGTCCATGTTGAGCAGGTGCTCGCGCCAGAGCTGGTTGATCCCCCGGAAGCCCCCGCCGTCCCACTCGAGCCCGAGCACGATCCAGCGCTCGAGCCGGTGGAACATCTCGGGGCCCATCTCCGCCTCGCGCTCGCGATAGTGGGCCTCGACCGCCTCGGTGACCTGCTCCACCAGCGCGTCGTACGAGGCGACGTCGTCGGTCTTGAGGTCGGGCAGGCGGAAGTCGAACTGGCGATGGAGCGCCTCGTTCAGCCCCACCAGGTCCCAGTCCTCCTGGTGGGTCTCCGGCCCCGCGTAGCGTCCCACCACCGCGCCGGCCAGCTCGCCGATCCACTCGAGCACCGTCTCCTCCTGGCTCTCCCCCGCCAGGACCTCGCGCCGCAGCCCGTAGACGATCTCGCGCTGCTTGTTCATGACGTCGTCGTACTCGAGCAGGTGCTTGCGGATCTCGAAGTTGCGCGTCTCCACCCGCTTCTGGGCGGTGCCGATGGCGCGCGTGACGAGCTTGTGCTCGATCGGCTCGCCCTCCTCCATGCCCAGCCGGTCCATGATGCGCTGGATCCGCTCGGAGCCGAAGATGCGCAGGAGGTCGTCCTCGAGCGAGAGGTAGAAGCGGGACGAGCCCGGGTCGCCCTGGCGGCCGGAGCGGCCGCGGAGCTGGTTGTCCACCCGCCGCGACTCGTGGCGCTCGGTCCCGATGATGTGCAGGCCGCCCAGCCCCACCACCCGCTCGTGCTCCGGATCGGTGGATTTCTTCGCCTCGAGCCAGGCCGCCTCCCGCGCCTCCGCGGGCGCGGTGGCCGGGTCGAGCCCCTTCTTGCTCAGGAGGGCCTTGGCCAGGAAGTCCGGGTTGCCGCCGAGCAGGATGTCGGTGCCGCGCCCCGCCATGTTGGTGGCGATGGTGACCGTCTTTTCCCGCCCCGCCTGGGCCACGATCTCGGCCTCGCGCTCGTGGTACTTGGCGTTGAGCACCTGGTGGGCGATCCCGTGCTTCTTGAGCAGCTTGGAGAGCCGCTCCGACTTCTCGATCGACACGGTGCCCACCAGCACCGGCTGGCCCTTGCCGTGCCGCTCCGCGATCTCGGCGGCCACCGCGTCGAACTTCTCGCGCTCGGTCTTGTACACGACGTCCGGAAAGTTGATCCGGCCCAGCGTCCGGTTGGTCGGGATCACGGTCACGTCGAGCTCGTAGATCTTGGCGAACTCCTCCGCCTCGGTGGCCGCGGTCCCGGTCATGCCCGCGAGCTTGTCGTACATGCGGAAGTAGTTCTGGAGCGTGATGGTGGCGAGGGTCTGGTTTTCCCGCGCGATCTTGAGGCCTTCCTTGGCCTCCACCGCCTCGTGCAGGCCGTCGGACCAGCGCCGGCCCGGCATCATGCGGCCGGTGAACTCGTCCACGATCACCACCTGGGGCTGCAGCACCATCCGCCCCTGGTCGTCCACCGTCTCGAGGTCCTTGACCACGTAGTCCACGTCCTTGTGGAAGATGTGGTGGGCCTTGAGCGCCTGGTTGATGTGGTGGGCGACCTCGATGTGGGCGGGGTCCGAGAAGTTCTCGATGCCGAGCAGCCGCTCGCAGTAGGCCACGCCCTGGTCGGTGAGCGAGACCGTCCGCGCCTTCTCGTCCACGATGAAGTCGCCCTCGGCCGTCTCCTCGATCTCGGAGAGCTTGCCCTCCACGATGGTGGCGGCCCGCTTGAGCCGCGGGATCAGCCGGTTCACCTTCTCGTAGAGCGGGGCCCGGCTCTCCGCGCTGCGGTCCCGCCCGGAGATGATGAGCGGCGTCCGCGCCTCGTCGATCAGGATCGAGTCCACCTCGTCCACGATCGCGTAGTGGTGCTCGCGCTGGACGATGTCGTCGAGGCTGAACTGCATGTTGTCGCGCAGGTAGTCGAAGCCGAACTCGTTGTTGGTGCCGTAGGTGATGTCGGCCGCGTAGGCCTCCTTCCGGGTCACCGGGCGCAGGGCGGCGAGCCGGATGTCGGAGGAGGCGTAGGAGGGATCGTAGAGGTACTGCATCTCGTGCTGGATCACCCCCACCGTGAGACCGAGCGCGTGGTAGATCGGGCCCATCCACTGGGCGTCGCGGCGGGCCAGGTAGTCGTTGACGGTGACCACGTGGGTGCCGAGGCCGGGGAGCGCGTTGAGATAGGCCGGGAGCGTGGCCACCAGGGTCTTGCCCTCGCCGGTGGCCATCTCCGCGATCTTGCCCGAGTGGAGCACCATGCCGCCCATCATCTGGACGTCGAAGTGCCGCATGCGAACGGTCCGGCGCGCCGCCTCGCGGACCGCCGCGAAGGCCTCCGGGAGCAGGTCGTCGACCTCGGCGCCGTCGGCCAGGCGCTGCCGCAGCTCGCCGGTGCGGGCGCGCAGCGCCTCATCCGAGAGCGCCTGCAGGCCCGGCTCGAGCGCGGCGATCTCGGCCACCACCGGCCGCATCCGCTTGACGTCGCGCTCGTGCTTGGTGCCGAAGATCGCGCGGAAGATGGCGTTAAACATGTCCGGGCCTCATCTTACACCACCCGCCGAGTCCCGCAGGAGCTCCCGGGCGTGGCGGCGCGAGGTGTCCGTCACGCGCTCGCCGCCCAGCATGCGCGCGATCTCGTCCACGCGGGCCGCGGCCTGGAGCGGCGTCACGGTGGTCCGGGTGGCCCCGCGCGCCACCCGCTTCTCCACCAGCAGATGATGGCCGGCGTAGGCGGCGATCGGCGCGAGATGGGTCACGCAGAGGACCTGCCGGCCCGCCGCCGAGACGCGGAGCTTCTGGCCCACCACGTCGGCCACGCGCCCCCCGATGCCGGCGTCCACCTCGTCGAACACGACCACCGGCACCTCGTCGGCGGCGGCCAGGACGGTCTTGGCCGCCAGCATCACGCGCGACAGCTCGCCGCCCGAGACGACCTTGGCGAGGGGCCGCAGGTCCTCCCCCGGGTTGGCCGAGAGCAGCAGCTCGGCGGTCTCCGCCCCCCGCGGGCCCACCCGCCAGCCTCCCTCACCCGATCCGAGCTCGCCCGGGGCGGCCGCCTCCCGCCGCAGGGCCACGCGAAAGCGGCCGTGCTCCATCCCGAGCCCGCGGATCTCCTTCTGGATGAGACGCTCGAGCCGCTCCGCCCCGCGCGTGCGGGCCTCCGAGAGGGCCGCCGCCTCGGCTCCCGCCGCCTCCGCCGCCTCCGCCACCGCGCGCTCCATGTCCTCCGCGATCGCGTCGTGGCGCGTGATCCGATCCAGGGCGGCCGCGGCCTCGTGCCGGTGGGCCAGGATGGCGGCCACCGAGTCGCCGTACTTGCGCTTGAGCTTCACGATCGCATCCAGCCGGGCGTCGATCTGCTCGAGCCGCTCGGGATCGAAGACCGCGCGGTCCCGGAGCGCGCGGGCGCGGCCGACCACGTCCTCGAGATAGGCCTGGGCGCCCTCGATCGCCTCGATCGGCGCCGCGGCCTCCGGCTCGTGGCGCGAGACCTCGCGCAGCAGCGCGGCGGCGCGGGCCAGCCGGGCCGCCGCCGACTGCGGATCCTCGTAGAGCAGGCCGAGCGCTTCCTGCAGCCCCGCGGCGATCCGCTCGGCGTGTTGCAGGCGGCCGCGCTCGCCGCGCAGCTCGTCCTCCTCGCCGTCCTTGAGCTGCAGCGCGTCGATCTCGGAGATCTGGAACCGGTGGAGGTCCTCCTGGCGGGCGCCTTCGCGCATCTCGTCCCGCAGGCGCAGGAGCGCCCCGCGCGCCTCCTCCCACCGCCCCACCAGGGCGCCGACCCGCTCGCGGCGGTCGTCCGCCCCCGCGAAGCGGTCCAGCAGCAGGAGCTGGCGCGCCGGCTCCAGCAGCCGCTGGTGCTCGTGCTGGCCGTGTAGCTCCACCAGGAGCTCGCCGAGCCGCTCGAGCAGCCCCACGGTGGCGGCCGCGTCGTTGACGAAGGCGCGGTGACGGCCGGAGCGCGCCAGCTCGCGCTTGATGACCAGCTCCCCGTCGGCGGCCCGGTGTCCCGCCTCATCGAGCAGGCCGGCCACCGGGCCGGCCGGATCGATCTCGAAGACCGCGGAGACCACCGCGGTGTCGGCCCCGGTGCGGATCCAGTCGGGCTGGGCGCGGGCGCCGGTGATGAGCAGGAGCGCGTCCACCACGATGGACTTGCCGGCGCCGGTCTCGCCGGTGAGCACGTTGAGGCCGGGGGCGAAGGGCACCACCGCCTCCTCCACCACCGCGAGATTGCGAATCGACAGCTCGCGCAGCATCGTTGCGGCCATGCTACGGCCAACGTCGCGCGGCGCTCAACTGTATCTTATCGCTCGCCCCACTTGAGCTTCGTGCGGAGCACCGAGAAGAAGTTCTTCTGGGGCACGCGGAGGAGCCGGGTCCGGGCGGTGGCCCGGCGCACCTCCACGGTGTCCTGGACCTTGAGCGCGAAGCCCACCTGGCCGTCCAGGGTCAGCATGACGTCCTGGTCGGTGAGCAGGGTGATGGCGATTCGCTGGGTGGCGGGCAGCACGATCGGGCGATTGGTGAGGGTGTGCGAGCAGATCGGGGTGAGCACCACCGCGTCCATCGTCGGGAACACGATGGGGCCACCCGCCGAGAGGCAGTAGGCGGTCGAGCCGGTGGGGGTGGACAGGATGAGCCCGTCCGCGCGGTAGCCGGTGGCGAAGTCGCCGTCCACCGCGACCTCGAGCCGGATGATGCGGCTCATGGCCGACTTGGTGATGACGACGTCGTTCAACGCGACGTACTCGCCGAGCCGCTCGCCCTGACGGAACACGCGCGCCTCGAGCAGCATGCGCTCCTCGATGACCAGCTCGCCGCGGAGGTAGGCCTCGAGCGCCGGGAACAGCTCGTCCAGGGTCAGCGCGGTGAGGAATCCGAGGCCGCCCAGATTGACGCCCAGGATCGGCACGCCGAGGTCGCCCACCAGGCGCGCCATGCTGAGGAGCGTGCCGTCACCGCCCAGCACCAGCAGGAGATCCGACTGGGCGGGCAGCTCCGGCCGGCCCGCCATCGGCACCGTCGCCTCGGGGCAGAGCCCCGCGGTCTCCTTCTCGAGCACCGGCTGGATCCCGCGGGCCGCGCACCACGCGAGCAGTTGCGGCACCACCGTGCGGGCCTCCTCCCGGTCGGTCTTGGCGACGATGCCCAGCCGCTTCACGCCCCCGGCACCTCCTCCGCGGTGACCTGGGCGATCAGCGCGTCCAGGTCGGTCAGCGTGCGTCCGGTCTTGGTCAGCAGGAGGAAGAACTCGCGATTGCCCTTGGGGCCCTTCAACGGCGACGCGGTCACGCCGCGCACGTGCCAGCCGTGCAGGACCGCGAAGCGGGCCACCCGCGCGATCACCGCCCGGTGATGCGAGCCGTCCCGGACCACGCCGCCCTTGCCCACCTGCCCCTTGCCCACCTCGAACTGGGGCTTCACCAGCACCACCGCCTCGCCTTTCAAGGTGAGCACGCCGAACACCGACGGCAGCACCTTCTCGAGCGAGATGAAGGAGACGTCCACGGTGGCGAGATCGGGGGATTCCGGGAAGGAGTCGACCGGCAGGTTGCGCGCGTTCGTCTTCTCCATCACCACCACCCGGCCGTCGGCGCGCAGCTTCGCGTCGAGCTGACCCTGCCCCACGTCCACCGCATAGACCTTCACCGCGCCCTGCTCCAGCAGGCAGTGCGTGAAGCCGCCGGTGGAGGCACCCACGTCGATCGCGACCCGTCCGCGCGGCTCGACCGCGAAGGCGCCGAGCGCGTGGGCCAGCTTGTCACCGCCCCGGCTCACGAAGCGCGGACGCGCGGCCAGCTCGAGGCGCGCGCCCGGCGCCACGAGCGCGCCCGCCTTGTCCACCCGCTGGCCATCGACCAGGACGTCTCCGGCCATGATCAGCCGCGCCGCCTTCTCGCGCGAGTCGAGGAGCCCGCGCTCGACCAGGGCCACGTCCAGCCTGATCTTGGTTTTTGCCCGAGACCCGCCACCTGCCCGGTCGCTTGGGGCGGCCGTCTTGCCGCGGACACTGGCCGCGGTCTTCCGTTGAGGGGCAGGTTTCGACAGGCCGCGCTTCTTGGGGGACCTCTTCACGCCGGCTCCTTTCTAGAGCCGCGCGCGCCTTCGGCGAGGAGATGACGGCGCGGGCGGTCACAGAGAAAGATGCTCCGGATGGGCTCGACCACGTTCATGCGGGCTCCTCAGCCCCCGAGACCGTGCCGGAAATCACAACGACCATAATTATATAGTCGAACCCCCCCGCGGACCGAATTCAGGCGGCGCGCGCCCTGGTTCGGGGTCTGAACACGAAGAGCAGCCCCATACCGGCCACGAACCCCCCGATATGGGCGAAGAAGGCCACGCCACCGCTGGCGCCGAAGCTGCCGAGCCCGTTGAGCACCTGGAGCACGATCCAGAAGCCCAGCACCACCACCGCCGGGATCTTCACGAGACGGAAGAAGAAGCCCAGGACGATCAGCGTGGTCACGTGGGCGTGCGGGAAGAGGAGCAGGTAGGCGCCGAGCACCCCGGATACGGCCCCGCTCGCGCCCACCATGGGGACCGGGGAGCTGGGTCCGACCGCGGTCTGGGCCAGGGCCGCGGCCACCCCGCACGCGAGGTAGAAGATCAGGCACCGGCCGTGGCCCAGGGTGTCCTCGACGTTGTTGCCGAAGATCCAGAGGTAGAGCATGTTGCCGGCGATGTGAAACAAGCCGCCGTGCATGAACATGGAGGTGAAGATCGTCAGGATCGGCGACGGCAGGTCCATCGTGGATCGGCAGGCGCCGGTCAGGCGGCAGGGCACGAGCCCGAACTCCTCGACGAAGGCCTGCCCGGCCTGCGCCCCCGGCACCCCGCCGGCCTCCAGCGAGACCTGATAGAAGAAGACGAGCACGTTGGCCACGATCAGGCCGATCGTGACGATCGGGATGCTGTGGGTCGGGTTGTCGTCTTTGAGGGGGAACACGAGGACTTACGGCGCGGCGGGACCGAGCCGGACCACGGTGGGCGCGGCCAGGTAAGTCTGGGCGACGCGCTGCACGTCCTCGACGGTGACCGCCTCGACCGCCCGCGCGTAGCGCTCCGCGAAGTCGGGGCCCATCCCGAGGGACTCGAAGAAGCCGTCGTACCAGGACAGCCGGGCATTGGTGCGGCGGTCCAGCGCGAACTGCCCCAGCAGATACCCTTTGGCGCGGGCCAGATCGGCCGGGCTCAGCGGCTCGCGGCGGATGCGCTCGAGCTCGCTCAGCATCGCGGCCTCCGCCCGGGTCTGGTTGGGCGGGGCGGTGCCCAGCTGAGTGAAGAGCACGCCGGGGCCGCGGCGCGATGGGTAGGCCGCCCCGGTGGCATAGGCCAAGCCCTGCTTGTCGCGCACCTCGGTGAACAGCCGTCCGGCCATCCCGCCGCCCAGAGCAGTGGTCAGCACCTTCACCGCGGCGTAGTCCGGGTGCGAGGCGGGCGGGGCGAGGAAGCCGGACAGGACCTGCGCCTGCGCCGACGCCTTCACGATCACGATGTGGTCCGCGCGGGCCGCGGGCGCGGGTAGGTCCGGCTCCGGCTCCGCCGGCCCCGCGGGAGCCCCCGCGAAGAGGCGCGCCACCTCCGACACCACCGCACGCCCCGCGATGTCGCCGCTCACCGCCAGGATCATGCGCGGCGCCCGGTAGAAGCGCCGGTGATGGGCCACGAGCCGCGCGCGCTCGACGCGCTCGAGCGCGGCCGGGCGGCCCAGGATCGGGCGGCCGTACGGGTGGTCGCCGTACACGCGGCTCATGAGCGTGTCCATGGCGAGCGGGAACGGCTGATCCTGGCGACTGCGGAGCGCGGTGAGCATCGCGCGGCGCTCGCCCTCGATCTCGGCCGCGGGCAGCGTGGGCCGCAGGGCGACGTCGGCGATCAGCTCGAGCATCGGCTTCCAGTTGCGCGCCAGGGCGGTGGCGCGGATCTCGGAGTAGTCCATGTCGGCGGATGCGCTGATGCCCCCGCCGAGGCTCTCCGCGGTCTCGGCGATCGCGAGCGCCGAGCGCCCCACCGTCCCCTTCACCAGGACCTGCTGGAGCAGATGGCTGGTGCCGGCGTCGTCCTCGGTCTCCCATCGGGAGCCCATGCGGACGAAGAGCGACGCCGCGACCACGGGGGTCGCGGTGTTCTCCCGCACCAGTACCGTGAGTCCGCCGGGCAGCTGCTGGCGCAGCGGTTGGGCCGATGCGACGCCGAGCCCGGCCCATGCCAGGGTCGCGGCCAGCGCGACCCCGACCCCGACCCGCCGGCTCACCGCGCGCGGCCCCGCGGCATGTAGGCCAGACGCGCGTAGGCGTCGGTGAGGTAGCGCCGCGCCGCTTCCTGCACCTGCGCGCGGGTCACCGCGCGCACCCGGTCCAGGTAGCTGCGCTCGGCCTCCAGGCTCCAGGTGGTTTCGGCGCGCCCGTACGCCAGCGCCAGGCCTTCGACGGTCTCCCGCGAGAACTCGCGCTCGGCCTCCGACGCGGTGATCGCGCGGGCCAGCTCGTCCGCGGTGACCCCGTCGTCCTGGATTCGGCGGATCTCGGTCAAGATGGCGCGCTCGACCGCCTCAGGGTCGGCGCTCTCGAGCTGGGCGGTCACTCCCACGGCGCCCGCGCCCTGCAGGGGCCCGTACCAGCCGCTGATCCCGGAAACGAGCCGCGCCTTCTCGCGCAGCGCCTGGTTGAGCCGCGAGCTGCGCGAGCCTCCCAGGATGTGGCCGAGCACGTCGACCGCCGCCATGTCGGGATGTCCGAGCGGCGGGGCCAGCCACGCGAACCCGAGCTGCGTCTGGCGCTCCGGGCGCTCGACGGATCGAGCCCGCACACCGTCGAGCGGGGCCGCTGGCGGCGGGGGCTGCCGAACATAGCCCGTCCGCGGCAGTGCGCCGAAGGCGGCGATCGCGGCGGCTCGCACCTCCGCCGGATTCACCGGACCGACCACCACCAGCGCCATGTTCTCCGGCACGTAGTGACGCTTGTAGTATCCACGCAGCGTCTCCCGCGTGGCGGCTCTCAGATCGTCGGCGTCGCCCAGCACGGGCCGCCCGTACGGATGCCCCTGATAGAGGAGGTTGTAGAGCTGCCGCCCCAGGGACGTCCGCGGGTTGTCCTCGTTGAGCCGCATCTCCTCGAAGACCACGTCGCGCTCGCGGCCGAGCTCGATGGGATCGAAGACGGAGTTGAGGACCATGTCTGCGATCAGCGCGATCCCGGGCCGCGCCTGGGTCGCGGGCAGCAGCAGGTAGTAGAAGGTGTAGTCGTTCGAGGTGCCGGCGTTGGTGCGTCCACCGACCGCCTCGACGTCGCGCTCCACGAAGCCGCGCGGGCGCGTGTCGGTGCCCTTGAAGAGCATGTGCTCGGCGAAGTGCGAGAAGCCGCGCTCGGCGACGGCCTCGTCGCGGCCACCCACCCCGGCCCACAGATGAATCGCGACCGTGCTCGCGGCGCGGTGTTCCTGGATGATGAGGCGCATGCCGTTCGGCAGCACGTCGCGGACCGGTGCAGGCAATCCGGCGCGCGATCCGGGAGGCGGCGGCGCGGTGACGCAACCACCGAGCGCACTCAAGAGAAGGGCGACCGCGCAGACGCCGACGCGTCTGCCGATGGAGGAGGCCATTGCGGCTACACGGTACCAGACCCCAAGGCAGTTTGCCGGGTCATCTGTCGGCGGGATGCCGGGCAGAACGCCCTCGTCACGTCGGCATCGGACCGGGGGCTGAGGCCTCAACTCCTTGAAAACATAGGATGTTTATGTGCCCAGATCCCCTGGCATCCCAGGTGCATCGTAAGGGCGCGAGTTGGGGCCCCAGGGGGCCGGAAGAAGGACGTCAGGGAGAACGCAGTCAGACCAGTGAGAATGCAGTCAGAAAGGACGGATACGACGATGAGAAAGCTGCTCGCAACGACGTTGAGTATCGTCACGGTCTTCTCTTTCTCGGCCACGGCCGGGATGGCGCAGACCTCCTGCCCCCCCGAGGTGGCGTCGGCGAAGGCGATGCTGACGCAGACCGCCAAGAGCCAGGACGTGCAGGCGCCCCGCTCGCTGGCGGGGGCTCGGTCGCAGGACGTGCAGGCCCCGCGCAGCCAGGACGTGCAGGCGCCCCGCTCGCTGGCCGGCGCGCGGTCGCAGGACGTGCAGGCGCCGCGCAGCCAGGATGTCCAGGCCCCGCGTAGCCAGGACGTGCAGGCTCCTCGCGGTCAGAACATCCAGGCTCCTCGCGCCCAGGACGTGCAGGCGCCGCGTGGCCAGGAGATCCAGGCTCCGCGTGGTCAGGACATCCAGGCTCCTCGTGGCCAGGACATCCAGGCTCCGCGCGGTCAGAACATCCAGGCTCCTCGCGCCCAGGACATCCAGGCTCCGCGTGCCCAGGATGTGCAGGCTCCGCGGTCCGAGAACTTCAAGAAGGCTTCCGGTCTCGTGAGCGAGGCCGAGGCGGCTTGCAAGTCCGGCAACTCGACGCTGGCGGCCGACAAGGCCAAGGCGGCGATGGAGATGCTGAAGAAGAAGTAGCCGAACTAGCCGGCTGACGCGTCACCGACCGGCCCCGGGGGGATCCCTCCGGGGCCGGTTCTTTTTC
>DATHSW010000122.1:0-13448 GCA_035463855.1 Candidatus Deferrimicrobiaceae bacterium | reverse complement strand
CGTGATCAGGTGATTGATCTCGGCCTCGCGCTCGAGCCGCCGCTTGGCCACCCGCCGCATCAGCTCCTGGTAGTCCTCGGGGTGGAGCACCCGGAGGGCGAGATCCTCGAGCTCCGCCTTGACCTTGGCCATCCCGAGGCGATGAGCGAGCGGGGCGTAGATGTCCAGGGTCTCCTGGGCGATCTTCCGGGCCTTGTCCGTGGGCAGGTACTGAAGCGTCCGCATGTTGTGCAGCCGGTCGGCCAGCTTGATCATCAGCACGCGGAGGTCGCGCGCCATCGCGACCAGCATCTTCCGGAAGTTCTCGGCCTGCCGCTCCTCCCGGGAGGAGAAGGCCAGCTTGCCGATCTTGGTCACCCCGTCCACGAGGTCCGCGATCTCGGCCCCGAACTCGCGCTGGAGGTCCCCCTTGGTGGCCTTGGTGTCCTCCAGGACGTCGTGGAGCAGGCCGGCCGTGACCGTGGTCACGTCCATCTTGAAGTTGACGAGCAGCCCCGCCACCTCCAGAGGGTGGGAGAGGTAGGGCTCCCCGGAGGCCCGCTGCTGGCCCTGATGGGAGCGCTCGGAGAAGCGGTAGGCGCGCTCGAGGAGTTCCAGGTTGGCGGCAGGCTGGTACTTGGGGATCTCCTCGATGAGCGTCTGCAGCTGGGTCAACCTCGGTCCTCCTCAGGTTGACACCAAATTTTGCCAGAATTATCAGGCTTTTGCTACGATTTTTTTCCTCTTGCCCACCCACCGGTCCCGCCAGCCTGCCCAGTCCACGATCAGCGAGCCGGCGATGTAGATGGTCGAATAGGTGCCGGTGACCACGCCGATGCACAGGACGAAGGCCATATCCTCCAGCACCTTGCCGCCAAAGAGGTACAGGACCGCCGTGGTGAAGAAGACGGTCAGGGCCGTGAGGACGGTCCGGGACAGGGTCTGGTTGATCGCGTTGTTGATCTGAGTCTCGAAGGACTCACCCTTCCGCCTCGCCCCCTTGGCCCGGTTCTCGCGCACCCGGTCGTAGGCCACGATCGTGTCGTTGACCGAGTAGCCGATGATCGTGAGGAGCGCGGCCAGGATCGCGAGGGACATCTCCCGGTTGGTCAGCGACATGGCCGACAGGCAGACCAGCACGTCGTGGATGATGGCGGCGATGGAACCGAGCCCGCCCAGCACGTCGAACCGGATGGCGATGTAGACGAGGATGCCCGCCATGCTCCAGAGCACCGCGTAGATGGCCTGGATCTGGAGGTCCCGCCCCACCTGCGGGCCGACGAACTCGACCCGCCGGATCTCGTGCTTGCCCAGCTCGGAATCCTTGGCCAGGGCCTCCTGGGTGCGCCGCGTCACCTCCTCGGAGGAGAGCTGGGCCAGGGGGAGCCGGAGCAGGTACTCCCGGGCGTCCCCGAACTCCTGGATCACGCTCTCGCCCATCTGGACGGTCTCGAGCGCGTGCCGGATGCGGTCCACCGCCACCGGCCTCTCGAACCGCACCTGGATCAGGGTGCCGCCCGAGAAGTCGATGCCGTAGCGCAGGCCCCCCTTGGCCACCATGGAGCCGATGCCGGCCAGGATGAAGAGGACCGAGATGAGGTAGGCCCAGCGCCGCCGCCCGATGAAGTTGAAGCCGGGATCCCGGAAGAGCTCGATCATATCGACAGGGTCTCCCGCTTGCGCTGGCCCATGTAGATCAGATCGAAGATCAGGCGCGTGAAGAAGACGGCGGTGAATAGGCTGACCGCGATGCCGATCATCAGGGTGACCGCGAACCCCTTGACCGGGCCGGTGCCGAACTGGAAGAGGATGAGGCCGGACACGAGCACGGTCACGTGGGTGTCGATGACCGTCTTGAACGCGCGCGCGAAGCCCGCGTCGATCGCCCCCCGCACCGTCTTGCCGGCCCGCAGCTCCTCGCGGATCCGCTCGAAGATCAGGATGTTCGTGTCCACCGCCATGCCGATGGTCAGCGCGATGCCCGCGATGCCGGGCAGCGTCAGGGTGGCGTGGAAGCCCGCCATGGTCGCCATCAGGAGCAGCAGGTTGAGCCCGAGCGCCACGTCCGCGACGAGCCCGGAGAGGCGGTAGTAGACCAGCATGAACAGGAAGACGAGCGCGGTGGAGGCGAGGATGGCGATGATCCCCTGGCGGATGGAGTCGGCGCCGAGCGACGGGCCGACCGTCCGCTCCTCGAGCACCTGCACCGGCGCGGGCAGCGCGCCCGCCCGCAGGACGATGGCCAGATCGGTCGCCTCGTCGGTGCTGAACCCGCCGGTGATCTGGGCGCGCCCCGAGGGGATCCGCTCGCGGATCTGGGGGGCGGAGTGGACGTTGCCGTCGAGCACGATCGCGAGGCGCTTGCCGACGTTGGCGTCGGTGAGCTCCGAGAAGGCCCGGGCGCCCGCCGCGTTGAAGTCCACCGAGACGTAGGGCTCGCTCGTGTTCTGGTCGATGGAGACTCGCGCGGTGGCGACGTCCCGTCCGGTGATCGGGGCCTTCTTCTGGACGAGGAACGGGACCTTCCGCTCCTCGCGGGTCTGCTTGTCCACCCGGCGCTGGTAGAGGATCTCGGTGCCGGGGGGCGGCCCGGTCCGCAGGGCGGTCTCGGCGTCCACCCGCTCGTCCACCAGCTTGAACTCGAGCAGCGCGGTCTTGCCGATGAGCGCCTTGGCGCGCGCCGGGTCCTGCACGCCCGGCAGCTGGACCAGAATGCGGTTCTCCCCCTGCTGCTGGATGGAGGGCTCGGCCACGCCGAACTGGTCGACACGGTTGCGGATGGTCTCGAGCCCCTGGCGCACCGCCAGATCGCGGATGTTCGCGACCTCGCGCGGCTTGAGGGCCAGCCCGAGGCGCCCGGCGGCCTGATCGGCTTCCTTCCGGTCGAAGACGGACAGGACCTCGTCGATGGTCTTGACCGCCGCGTCCCAGCTCTGCGGCGAGGCGAGCTGGATCGCGAGCTCGGCGGTGCCCCGCCGCTCGACCCGCGTGACCCCGATACCCCGCTTCTCCAGCTCGGCCCGCGCGGTGTCCCCCGCCCGCTCCACCTGCGCCTCCACCGCCTTGTCCACGTCGACGCCGAGGACGAGATGGATGCCGCCCTGGAGATCGAGACCGAGGTTGATCGTCTTGGCGGGCGGGTACAGGTACCAGAGCGATGCCGCGACCACGATCACCACGAGGGCGATGCGGACGCCGAGGTGACGAGGCATCCTAGCCGTTCGACTCCTTGTCGCCCGCGGCGGGCACGATGCGCCCGATGGCGCCCCGCTCGAAGTCGAGCTTCACCTGATCGGCCACCTTGAGGGTCACGGTGTGCTCGGAGAGCCCCACCACCGTGCCGTACAGCCCGCCCGAGGTGACGACGCGGTCGCCCTTCTTGATCGCCCGCAGGAGATTCTCGCGCTCGCGCCGCTGCTTCTGCTGGGGGCGGATGATCAGGAAGTACATGATGGCGAACATGCCGATCATCAGCGGGAGGATGGAGAGGATGCCGCCGCCGTTGCCCCCGCCGCCGGGTGCCGGCGCCATCGCGTATGCGAGATCGATCATGAAACTCAGGCCTCCGAGTCCGCGGGAATGTCGGCCGAGCCGCCCACGGATTCTACCCCATAACGCTCCAGAAACCGAGCGCGGAACGAGGCAAAGGCGCCGCTCGCCACCGCCTCGCGCATCTGTCGCATGAGCCCCAGGTAGAAGGTCACGTTATGGAGCGTGAGGAGGCGGTAGGCGAGGAGCTCGCGGGCGCCGAAGAGGTGACGGAGGTAGGCCCGCGAGAAGCGCCGGCACGCCTCGCAGGGGCACGCGGCATCGAGCGGGGCCGCGTCGCGCGTGAAGCGGGCGTTGCCGATGGTGAGCGGCCCGTCCGGCGTGAACGCCTGACCGTTCCGCGCGTTCCGCGTCGGCATGACGCAGTCGAAGAGGTCCACACCCCGCGCCACCGCCTCCACCAGATCCGTCGGCTTGCCGACGCCCATCAGGTAGCGCGGGCGGTCGGCGGGCAGCCGTCCCGCGACCAGCTCGGCGATGTCGTACAGCACCGGCTTGGGCTCGCCCACCGCGAGCCCCCCGATCGCGTAGCCGGGCAGCCCGAGCGCGCAGGTCTCGTCCACCGCCCGGCGCCGCAGGGCCTCCGAGGTGCCGCCCTGGACGATGCCGAAGAGCGCCCCCGGGGCGCCCGCGGCCCGGTGCGCCGCGACGGCTCGGTGCAGCCAGCGGAGCGTCAGGGCGAGGGAGCGCTCGGTCTCGGCCAGGGTGGCCGGATGGGCGAGACACTCGTCGAGCGGATGGAGGACGTCGACGCCGAGCGCGTGCTGGACGGCCACGACCGACTCCGGCGTGAGGGTCCGGAGCGATCCGTCGACGTGGGAGCGGAACTCGACACCGTCTTCGCCGATGCGTCGCAGCTTGGCCAGACTGAACACCTGGAAGCCGCCCGAGTCGGTGAGGATGGGGCCGTCCCAGCCCATGAAGCGATGCAGCCCGCCGAGCTCGCGCACCAGCTCGGGGCCCGGTCGCAGCAGCAGGTGGTAGGTGTTGGCCAGCACGATCTGAGCGCCGGCCGCGATGAGGTCGGACGGGGTCAGGCTCTTGACCGAGCCCTGCGTCGCCACCGGCATGAAGGCGGGCGTGTCCACCGTCCCGTGCGCGGTGCGCATGCGGCCGAGGCGCGCGGCGCCGTCGGTGCGGATCAGGTCGAAGCCGAAGCCGGCCATGCTCAGTGGATCAACATGGCGTCGCCGTACGAGTAGAAGCGGTAGCGCGCCGCGACCGCATGGCGGTAGGCCTCCAGGATGAGCTCGCGCCCCGCGAAGGCCGCCGCCAGCACGAGCAGGGTCGAGCGCGGCAGGTGGAAATTGGTGACGAGCGCGTCCACGACCCGGAAGCGGTGGCCGGGGCGGATGAAGAGGTCGGCCTCCCCCGCCCCGTCGCGCACCCGCCCGTCTTCGCCCGCCGCCCACTCGAGCGCCCGCGTCGTGGTGGTCCCCACCGCGACGACGCGGCGGCGGTCACGCTTCGCCTCGTGGACGGCCCGCGCGGTGGACGGCGGGATCTCCACCGGCTCCGCCTCCAGGCGGTGGTCGTCGATCCGGGCGGCGCGCAACGGCCGGAAGGTGCCCGGCCCCACGT
The DNA here is from genome assembly GCA_035463855.1 of Candidatus Deferrimicrobiaceae bacterium. Taxonomy (GTDB): domain Bacteria; phylum Methylomirabilota; class Methylomirabilia; order Rokubacteriales; family CSP1-6; genus CAMLFJ01. The sequence goes on along the minus strand of DATHSW010000122.1, from coordinate 8,339 downwards.
GCAGCGTCAGGTAGTGCACCGCGACGTCCCGGCGGGCGAGCCGTGCGAGCAGCTCCGGCGTGAAATGCAGCCCGGCGGTGGGCGCCGCCACCGAGCCGTCGTCGCGCGCGTACACCGTCTGGTACCGCTCGCGATCCTCCGGCTTCGGCGCGTCGTGCCGCTCGATGTACGGCGGCAGCGGCGGCAAGCCGTAGCGCTCGAGCAGCTCCCGCACCGGCCACCGCGCCTCGATCTCGACGAGCCGCGCGCCCGCGGTGCCGTCCCCCACGATCCGCGCCCGCGCGACCCCCCCCGCCAGCTCCACCCGCGCCCCGATGCGACACCGCCGCCCGGGCCGCACCAGCGCCTCCCAGCGCCCCTCCGCGACCGGGCGCAGCTGCAGGAGCTCGACCGGGCGGCCGCCCTCGACCGCGGTGCCGAGCAGCCGCGCCGGGATCACCCGACTCTGATTGGCCACCACACAATCGCCGGGCCGCAGCAGATCAGCCAGATCGCCGAACGTCCGGTCTTCCCACGAGCGGCGTCCTCGGTCGAGCACGAGCAGCCGCGAAGCATCCCGCGGGTCAACCGGCTCCTGCGCAATCAACTCCGCCGGCAAGTCATAGTCGAACAACGCGACATCCATGGCCCACGAAGTGTAGCCCTCGCCCGAGCCACGAGCCACCAAGCGATCTCGGGGCGTCGGGCGGGGTCGGGGGGCGGCAGGTGGGCCGGGTGACCCGTTCCCCGCCTAGGAGAGCCCAAGGCGCCGCGCTCCCGGATTGGGAACTCCTCCCGCGAGCAGACGAGAAAGCGGGTCGTGGTCAGAGGCCCACCTGCCGCCCCCGGCCCCGCCCGACGCCCCGCCAAGCGCGCAACGACCCGCCGCCGCGCGCGAAGCTAGCCGATCCGCGACCCGGGCGCCACCTCGAAGTCGGGCGCGAGGAGCACGACCTCGCCGGCCGAGTCGTAGGTGCCGAGCACGAGCACCTCGGAGACGAACGGCCCGATCCGCTTGGGCGGGAAGTTGACGACCGCCACCACCCGCCGGCCGACGAGCGCGGCCGGCGTGTAGTGGGCCGCGATCTGCGCGCTCGAGCGCTTGACGCCGAGCGGGCCGAAGTCGATCTGGAGCTTGAGGGCGGGGCGCCGCGCCTCCGGGAACTCCTCGGCGGCCACCACCATCCCCACGCGCATGTCGACGCGCGTGAAGTCGTCCCACGTCAGGCTCACGCCGGCCGGCTCGCTCAGCGCGCCGCGAACGAATCCGGAAGCGTGGCGAGGGCGGCGCCCGGATAGTAGTACCCGACGATCTGCGCGGCGCTCCATCCCCGGTCGGCCATGGCCTTGGCGCTCCACTGGTCGAGCCCGACCCCGTGGCCGTAGCCGCGGCCGACGAAACGCGCCACCGGCCCCGCCACCGCCACCGCGAAGAGGGTGCTCTTGAGCGTGTCGTAGCCCACCAGGCGCCGGAGGTCGTTGCCCCGGAGCGTCACCGTGCCCGCGGTGCCCCGGACCGCGATGCGGGCGACCCGCAGCGACGTGCTCCGCTCGAGCACGTCGAGCGCCACCACCCGTCCCACCGAGATCCCACCCCGCAGCAGCGCGCTGGAGAGCTCGGCGAGCGGCAGGTCGAGCCGCCAGCGCTCGTGCGGCGAGCCCGAGGGGAACGCCACCCGCACCGGCCGGAGCGCGGGCATGCCCGAGGTCGCGAAGACCACGCGCGGATCCTCGGTGTGCCCCCCGCTGTCGGTGTGGTAGAAGGCGGGGAACAGCTCGCCGTTCCACAGCAGCACCTGGCCCGCGGTCTCCTTGACCGCGGCCCAGACCGCCGAGTCCGGCGCCACCCGCCCGAGGTACTGCTGGTTCAGCGTCGAGGCCACGATGTGGAAGGCCTTCTCGGCGTTGAGCCGCCGGTGATACGCCGCGTAGGTGCGCGCGACGACCGCCTGGGCCTTCAGCATCTCGAGCGGCATCTTGTCGCCCGCCTCGGCCTTCACCGCGCCCGCCAGGTACTCCTCGAGCGGCAGCTCGTTGATCACGGTGAGCGTGTCGCCGCTCCGCACGATCTCGAGCGCGCCCGGATACTCGCGGCCGTTCACGCGGAGGAAGCCGGTGTCGCCGGGCGCCAGGCGCAGGCCGTCCGCGCGGCGGCCTCCCCCGCTGACCTCGAGCCCGCCGCCCTTCAGGGTGGCGCGGAGCCACGTGGGCGAATCGTTCACCACCGCCCGCCCGGTGAGATCGCTGATCATCATGGGGCCGCCGCCCACCTCGACGGTGCGGAGCCCGTCGGCGATCGCCACCCGGATGTCCCCGGCCGCGAGCGCCGGCCCCGCCCACCCGAGGAGGGCCAGCGCGAGGAGCGCGCCGACCATGGCCATCAGCGGCGGCCGAACCGCGAGAAGAGCAGCGTGAGGAGGATCGAGACGATGAGGCAGGTGGCGAGCGGGAAGTAGAACGTCCAGGTCCCGCGCTGGATGTAGATGTCCCCCGGTAGTCGTCCGAGCCATGGCACCTTTCCCGAGAAATGTCCCGCCGCGAGCAGGATCAGTCCCAGGAGTACCATCAAGAGCCCGAATAGCAGAAGCATTTTGGCGAGTGGAATCACAGCGGTAGCTGCCCCTGCCCGCCCGCGGACGCCGGCAGCGCGTGGCCAAGATGCGCGTACGCGGCGGCCGTCGCCTTGCGACCGTTCGGACTGCGCACCACGTAGCCGATCTTGAGCAGGAAGGGCTCGACCACTTCCGCCAGCGTTTCCGCTTCGTCGTTGATGGTGGCGGCGATGGCGTCCAAGCCCACCGGGCCGCCTTTGTACTGCTCGATGATCGCGGTGAGGAAGCGCCGGTCGAGCCGATCGAGCCCGGCCTCGTCCACGCCCTCCTGGTCGAGCGCGCGGACGGCCACCTCGCCGGTCACGATGCCGTCGGCCTTCACCTGGGCGTAGTCGCGCACGCGCCGCAGCAGGCGGTTGGCGATCCGCGGCGTGCCGCGCGCGCGCCGCGCGATCGCCTCCGCTCCGTCCGCGGTGATGGACGCGCCCAGGATGGACGCGGAGCGCCGGATGATCGCGCCCAGCTCCTCGCCCGAGTAGAAGTCGAGGTGGTGGAAGATCCCGAAGCGCTCGCGGAGCGGCGAGGAGAGCATGCCGGGCCGCGTGGTCGCGCCCACCATCGTGAAGGGCCGCAGCGGGATCCGGATGGTGCGGGCGTTCAGGCCCTTGTCCATCACGAAGTTGACCGAGAAGTCCTCCATCGCCGGATAGAGCAGCTCCTCGACCACCCGGGGCAGCCGGTGGATCTCGTCGATGAACAGCACGTCCCGCTCGGCCAGGTTGGTGAGGATGCCCATGAGGTCCGCGCCGCGCTCGAGCGACGGGCCCGCGGTGGTCACCATGTTCGCCTGCATCTCGTTGGCCATGATGGCGGCGAGCGTGGTCTTGCCGAGGCCGGGCGGGCCCGAGAGCAGGACGTGGTCGAGCGGCTCGCCGCGCTGCCGGGCCGCCTCCACCGACACCCGCAGGCTCTCGACCGCCGCGCGCTGGCCCACGTACTCGTGCAGCCGCTGGGGCCGGAGCTGCCGCTCGACCTGCGTCTCTTCGGGGAGGGCGACGCGACTCATCACGCGGGCCTCGTCGGTCATCCCCGCGCCTCGATCAGCTGGCTCGGCCGCCACGGTAGATCTCGTCGAGCAGCTCCTCGGGGGTCGTCACCCCCGGCCGCCGGGTCAGGGCCGCGCTGATGATCGGGGCCGCCTCGCTCGGGCGGTAGCCGAGCTGCTTGACCAGGATGTCGAAGACCATCCCGCGGAGCGCTTCCTCGTCGGGCGCGACGGCGACCGGCTCCGGGCTCGCCGCCTCGCCCCGGGCCAGCGCGAACTTGGCCACCTTGGCCTGGAGCTGCGCCACGATGTTCTTGGCCTTCTGCGGACCGATGCCGGGCAGGCGCCGCAGATACCCCTCGTCCTGCCGGGCGATGGCGGCCGCGATCTCCGCCACCGGCGCGGCCAGCGAGCGGGCCGCCACCATCGGGCCCACGTCCTTGACCGTGATCAGCTTCTCGAAGAACTCCCGGTCGAGCTCCGAGGTGAATCCGATCAGCACCGGCCGCGGCTGGTTCTGGGTGGCGTGGTAGTGGATCTCGAGCGCCACCTCGTCCGCCGCGTCACCGTCGGCGGCCTTGACGTGCACCAGCTCCTGCTGGGTCACCGGCGGGACGAACACCTCGTAGCCGACGCCGGCCGCCTCGACGACCACGCGGTCCTCCAGCTTGCGCCGCAGCTTGCCCCGCAGGGACGCGATCACGGCTGCTGGCCGGCCCCGCGCCCCAGAAGCGGGCGTATGGGGGAGTGCGGGAGCCCGCTTCCGGGTTGTCCGCCGCTGGGGGAGTGCGGGGGCCCGCTTCTGGGTTGTCCGCCGCTGGGGGAGTGCGGGGGCCATTTCTGGGCCCCCGCAGATGAAGGGAAGCGTCCGGTTGTCCGGGCGCCCACCGGGGCCAGGACACGGCCCGTGATCCGCGCCATCCCCGTAGCGGCCAGCCCCAGCGCGTCGGCCACGTGGGACGGGCGCGGCAGCTCCTTGAGCCCGAGCACGGTCTGCACCGCGCGCTGCATCTGGCCCTTCCCCGCCGCGCCGTTGCCGGTCATGGCGCGCTTGACCTCGGACGGCGCCAAGGCGACCACGCTGACGCCGAGCTGGCGGGCGGCCAGATAGATCACCCCGCGCGCGTGGCCCATCAGGATGGCGGTGCGGGGAAACTTGTATTCGGTGTAGAGATCCTCGACGACGAGGAGCCCGGGACTCTGCAGCTCGATGATCCGGTGCACCGCCCGATGCAGGGCGTTCAGCCGGGCCTCGAGGGGCTGGCCGGCCGTGGTGCTGATGACGCCGGCGTCGAGGACGACCACACCGCCGGCGCCGACTTCCAACACGCCGAACCCGGTGGCGACCAGCCCCGGGTCCACCCCCATGACGCGAAGCGCGCTAGGCCGCGGTGATGGCGTCGATGACCTCGTCGGCGATGTCGTAGTTGGCGTAGACGGACTGGACGTCGTCCTGCTCCTCGAGGGCCTCGATCAGCCGCAGCACCGCCGCGGCCTCCTTGCCCTCCACCTTGACCGTGGACTGGGGCACCATGTCCACCCGCGCCTCGAGCACCGGCATGCCCTGCCGCTCGAGCGCCTGGCGGACCGCCTCCATTTCATCAGGACTGGCGGTGACCTCGAACACTTTTTCTACATGCTTGACGTCCGTGGCCCCCGAGTCGAGGGCCTTCTCGAGCAGATCGTCCTCCTTGACCTTCTGGGCGTCCACCTCGATCATCCCGCGGCGGTCGAACATCCAGGCCACGCAGCCGGAGGTGCCCATCCGCCCCTCGTTCTTCTCGAAGATGTGCCGGATCTCGGGCCCGGTGCGGTTCTTGTTGTCGGTCAGCGTGCGGACCATGACCGCGACCCCGCCCGCCCCGTAGCCCTCGTACGCGATCTCCTCGTACGACTCGCCGGGCAGCTCGCCGGTGCCCTTCTGGATGGCCCGCTTGATGTTGTCGGCCGGCATGTTGGCGGCCCGCGCCGACTCGGTGGCCGCCTTCAGGCGCAGGTTGCCCTTGGGGTCGCCCCCGCCGTGCTTGGCCGCGACCGTGATCTCGCGCAGGATCTTCGAGAACAGCTTCCCGCGCTGGACGTCGGTCTTGCCCTTCTTCCGCTTGATCTGCGACCACCGTGAGTGTCCAGACATACCCGTCTCCTACGCGCTGAGAGAGAGTTTCAAGGACTTGACGCGTTCCAGACGCCGGGCCCGGCGCTCGAGCGCCTCGGCCCACCGGCGCTGCTCGGCCGGGGTCTCGGGCGTGAAGGGCGGGCACGGCTGCGGCCGGAGCGGCGCGGTCGGGTCCGAGCCCAGGTGCACGAAGGTGAGGTATGCGGTGCAGGCGTGCTTGACCTCGCCCGTCCACGGCACCTCACTGAGCACCTTCACCCCGATCTCGAGCGACGACGTCCCCACGTGGTTGAGGCCCGCCTTGAAGGTCACGACCTCGTTCGACTGGATCGGGGCGTAGAAGTCGAGCGCGTCCAGGCACGCGGTCATGACCAGGCCCCGGCAGTACCGCATGGAGAGGATCCCGCCCGCCTCGTCGATGTCGAGCAGGAGCTTGCCCGCGAACATGGTGTTGCCGAAGAGGAGATCCTCCGGCAGCACCGATCGGCAGGACTCGAACTTCCAGCGGAGCTGCTCGGGGGCATCGTCCTCGACCTCCCGCATCCGCTCCGCCCGGCGGGCGAAGCGCTCGAGCCGCCGCGCCCGCCGCGCGCCCGCCGCCGCGTGCAGGGCCTCCTCTGCGGACCCGCGCGGCACCACCGTCTCCGGTACCGGCACCGGCTTGACGTGCTCGTCCACCTTGACGAACACCAGGTGGGAGGACAGCGTGAGGACCCGCTCGCCGGTGGCCGGCTTCTCGGCGTAGACGCGCACGCCGACCTCGAGCGAGCATCGGCCGACGTACTCCACCTGGGCCCGCAGCACCGCCACCTCGCCCACCTTGACCGGGTGCAGGAAATCGATGTCGTCCATCGCGCCCAGCACCGCGTTGCCGCGCGCGACCCGCGAGGCCGCGATCGTGCCGCAGGTGGCGATCCACTGCATCATGCGGCCGCCGTGGATCTGCCCGGGGGCCCCCGCGTGCTCGGGGAACACCCAGTTCACCATCTCGGTAGCCGTGTCGGAGATCGAGAGCATGGTCAGCGCCGGATGCCGCGTAAGTCTCGCATTTTTCTACCACGACGGGCATCGCAAGTCCAGACGGGGACCGCCCGGGAGCCGTTGACAATCGCCCAGCGCGGCCCTAGGGTTGGGGCCACGTGAGAGGTGGAGCGGACATCGTACCAGAGGCACCGGCGCCGGGAGGCCCACATGGAATTCGAGTACTCGAAGAAGACCAAGATGTACATGGAGCAGCTTACCGACTTCATGAACAAGCACGTCCTGCCGAACGAGCAGGTCTTCGTCGACCAGCTCAACTCCGGGCCCACCCGCTGGCAGATCCCTCCCATCATGGAGGAGCTGAAGGCCAAGGCCCGTGAGCGGGGCCTCTGGAACCTGTTCCTGCCCGAGAGCGAGCGCGGCGCCGGCCTCACGAACCTCGAGTACGCCCCGCTCTGCGAGGTCATGGGACGCTCCCCCATCGCCCCCGAGGTCTTCAACTGCTCCGCTCCCGACACCGGCAACATGGAGGTGCTCGAGCGTTACGGCACGGCCGAGGACAAGAAGCAGTGGCTGCAGCCCCTGCTGGAGGGCAAGATCCGCTCCGCCTTCGCCATGACGGAGCCCAAGGTGGCCTCGTCGGACGCGACCAACATCGAGTCGAGCATCGTGCGTGACGGCAACCACTACGTGATCAACGGGCACAAGTGGTGGACCTCGGGCATCGGCGATCCGCGCTGCAAGGTCCTCATCTTCATGGGCAAGACGGACCCGAAGAACCCGGACAAGTACAAGCAGCAGTCCATGATCCTGGTACCGCGCGACGCGCCGGGTATCAAGGTGCTGCGCATGCTGACCGTGTTCGGCTACGACGACGCGCCCCACGGCCACGGCGAGGTGCTCTTCGAGAACGTCCGCGTGCCGCTGTCCAACATGCTGCTGGGCGAGGGCCGCGGCTTCGAGATCGCCCAGGGCCGTCTGGGGCCGGGCCGCATCCACCACTGCATGCGCCAGATCGGCGTGGCCGAGCGCGCGATCGAGCTGATGTGCAAGCGCGCCACGAGGCGGATCGCCTTCGGCAAGCCCCTGGCCGACAACGACATCACGCTCGAGCGCATCGCGGAGTCGCGCATCGAGATCGATCAGGCGAGGCTCCTGGTGCTCCACGCCGCCTACATGATGGATACCGTGGGCAACAAGGCCGCGCGGCAGGCCATCGCCGAGATCAAGGTGGCGGTGCCGAGCATCACCGGCCGCGTGGTCGAGCGGGCGATGCAGCTGCACGGCGGCGGCGGGGTGAGCCAGGAGTTCCCGCTCGCCTCGATGTGGGCGCACTCCCGGACCCTGCGCTTCGCGGACGGGCCGGACGAGGTGCATCGGCGCCAGATCGGGCGGCTCGAGCTGCGCAAGCACTCCTGATCGCGGCCCCTGCCACGGCCGGTCGCTCCTCGGGGCGACCCGCCGCCGCTGCTGGCAACACGGCAGGCCGTCGGCGTCCGGCCGTTCGTGACTAAACGAGGGTGATGCGCGCCCCCGCCTTGGTCTCGTCGAGCGGACCGGGCTTGCCGCCGCTGGTCTTGAGGGCCATCGCGTAAGGGGAAGGGCCGCGCGCCTTGAGCCAGGGGTCGATGGGGCTCGAGGCGTCCCTCGGCCCCACGAATTCGAG
>DATHSW010000121.1:0-11673 GCA_035463855.1 Candidatus Deferrimicrobiaceae bacterium | reverse complement strand
ATGAACCCGCTGACCTGCACGTGGGCTCCCCACATCTACACGGAGGTGGGCTGGCGCAACTTCCAGTCGTGGATCCACTCGGGGCTCGACAACTACCTCCACACCCCGAACGGCAAGGTCCACCGCATCCTCACCCGCCTGGCCTTCGAGAACCTGCTCCATCCCTTCCAGCCCTTCATCTTCGGCCAGAAGGGCTTCCCGCCGAAGTTCGCCGCCCTGCACGGTATCCGGCTCGTGCTCTACGGAGAGAACGAGGTGGAGTACGGGAATCCGCTCGCGGAGGCGGACACCTCCCGGCGCGATCAGCGCTACTTCACGCGGAAGGCGGGCCGGGAGGATCTCCACCTGGGCGGCGTGCACGTCTCCGAGCTGCCGAAGCATGGCGTGACCGTGCGGGATCTCGAGCCGTACCTGCCGGCCGACCCCGACATCATGGCGGAGAAGAAGATCGAGGTGCACTATCTCGGGTACTACCTCAAGTGGATCCCGCAGGAGTGCTACTACTACGCGGTCGAGCACGCCGGGTTCGAGGCCAACACCGAGCGCACCGAGGGCACCTACTCCAAGTACAACAGCATCGACGACCGGATGGACGGCCTCCACTACTACACGACGTACGTCAAGTTCGGGCTCGGACGCGCCTCGTACGATGCCGCCCAGGAGATCCGCAACCGCCACTTGACGCGGGAGGAGGGCGTCGCCCTCGTCCACCGCTTCGACGGCGAGTTCCCCCGGAAGTGGTTCCAGGAGAACCTGGACTACATGGGCATCACCGAGGCCCGCTTCTGGGAGATCGTGGACCGATTTCGCTCCCCGCACCTCTGGAAGCGGGAGGGCGACCGGTGGACGCTCCGGCACCGGGTCGCATGACCTCGGGCCTGCTGATCCTGGTCCCGGCTCGCGCCGGGTCGAAGGGGCTTCCCGGCAAGAACACCCGGATGCTGGGCGGCATCCCGCTCCTGGCGTGGACGGCGCGCGCGATCGCCGCCGCCGGGGTGACCGCCCGGGCGGTCCTCACCACCGAGGATCCCGCCACCGCCGCGGTCGGGCGGGCCCACGGTCTCGACGCGCCGTTCCTCCGCCCCGCCGAGCTCGCGACCGACACCGCGGGCATGCTGGAGGTCGTGGATCACGCGGTCGAATGGCTCGAGGTCCATGCCGGCTTCAGCGCCTCCGCGGTCATGCTGCTGCAGCCGACGTGCCCGTTCCGCAGGCCGGAGCGCATCCGACAGGCGATCGATCTCCTCGCCCGCCCGGGAACCGAGGGCGTGGTGGGCGTCAAGCAGGTCGCGCGCCGGCTCTCGGTGATCTACCGCGAAGGCGCCGACGGATTTCTCGAGCCACTCGAGCCCTGGAATGGGCAGGCCCGGCGCCAGGACGTGGCTCCCTTGCTGACCCCGAACGGCACGCTCTACCTCACAACGCGCGAGGGCCTGACGCGCTACCGCCGGTTGTTCCCGCCGCGCCTGCGAGCGCTCGCCACCGATCAGATCGAAGGGATCGACGTGGACACGCCCGAGGACTGGGCCCTGGCCGAGGCGGTCGTCCACGCGGGTCTGGCCAAGCCGTGAGGGCGGTCCGGGTCCTGCTGTCGGCGCGGGATCCCGCGAGCGCAGCTCAGGCCCGCCCGCTCGTGGAGGCGATCCGCGCGGAGCCGCGGATCGCGCTCACGGTGGCCGCCAGCGATCCGGCGTTCGAGCGGCTCGTCGACGCGGGGGCGGAGCCCATCCGGTTCCGGCTCCGCGACGGCTCCACCCACGTCCCGCCGGGCGGGAACACCGCGCCGCTCCTCGCCGCGGCCGAGGGCCTGCTCGAGCGGGTCGACCCGGACGTGCTCGTGGTCGGGATCTCGTCCCTGGGCGTGGGCCTCGACGAGGCGCTGCTCGCCCGAGCGGGCGGACGGCCGACGTTCGCGCTCCAGGACTACCCGGGCGACGCGAACGCCATCGAGGGCGCCTACGCCGGGACCTACCTCGTCCGCGACGAAGCGGCGGCCCGGCTGACGACCGCGCGCTTCGGCGTCCCCGCCGCGCCGGTGGGGTCGCTCCGTCACGCCGCCTACGCGCGGCTCGACGTCGAGCGCCTGCGCGCCGACGCCAGGACGCGGCTCGGGACCGGGCCCGCGCAGCCCGTCGTCGGCTTCTTCGCCCAGCCGCCGGACATCCCGGGCCACGAGGCCGCGTTCGGCGACCTGGTGGAGGCGCTCCGGCAGCATCCGTCCCGGCCGCTCGTCCTGGTACGCGAGCACCCCAAGTCCCCCGAGCGGCGCGCGCAGCGGGTCCGGGCGCTGCGCGGGGCCGGCGTCACGGTGCGTGACACCAGCGAGGACCTCTCCGTCGAGCCTTCGCTGGCCGCGTGCGACGTGGTCACGACCTGCTTCTCGCACTGCTCGATGGACTACGCGTTCCTCTCCGCGTGGAGCGCCGAGCCGCTCGGCTCGGTGGTCTTCCTGCTCACGTCCGAGGAGATGCGGCGCTTCGTGCGGAGCCAGGTCGGCCTCCCCCTGCCCGACGGCGTCGAGGCCGGGCTCGGCCTCGTGGCCGAGCGGCCCGAGAACGTGGCCGCGACGCTGAGCCGCGCCCTCGGCGAGGCCGAGCGCCGCGCCTATCACGAGGCGAGCCGGCGCCTGCCGCGCGAGTGTCGTCTCGACACGATCATCGACACGCTCCTGGATTCCGGCCGGCGGGGCGCCCGGCGGACGGGCGCGCGCGCGTGACCGCGCTGGGCCTCATCGTCGCCCGGGGCGGATCCAAGGGCCTGCCGAGAAAGAACCTCCGCCCGCTGGGAGGCCGGCCGCTGATCGTCCACACGATCGAGGCGGCGCTCGCCTGCCGCGGGCTCGCCCGCACCATCCTGTCGTCCGAGGACGCCGAGATCATCGCGGTGGCGCGAGGGGCGGGCTGCCCGGCGCCCTTCGTGAGGCCCGTCGAGCTGGCGGGCGACCGGAGCTCGAGCCTGGACGTGACGCTCCACGCGCTCGATTGGCTCGAGCGCCACGAGAGCTTCCGACCCGAGGTGGTGGTCCTGTTGCCGCCCACCGCCCCCCTCCGTCGCGCCGAGCACATCGAGGGCGCGCTCGAGGTGCTGCGGGCGGAGGCCGGGTCGGGAGCCGAGGCGGTGGTCGCGGTCACCGAGCCCGACTATCCTCCGTACTGGATGCTCACCGAGTCGGGCGGCCGGCTGTCCTGGCTCTTCCCGGAGGGGGGAAAGGTGGACCGCCGCCAGGACCTGCCGCGGGCCTATCGGCCCAACGGATCCATCTACGCCGTCCGGGTCGAGGCGCTGCGCGCGCAGCGCACCTTCTATCCTCGGGCCACCGCCCCCTATCTCATGCCGAGGGAGGTCTCCGTCAACATCGACTCGGAGATGGACTTCACGCTGGCGGAGCTGCTCCGGGCGCGGAGCGGGGCCTGACCTCGACGTCCTCCTCGATCACGTCGAGGACCCGGCGGCTGCTGCCCAGATCGTCGAACCCGAGATAGCGCTCGACGTAGGCCCGGCGGGCGCTCGGATCGGGCTTGAAGTCGGCGAGGGTGCGCTCGTCCAGCAGCGCGGCCGCGCGGTCGTGGGGCACCGACCAGACGATGCCGGGAAAGTTCTGCAGGCTTCCCTCGCTGGTCCCGAAGATCTGCTGGTAGCCCGGGTACTCGTGCAGGTGCGACTGGGGCACGACGACGCTGGCGGAGGGCACGCCCGCCATCGCGGCCTCGAGCGCGGCCCCGCTCTGGAAGTGGATGCAGAAGTCGGCGACCGCCATGAGCTGGATCGACGTGTAGGGAAACACGTCGTCGTCCCGCTCCACGAAGACGTCGGCCAGGCGCCGCAGGAAGCGCGGATCGCGGTTCTTCTCGCGCGACTTCACGACGAAGACGGCGCCCGTTCGCCCGCAGAAGCGGCGCACGGCGCGGGCCAGCGCCCGGTAACCGTTCCCCCTCCAGATCTCGGGGACGAGGTGTCCCTGTCCCCTCACCGCCGCCGCGGCGGCGCGCACGAGGGCGGGCCCGCCGCCCCACACGTAGCGCCGCCAGGGCTCGGGCACCGCCATCTTGAGCGACATGAGCAGCACCACCGGCCGGCCGGGCGCGATCCCCAGGCGTCGCCGCACCGCCGCGCGGTCCACCAGGTCGAGCTGGTCCAGCATCGTGGAGCCGCTGACCGCGCTCCGGGCCGTCAGGTCCACATCCTGGCGCACCCGATCGAAGCGCTCCGCGAGGATCGTCCAGTGCAGGCGGCGCTGGTGCTCACTCGTGTAGAAGGTGCGGTCCACCACCCGGTAGGCTTCCGGCTCGCTGTTGAGCGCGTCGAGGACGTAGTCCACGGAGTAGAGGCGGACGCCGGCCGCGCGTAGCGTCTTCATCTCCGGCTCGAGCCCCATGCCGCTGAGCACGAAGTGGAGCGACGGCCCCACCAGGGCCTGCGCGCCCTCGCGCGGCAGCAGCGGCACGAGCGGCTCGCCCCGCCGGTGGGTCACGATGCGCGCCCGCGGCCAGTGCTGGAGATCCTCCGCCGTCACCGTCTCACCCGGCTTCCGCTCGCCTGGATCGTGAACGAGAACCACCTCGTGTCCCCGCTCGATGCTGGCCTGGATCAGCGAGCCCATCACCTTGAGGTAGCCCTTGCGCGAGGCGAGGAACGCGATCTTCACGGCCGGTCCACGAACCGCTTGCGGATGAGGCGCGGGCCGAGCGCGACCGAGGCCAGCACCTCCGCGATGCGCGGCGCGGCCCGCCCGTCGCCGTAGGGATTCACCAGACCGCGCAGGCTCTCGCGGAAGCCGGGCTCGAGGGCCCGCCGTATCCCCGCCTCGATCTCCTCACGGCGACAGCCCACGTCGATGACGTTGGCCGCGCGCAGGCGGCCCTGCTGGCGGATGCCCACGTTGACCACCGGCAGGCCGAAGGACGGCGCCTCGATCAACCCGCTCGAGGAATTGCCGACCATGACGTCCGCCTCTCGCAGCAGCGCGCCGTAGCCCTCCTCGCCCAGGGCGGGCACCATCCGGGTGCCGGGGCGCGTGGCCGCGAGGGCCTCCAGACGCGCGATCACCGCGTCGTGGGCGGCGTCGGCGCCCGGGTAGGTGATCACCACGTCGCCCTCCACCGCCGCGAGCGCCGCGGCCAGCTCCTCGGCGTGCGCGCCCGCCTCGCCGGGCTCGAGGGTGACCGGATGGAAGGTCACCAGCAGGGTCGGACGCCGCAGCGGCAGGCCGATCCGCCGCGCCAGCTCCGCGCGCGGCAGCGCGGGCAGGCGCGCGAGACGGTCGAGCCCGGGCGCGCCCGCGCAGTGCACCCGCCACGGCTCCTCGCCCATCTGGAGGATCCGCCGCGCGTAGACCTCCGCGGCCGGGAAGTGCAGGTGCGCGAGCTTGGTCAGCGCGTGGCGGGCCTGCTCGTCGATGGCGCCCTCGGTGATCTCGCCGCCGTGCAGGTGCGCCACCGGGATCGCGAGCGGCAACGCCGCCACCGCCGCCGCCAGCATCTCGATCCGGTCGCCCAGGAGCACGATCAGGTCGGGCCGGGCCTGCGCGAAGGCGCGGGCGAAGCCGGCCACCCCGGCCCCCGCGCCGGCCGCCACGTCCACCGCCGCGTCGGAGGCGCCGGTGGTCTCCACGCGCGCGGTGATCGGCCAGCCGTCGCGCTCGATGGCGTCCACCGTCCGGCCGAAGCGCGGGGAGAGGTGCCCGCCGGCCACGTAGAGCTGGAGCGCGAGGCCGGAGCGGTCGCGGAGCGCTTCGAGGAGCGGGACCAGGTGACCGTAGTCGGAGCGGGCCACGGTGACGACGCCGATGGTCCTCGCCATGCTCTCGGATTCTAGCACGCGCGCGCGGCGGCCCGATCACCGCGGCGCGCGCATTCCTTGACAGCGCCGGAAGGCGCGGGCTAGCGTAGCGCGTGGTGAACCGCTACGACGATGTCCGCCTCGACGTCGCCGCGCTCCTGAAGCAGCAGGACGCCTCCCTCGCTCCCGCCGAGCCGGCCGCGCGCAGCGGCGACGGGCTCGGCGCGCTCGGCCGGCTCGGCAGCCTCGCGCGACTCTACGCGCTCGGCGCGCTCGTCAAGCTCGGCTGGCACCGGCGCCTCGTCTACGCCGACCTGCGGCTCGACTGGTTCTTCGAGTTCCAGCGTTACTGGGTGGAAGAGCTGGGCAACCGCCCCATCCACCCGCACGACTTCCACTTTCTGTCCGGGGTCTACCGGCAACGGCTGCAGACGATCTACTTCGAGCAGATCGAGAACCCGGACCTCGCCTCCGACGAGCGGCACCTCGAGGCGTGGCGCGACCACCGCGCCGTCTACTACCTGTTCGCCTACACGTACCGGCAGGCGCTGTCGCCGCTGCGCGTCCACCCGTTCATCGGCTACGTGCCGCGGCACGGCCGCGTGGCCGAGTACGGCTGCGGCGCCGCGCCGATCCTCACCGCGCTGGCGCGCCGCTACCGCCACCTCGACCTCCGGCTGGTCGGCGCCGACATCCCGCACCTGCTCTTCCACTACGCGCGCTGGAAGTTCCGCCACGACCGGTTCGTGACCATGGTGCCGATCGACGCCAACGACGACGCGCCGCTGCCCGGCCTCTACGACACCATCTTCTGCCTCGAGGTCCTCGAGCACGTCCCGCGCCCGATCGCGGCGCTCGAGCACTTCCACCGCGCGCTCAAGCCGGGCGGGCATCTCGTCTTCGACTACGTCCGCTCGGAAGGCACCGGGCTCGACACCGCGACGTCCCTCCGAGACCGCCTGCCCGCGCTCCGGTTCATCCTGGAGCGCTTCGACATCGTGCGCGGCCGCGTCCCCACCGACGGCGCCCACGTGGAGACGGCGGTGGCCCGGAAGCGGTGAGCGGGGGACGGCCGAGACGTCACGGGCCCCGGTCTCCCGGGGCCCGCTCACTTCCGGCGCAGCGCGGCGGCTCTACGCGGCCAGCTTCACCTTCTCGCCCACGGGCCGGGCCAGGCGCAGCAGCATGAGCACGCGGATCACCACCCACGACGGGTCGAACTCGAAGCGGCCCATGCTGAACTTGGGGCTCGAGGGATAGGCGTGGTGGTTGTTGTGCAGGCTCTCGCCGCCGGTGAGCCAGGCGAGCACGCGCAGGTTGGTGGCCGAGTTGTTGGTGAAGTTCTTCCGGCCCCACCAGTGGCCGAGGCCGTTGATGGAGGGGGCCAGCACGAAGACGTAGAGCACGAAGTGGGTCGCCGCCAGGAGCAGCCCCCAGGCGGGGCCCAGGACCAGCATGGCCGCCGCGATGCCGACCACCCCGCCCAGCGTGCCCTTGTTGAAGAGGATGCGGTCCCAGACATCGTCTCGGATGTCCTTGGCCCAGCGGGCGAGGGTCTCGGGGTTCCTGGCCTCGCGCACGTAGTAGTAGACGTTCCAGAGCTGGATCTTCCAGAAGCCGTGCACCAGGGGGCTGTGCGGATCCCGTTCGGTATCGGTGAAGGCGTGATGCTTGCGGTGCACCGCGACCCACTCGCGACGGTTCTGGCCGGTGGTGAACCAGAGAACGAACCGGAAGATCCAGTCCGCGAAGGGGTGCAGGTTGAGCGCGCGGTGCGCGAGCCCGCGGTGCAGGTACACCGACGTGGCGATGACGGCGGCCTGCGTCACCAGCAGCGTTCCGAAAACGTACAGAAGCGGTCGAAGCACGGATGAGTCTCCTTGTTCTCTGCTGCTGCGCTAGTTTTGAAGTTGACCGCTCGCGGGAACGCCGGCTCGACGAACGCCTGATCTGAAAGCCAGCACCGACTCAAGGCTAGCACACTCGCGGGGTCCCGGGGGCGACAAACATCGCCGTCCCTAGGAAACCGTCTTGGGATCGAGCAGATCCCGCAGCCCGTCGCCCAGCAGGTTCAGCCCCAGAACGGTCAGCGCGATGGCGCCTCCGGGGAAGATGGCGTACCAGGGGTTGAGGCCCAGGAAGGCCTGCGCTTCCCGCAGCATGAGCCCCCAGGACGGATTCGGCGGCTGGGTGCCGAGCCCAAGGTAGGACAGGCCGGCCTCGGCCAGGATGGCCACCGGAAAGCTGATCGTGGCCTGGACGATGAGCGGGGGAAGCGTATTGGGCAGGATGTGCCGGCGGATGAGGGCCCCGTCCCCGGCGCCCAGCGCCCGCGCCGCCACCACGAAGTCGCGGTCGCGGAACTCGAGAAAGCTCGCCCGGGTCAGCCGGGCGAACACCGGCAAGAACGCTATGCCGATCGCGATCATGGAGATCGTGAGGGTGGGCCGGAAGACCGCGGCGAGCAACAGCGCCGAAAGGATGGCCGGAAAGCCCTGGATCGCGTCCACCAGGCGCATGAAGCCTTCGTCCAGCCATCCGCCGAAATAGCCCGAGAGCATGCCGAAGGCCACGCCCACCATCATCCCGATGCCCACCGCGATCACGCCGACCAGGATCGACGTGATCGCGCCCCGCATCACCCGGGACAGCAGGTCGCGCCCGAACTGGTCCGTCCCCAGGGGATGCGCCGCGGTCGGCCCCTGGAGCCGGGTCGAGATGGACATCTCGAGCGGATCGCGGGGCGTGTAGACCAGGCTCACCGCGGCGGTGATCACCAGGGCCAGGGTGATCGCGAGGCCGATCAGGAAGGTGACGTGGCGGTCGGGGCGTCTGCGCATCACCGGGCGATCGAGGGATCAGCCATAGCGGATGCGGGGGTCGAGCACGCCGTAGAGGATGTCCACCGCCGCGTTGACCGTGACGATCATCGAGGCGACGAAAAGCACCACGCCCTGCACCACCGGCAGGTCGCGGGCGCTGATGGCGGCCAGGGTCAGCCGGCCGAGGCCGGGCAGGTAGAAGACCGATTCGAGGATGATGCTGCCCGCTAGGAGCTGGCCGAGCTGCACCCCCGCCACCGTCACGATGGGAATCAGCGCGTTGCGCAGCGCGTGGCGGAACAGGACGCGCCGCTCCGCCAGGCCCTTGGCGCGCGCCGTCTTGACGTACTCCTCGCGCAGCACCTCGAGGACCGCCGACCGGGTGGTGCGCGCCAGCACCGCGAACTGGAAGAGGCCCAGGGCCGCCGCGGGCAGCAGCAGCGAGCGCAGGGCGGGCCAGAGCCCCTGCGCCCAGCCGTCGAAGCCGCCCGCCTGGACCCAGCCGAGATGCACCGAGAAGAGCAGGATGAGGAGCAGCCCCGCCCAGAAGCCCGGCACCGCGACGCCGAGCTGGGACAGGGTCATCGTGAGGTAGTCGCCCCAGCGGCGATGGCGCGTGGCCGCGAAGACGCCCAGCGGGATGGCCGCGGCGATCATGAACCCGGCGGCCAGCAGGGTGAGCGGCAGGGTGACGGTGAGCCGGGAGAGGATCAGGGTCGAGACCGGCAGGTCGTACTGGATGGAGCGGCCCAGGTCGCCGCGGAGCGCGCGGCCGACCCACTGCGCGTACTGGACCGGCACCGGCCGGTCGAGCCCGAGCTCCTCCCTGACCCGGGCCACCGAATCAGGATTGGCCTCGAGCCCCAGGATGATGAGGGCGGGGTCGCCCGGCAGCACGCGCACCACCACGAAGACGAGGAGCGAGACGAAAAGGAGGGTGGCGGCGAGCGCCGCGATGCGGCGAATGACGTATCGTTGCAACGGCGCCCCCTCACCCCACCCTCTCCCCCCAGAGGGGGAGAAGGGAAGGGGGCGTCACTTCTGCCAGGCCACCTCGGACAGGTCCAGGACCGGCAGCGGCAGGTCCTTCCAGATGCCGGTCACGCCCTTCTTGGTGATGACCAGCCGCGGGTGCACGTAGAGCCACACCGCGGGCGCCTCGTCGGCGAGCATCTCCTGCATCTTCACGTACAGCGCACGCCGCTTCTTGTCGTCCGCGCTGACCTGCGACTCCTGGTAGAGCTTCTGGAAGGCGGGGCTGTCCCAGCGGAAGTAGTACTTCGGGTTGGCGAAGTTGCCGATGTCGAAGGCCTCGGCGTGGCCGATGATGGACATGTCGTAGTCGGGGTTCTGGCACGGGGCCAGGCAGAAGACCGTCGAGAGCCACTGGCCCCACTCGATCTGCTGGATGGCGGCGCGGATACCCACCTTGGCGAGCTGGCTCGCGATGACCTCGGCCGAGCGCACCGTGTAGTAGTACTGCGGCGCGACCTTGAACACCGCGTCGAAGCCGTTCGGGTAGCCGGCCTCGGCGAGGAGCTTCTTCGCCCTGGCGGGGTCGTGACCCACGCGCTTGGAGACGTCCACGAAGTAGGGGTTGGTGGGATCCACGTTGGAGCCCAGGATCTTCCCGTAGCCGAACATCGCCCCCTTCAGGACCTCGTCCTTGTTGATGGCGTGGGTGATGGCCAGGCGCACCCGCTTGTCCGAGTAGGGCTTCTTGCTGTTGTTCATCGAGAGCGTCACGTCGTTGGTGGTGTCGCCCACGATGACCTGGAAGCGCGCGTCCTTCTTGAGCTCGTCCACGGCCTCGGGGCCGATCCCGAAGGCGGAGACGTCGATGTCTCCGGCCTTGAGCGCGGCCAGCGCCGAGTTCGGATCGGGAATGAAGCGGTAGACCACGCGGTCCAGCTTGGGCAGGCCCTTCACCCAGTAGTCCTTGTTCTTCAGGAGCACGATGCGGTCACCGCGAGCCCACTCGCCAACCGTGAACGGCCCCGTGCCCATCGGCTGGCTCTTGAGCGTGTCCACCGCCTCGCGCGGGTAGATCACCGAGCCCTGGCGCGCCATCGTATAGAGGAAGGTCGCGTCCACCCGCTTGAGGGCCACCGTCACCGTGTAGTCGTCCTTGACGATCACGTCCTGGATGGCGTCGTACTGGGTGCGGTAGGGATGCTTGGTCTCCGGGTTCACCGCGCGGTCGAGGGCGAACTTGACGTCGGCCGCTTTCAGCTCCCGCCCGTTGTGGAAGCGGACGCCCTTCCGGAGGAAGAACGTGTAGTTCTTGCTGTCGGTGGTGTACCACCGCTCGGCCAGCCACGGCACCATCTTGCCGGTGCGGTCGATCTTGATCAGCCCCTCCTGCACGTTGTCGAAGACGACGGCCGCAATGGCGGAAGCCGGGTTCGTGGTGAGATCGAGCCCGGGAGGCTCGGTGGCGACCTGGATCACCAGGCTGCTCGGGGTCTGGGCGGCGACCGGCGCCGCGGCAAGCGCGGCCAGCAGGCAGGCGACGAGCAAACGCTTCATCCGAGTTTCCTCCCCGTGAAGAACTCGACGGTGCGCCGGAGGCCTTCGTCGAACTCCACCACCGGCTCGTAGCCGAGATCGCGCTTGGCCGCGCTCACGTCGGCCAGGGTGTGCGGGACGTCGCCGACGCGGGTCGGCGAGTGCGTGCGCTCGAGCGGCCGTCCCAGCATCCGCTCCAGCTTGCCGATGATCTCGAGCAGGCTCGTCCGGCTGCCGCAGCCCACGTTGTAGCTCCGGCCGGAGGCCCGGGAGGCTTCCGCCCGCGCGGCCAGCAGGTTGGCCGAGACCACGTTGTCGATGTAGGTGAAGTCGCGCGACTGGGTGCCGTCGCCGTGCACCTGCAGCGGCTTGCCCTGCTGCCCCCAGAGGATGAACCGGGGGATCACCGCCGCGTACTCGCTCGTGGGATCCTGGCGGGGGCCGAACACGTTGAAGTAGCGCAGCCCGACCGTTTCCACGCCCATGAGCCGGGTCCACACCGAGGCATAGAGCTCGTTGGCCACCTTGGTCGCGGCGTAGGGCGAGATGGGCGCGGTCGGCTGGT
>DATHSW010000120.1:0-71378 GCA_035463855.1 Candidatus Deferrimicrobiaceae bacterium | reverse complement strand
CACGCTGCCGGGGGGGGTGGAGATGGTGATGCCGGGGGACAACGTGACGATGGCGATCGAGTTGATCCAGCCGGTGGCGATGGAGAAGGAGCTGCGGTTTGCGATTCGGGAGGGGGGGCGGACGGTGGGCGCCGGGGTGGTCGCGGAGATCATGGAGTAACACATCATGGCTACTGTCAGCGCCGACCAGAAGATCCGAATTCGCCTGAAGGCGTACGACCACAGTCTCCTGGATCGCTCGATGAAGGAGATCGTGGAGACGGTGCGCCGGACCGGCGCGCGCGTGACCGGGCCGGTGCTCCTGCCCACCATCATCAACCGGTGGACGGTGCTGCGCTCGCCTCACGTGGACAAGACGTCGCGGGAACAGTTCGAGATGCGAACGCACAAGCGGCTGATCGACATCCTGGATCCGACGCCCCAGACGGTGGACGCGCTGATGAAGCTCGATCTGCCGAGCGGTGTGGACGTCGAGATCAAGCTCTAGAGCTGCCGAGATAGCGAGAATCCCGTCATGGCGATGAAAGAGGGGCTGGTTGGGCGCAAGAAGGGGATGACCCAGGTCTTCGGGGAGGACGGCAATCTGATCCCGGTGACGGTGGTCGAGGCGGGGCCCTGCACGGTGGTGGGCGTCCGCACCAAGCCGACCCACGGCTACGACGCGCTCCAGCTCGGCTTCGAGCCGCGCAAGAAGAACGTCACCAAGGCGATGGCCGGCCTCTACAAGAAGGCGGGCCTGCCCGACTCGATGCGGGTGCTGCGGGAGATCCGGCTCCAGAAGACCGAGGCGGTCAGCGCGTACCAGGTCGGCCAGACCCTCACCGTGGATCTCTTCAGCCCCGGCGAGCTGGTGGACGTGATGGCGGTGACCAAGGGCAAGGGCTTCCAGGGCGGCGTCAAGCGCTACGGCTGGGCCGGCGGCGACGAGACCCACGGCTCCATGTTCCATCGGCGCCCGGGCTCGATCGGCGCCTCCTCGGACCCCTCTCGCGTCTGGCCGGGCCATCACCTGCCGGGCCGGATGGGCGGCGACCGCCGTACCGTGCTCAACTTGGTGGTGGCGCGGGTGATCCCCGAGCAGAACCTCGTGTTGCTCCGCGGCGCGGTGCCGGGAGCGGTCGGCGGGCTGGTGGTGATCCGCAAGAGCGTGAAGCAGACCAAGGCGCAGCAGCAGAAGGCGCGAGAGGCCAAGTAGCATGCCCAGCATTCAGGTCGCCGACGGCAAGGGCAAGGCCCAGACCCTCGAGCTGTCCGCCGACGTGTTCGGCGGCACGCCGCGAGTGCCCCTCCTCCACCAGGCGGTGGTGAAGGAGATGGCCGCGCGACGCGCGGGCACGCATTCGACCCGCGGGCGCAGCGAGGTTTCGGGTGGCGGCCGCAAGCCCTGGAAGCAGAAGGGCACCGGGCGCGCGCGCCAGGGATCCATCCGGGCGACCCAGTGGAAGGGTGGCGGCAAGCCGTTCGGGCCCCGGCCGCGCAAGTACGACAAGCGGCTGCCGACCGAGATGCGCCGGGCCGCGCTGCGCGAGGCGGTGGTGGCCAAGCTCGGGGCGGGCGAGCTCGCGGTGCTGGAGGCGATCGCGGTGGCCGACGCGAAGACGAAGACGCTGGTGACCCGGCTCAGGGGGCTCGGCATCGCGGGACAGCCGACCCTGCTGGTGGTGTCCGAGGTGCCGGAGGGGCTGAACCGCGCCGCCCGCAACGTGCCGTGGCTCTCGCTGGAAACGCCCGGGCACGTGTCGGTCTACCAGCTCATCCGCAACGAGCGGGTGGTGTTCGAGAAGGCGGCGCTGCTCACGCTGCAGGAGACGCTCAAGCCATGAGAGACCCCCGGTCGGTGCTGGTGCGGCCGCTGATGACCGAGAAGAGCATGCAGCAGAAGGAAGTCACGAACACGGTGACCTTCGAGGTGGCGGTGGACGCCAACAAGGTGGAGATCCGCCAGGCGGTGGAGAAGGTCTTCAACGTCAAGGTGGCCGACGTGCGCACCCAGGCCCGCGAGGGCAAGTGGAAGCGCATGGGCAAGTTCGAGGGGCGGCGCCGGAGCTGGAAGAAAGCCATGGTCACCCTGGCCCCCGGCCACAAGATCGAGCTCGTGGAGGGCGCGTAGCATCATGGGAATCCGGACGGTCAAGCCCACGTCGCCGGCTCGACGCTACATGACCTTCGTCACCAACGAAGACATCACCAAGAAGACGCCGGAAAAGAGCCTGCTGAGCCCCAAGCGGCGCACCAACGGGCGCAACGTCTACGGCCGCATCACGGTGCGGCACCGCGGGGGCGGGGTCAAGCGCATGCTCCGCGAGGTGGATTTCCGGCGCGAGAAGCACGGGATTCCCGCGAAGGTGGCGGGGATCGAGTACGATCCGAACCGCTCCGCCCGGATCGCGCTGCTGCACTACCGGGACGGGGAGAAGCGCTACATCATCGCGCCGCTTGGGCTCAAGCCCGGCGACATCCTGATGTCGGGGCCGCAGGCCGACATCCTGCCCGGCAACGCGCTGCCCATCCGGAACATCCCGCTGGGCACGCTCGTGCACAACGTCGAGCTGCAGCCGGGCAAGGGCGGCCAGCTCTGCCGCAGCGCGGGCACGCTGGCCCAGCTCCTGGCCAAGGAAGGCGACCACGCGAATATCAAGCTGCCCTCCGGCGAGGTCCGGCAGGTGAAGCTCGACTGCATGGCCACCATCGGCCAGGTGGGCAACCTGGATCACGAGAACGTCTCGGTCGGCAAGGCCGGGCGGGTGCGCTGGAAGGGGTTCCGGCCGACCGTGCGCGGCACCGTGATGAATCCGGTGGACCATCCGATGGGCGGCGGCGAAGGCAAGGGCAAGGGCAATCATCCCATGACGCCCTGGGGCAAGCCGACGAAGGGCTACAAGACGCGGCGCGGGGCGAGGCCGTCGGATCGCTACATCGTGACGCGGCGGACGAAATAGGGGGCGGGAGAGGCCATGGGACGGTCGCTGAAGAAGGGCCCGTACATCGAGGAGCGTCTCGAGAAGCGTGTCGAGGAGCTGAACCGCTCGCGCCAGAAGAAGGTGCTCAAGACCTGGTCGCGGCGGTCCACCATCATCCCCGAGTTCGTGGGGCACACGCTCGCCGTCCACAACGGCAAGAAGTTCATTCCGGTGTACATCACCGAGAACATGGTGGGGCATCGGCTGGGCGAGTTCGCGCTGACCCGCACGTTCAAGGCGCACGGGCAGGCCGAGAAGGCCTCCGCGTCGCCGACCGGCAAGGCCTGAGCATGCGCACGCGAGCGACCGCGCGCTACATCCGGGTGCCCGCCTCCAAGGCCCGGCTCGTCCTGGATCACATCCGGGGCAAGTCGGTGGGGGAGGCGCTGGCCACCCTGCAGTACACGCCCAAGGCGGCGGGCCGCCTGATCGAGAAGGTGCTGCGCTCGGCCATCGCCAACGCCGAGCACAACCATCAGGTGAGGAACCTGGACGACCTCCGGGTGATCAAGGCGGTGGCGGACGGCGGGCCGTCCATGAAGCGGGTGTCCCCGCGGGCGATGGGGCGCGCCTACTTCATCAAGCACCGCACGAGCCATCTCACCATCGAGCTGAGCGACGAGACGGTCGCCGGGCGCGCGGCGGCAGCGCGGGGAGAGAAGAGGTAGTCATGGGCCAGAAGACGCATCCGATCGGGTTCCGCCTGGGGGCCACGCGCACGTGGAGCTCGCGTTGGTTCGCCACCAAGGGCTACGCGGACCTGCTGCACGAGGACCACAAGATCCGCCGCTACATCAAGTCGTCGCTGTACCACGCGGGGATTTCGCGGATCGACATCGAGCGGTCGGCCAACCGCGCGCGCATCACCATCTTCACGGCCCGGCCCGGCATCATCATCGGCCGCAAGGGGGCCGAGGTGGAGAAGCTGAAGAACGAGATCCAGATGCGGACGGCGAAGGAGGTCTACCTCAACATCGAAGAGGTGGTCCATCCCGAGCTGGACGCGCAGCTGGTGGCCGAGAACGTGGCCCTGCAGCTCCAGAAGCGGGTGGCCTTCCGGCGCGCCATGAAGAAGGCGGTGACCTCCGCGCTGCGGCTGGGCGCCGACGGCATCCGGATCGCCTGCGCGGGCCGGCTGGGCGGCGCGGAGATCGCGCGCCGGGAGTGGTACCGGGACGGCCGGGTGCCGCTGCACACGATCCGCGCCGACATCGACTACGGGCTCGCGGAGGCGCACACCACGTTCGGGGCCATCGGGGTCAAGGTGTGGATCTTCAAGGGTGAGGTGCTGCCCACCCAGAAAGTCGCCGCCGAGGGCTAAGCCGCCATGTTGATGCCCAAGCGCGTCAAGTATCGCAAGGCCCAGCGCGGCCGCATGAAGGGCAAGGCGCAGCGCGGCTCCACCCTCGCCTTCGGCGAGTTCGGGCTCAAGGCCCTGGAGCCGGGCTGGGTGACCAACCGCCAGATCGAGGCGGCGCGGGTGTCCCTGGCCCGCAGCGTCAAGCGGGGCGGGAAGATCTTCATCCGCATCTTCCCGGACAAGCCGGTGACCAAGAAGCCGGCGGAGACGCGGATGGGCAAGGGCAAGGGCAACCCCGAGTTCTGGGTGGCGGTGGTCAAGCCGGGCCGCATCCTCTACGAGATGGAGGGCGTGGACGAGCCCACGGCCAAGGAGGGCTTCCGTCTGGCCGCCCAGAAGATCGGCATCAAGACCAAGTTCGTGACGCGGGCGCGGACGTTGTGAGGCCCTGAGGCGACCATGAAGGCGGCCAAGTGGCGTGAGATGTCGGACGACGAGCTGCAGCAGAAGGCCCAGGAGCTCGGTGAAGAGCTCTTCAACCTGAGGTTCCAGCTCTCCATGGGCGTGGCCAAGAACCCGGCCCGGGTGGCGATCGCCCGGCGGGACCTGGCGCGGGCCCAGACCATTCTCCGGGAGCGGGCGCTGCGCATCCCGCGGCCGGCGTAGCGTTGGTAGGGAGGAGCGAGCCGTGGGCGTGAAGAAGACGCGGGAAGGGGTGGTGGTCAGCGACAAGATGACGAAGACGCGCGTGGTGATGATCGAGCGCGTGTACCGTCATCCGCGGTACGAGCGCGTGATCACCCGGTCGAAGCGCTTGAAGGCGCACGACGAGCAGAACGCGAGCAAGGTGGGAGACCGGGTGTTGCTCGAGGAGACGCGGCCGCTGTCCAAGGAGAAGCGGTGGCGGATCCTGCAGGTGCTGGCGAGCGCGTCATGATCCAGCCCCGCTCGATGCTCGACGTCGCCGACAACTCGGGAGCCAAGAAGGTCCAGTGCATCCGGGTGATGGGCGGCGGCAACAAGCGGTACGCCTCCCTCGGCGACGTGGTGGTGGTGGCGGTGAAAGAGGCGGTGCCGGACGGGACCGTGAAGAAGGGTGAGGTCGCGCGGGCGGTGGTGGTGCGCACCGTGAAGGAGGTGGGGCGCCGCGACGGCTCCTACATCCGCTTCGACCGCAACGCGGTGGTCCTGCTCAAGGCCGACGACAATCCGGTGGGCACGCGCATCTTCGGTCCGGTGGCCCGGGAGCTGCGGGACAAGCAGTTCACCAAGATCATCTCCCTCGCTCCCGAGGTCATCTAGAGGACGCTCAATGGCGATCGCGCACGTGCGGAAGGGCGACACGGTGGTGGTGGTGGCGGGCAAGGAGCGCGGCAAGCGAGGCAAGGTGCTGCGCGTGATTCCCGAGAAGGGCCGGGTGGTGGTGGAGCGCATCAACATGGTCAAGAAGCACCAGCGCCCGACCCAGAAGGTGCGGCAGGGCGGGATCATCGAGCGGGAGGGGGCGATCCACCTCTCCAACGTGATGCTGGTGGATCCGAACAGCGACAAGCCGACGCGCGTCGGGATGAAGGCCCTGTCCGACGGGAAGAAGGTGCGCGTGGCCAAGCGGTCGGGCGAGATGCTCGACCGGGCGTGAGGACGTGATGGCAGAGCCGAAGAAGACGGACAAGGCCCCGGCGGGGAAGGCGGGCGGAGCCCCGGCGGGCAAGGGGGGCCAGGCGGCGCCCCGCCCCAAGGGCGGCAAGGGCGCCCCGGCGGCGGAGCCGCAGGGACCGGCGAAGCGGGCCAGCGTGAGCGGGACGGTGCCGCCGCGGATGCGCGAGCGCTTCCGGACCGCGGTGGTCCCGGCACTGATGAAGGAGCGCGGCTACGGCAATCCGTTCCAGGTGCCGCGCCTCGCCAAGGTCGTGATCAACATGGGGGTGGGCGAGGGCAAGGAGAACCCGAAGGTGCTCGACTTCGCCACCGCGGATCTGCAGGCCATCGCGGGGCAGCGCCCGGTGATCACGCGCGCCAAGAAGTCCATCGCCAACTTCAAGCTGCGCGAGAACGTCCCCATCGGCTGCAAGGTGACGCTGCGGGGTCCGCGCATGTACGAGTTCCTGGACCGGCTCGTGAACGTCGCGCTGCCGCGGGTGCGGGACTTCAAGGGCGTCCCCCCCAAGGGCTTCGACGGTCGGGGCAACTACAACCTGGGACTCAAGGAGCAGATCATCTTCCCGGAGATCGTATACGACAAGGTGGACAAGGTCCGCGGCATGGACATCACGATGGTGACGACCGCGCGCACCGACGAGGAAGCGAAGGCGCTCTTGACCCACCTGGGCGTGCCCTTCCGGGAGTCATAGTCATGGCCAAGACCTCGCTCATCATGAAGCAGCAGCGTCCCCCCAAGTTCAAGTCGCGCGCCTATACCCGCTGCAAGATCTGCGGCCGGCCGCGCGGGTATCTGCGGAAGTTCCAGACCTGCCGCATCTGCTTCCGCGAGCTCGCGCTCAAGGGCGAGGTGCCGGGCGTGGTCAAGGCGAGCTGGTAGCCCCATGTACAGCGATCCGATCGCCGACTTCCTGACGCGCATCCGCAACGCGAGCCGCGCCGAGCACGAGAAGGTGGACATCCCGTCGTCGAAGCTCAAGCTTCGGATGGCCGAGATCCTCAAGGACGAGGGGTTCATCAAGAATTTCCGGATCATCGAGGACAACAAGCAGGGGACGCTCCGCGTCTACCTCAAGTACGCGGGGAGCGAGAAGATCATCTCCGGCATCGTGCGCGTGTCGCGCCCCGGGCGACGCATCTACGTGACCAAGGACAAGATCCCCACCATTCTGGGCGGCATGGGGGTGGCGATCCTCTCCACCTCGGCCGGAGTGATGACGGACCGCCAGGTGCGCAAGCAGCACCTGGGCGGCGAAGTGCTGGCCTACGTCTGGTAGGAGTGACCTGAGCCATGTCGCGAATCGGTAAGAAGCCCATCGCGGTTCCCCAGGGGGTCAAGATCGCGGTGGAAGGTGCCACCGTGAAGGCCGAGGGGCCCAAGGGCAAGCTGAGCCAGGCGATCCCGTCCGGAGTGTCGGTGAAGGTGGAGTCCAACGTCCTCACCGTCGCCCGTGACTCCGATCACCGCAACGTCCGCGCGCTGCACGGCCTGACGCGGTCGCTGCTGGCCAACATGGTCACCGGCGTGAAGGACGGCTTCGAGCGGAAGCTCGAGATCGTGGGTATCGGCTACCGCTGCCAGGTCCAGGGCAAGGCCCTGCAGCTCGCCCTCGGCTACTCGCACCCGGTCATCTTCCCACTGCCCGACGGGATCCAGGCCGAGGTGGACCGGCAGGTCTCGATCACCTTGCGGGGCGCCGACAAGGCCCTGCTCGGACAGACCGCGGCCAAGCTGCGGGCGCTTCGGAAGCCGGACCCCTACAAAGGCAAGGGCATCAAGTACGCGGACGAGTACATCCGGCGGAAAGTGGGCAAGAAGGCGGGGGCCAAGTAATGCTGACCGGGCAGAAGGTCCAGGGACGGAAGATCCGGCATATCCGGATCCGCGGGCGCGTGATCGGCACTCCGGAGCGGCCGCGGCTGGCCGTGTTCCGGAGCCTCAACCACATCTACGCGCAGGTAGTCGACGACACCAGCGGGCGGACCCTCGCGGCGGTGGACAGCCGGGCGCCGGACTTCCGGCAGAAGGCGAAGACGGGCGGCAACGTGGCCGCGGCCAAGATCGTGGGGGAGCTGCTGGCCCAGCGGGCGAAGGCGCGCGGCATCAGCCAGGTCGTGTTCGATCGCGGCGGCTATCAGTACCACGGGCGCGTGAAAGCCCTGGCCGAGGCGGCCCGCGCCGCCGGCCTTGCGTTCTAGGGGAGGAGCATCGAGTGGCTGAAGCGCGGATTGATCCGAATGCGCTGGACCTGACCGACCGGGTGGTCGCCATCAATCGGGTGGCCAAGGTCGTCAAGGGCGGCCGTCGATTCTCGTTCACGGCGCTGGTGGTGGTGGGGGACGGTCAGGGACACGTGGGCGTCGGACTCGGGAAGGCCCGCGAGGTTCCCGAGGCCATCCGCAAGTCGGTGGAGCACGCCAAGAAGGATCTGGTGCAGGTGCCGCTCAAGGACACCACGATTCCCTGCGAGATCACGGGCCACTTCGGGGCCGCGCGCGTGTACCTGAAGCCGGCCGCACAGGGGACCGGAGTCATCGCGGGCGGGGCGGTGCGCCCGGTGCTGGAGGCGGCCGGGGTGCAGGACATCCTCACCAAGACGCTCGGCACCAACAACCCGCACAACGTGTTGAAGGCCACCATGGACGCGTTCCGGCGGCTGAAGCGTCTGCAGTCCACGTACGCGGCGCGGCGCCGGTCCATGGAAGGCGACGCGCAGGAGGCGGTCGGTGGCAAAGAAGCTTAAGGTCACGCTGGTGAAGAGCATCATCGGGCTCTCTCCGAAGCAGGAGGGGACCGTGCACGCGCTCGGTCTGCGCCGGATCCGCCAGGTCGTGGAGCACGACGACACGCCCACCGTCCGCGGCATGATCCAGCAGGTCGTGTTCGCGGTGAAGGTACAAGAGTCATGAGACTCGAGGATCTGAAGCCGGCGCCGGGATCCACCAAGAAGCGCAAGCGGATCGGCCGAGGCCCGGGCTCCGGCCACGGCAAGACCTCGGGCAAGGGCCACAAGGGCCTCAACGCGCGGTCGGGCGGCGGCGCCCGGCCGGGGTTCGAGGGCGGCCAGATGCCGCTCTACCGGCGGCTGCCCAAGCGCGGTTTCCTGCCGTACGGCGGCAAGACCGAGTTCGCGATCGTCAACGTGGGTGATCTGTCCGCCCGCTTCGCGGCGGGGAGCGTGGTCGATCCGGAGACGCTGGTGGCGAGCGGGCTGATCCGCAAGTCGGGCCGGGGCGCGGTCAAGGTCCTGGGCGACGGCGACGTGGCCCACGCCCTCACGGTGCGCGTGCACAAGATCAGCGAGGGGGCCAAGCAGAAGCTCGAGGCGGCGGGCGGGCGCGTGGAAGCGCTGCCGAGCACGGGAGCGGGGACCCGCAAGTGATCGAAGGGCTGCAGAGCTTCCAGAACATCTTCAAGATTCCGGAGCTCAAGCGCCGTGTGATCATGACGCTGGCGCTCCTGGCCGCGTACCGGCTGGGCGCCCACGTGCCGACCCCGGGCATCGACGCGGCCGCGCTGGCCGAGTTCTTCAACCAGGTCCAGGGCACCCTGCTCGGCATGGTGGACCTCTTCTCGGGCGGCAACCTGCGCCGGCTCACCGTGTTCGCGCTCGGGATCATGCCGTACATCTCGGCGTCGATCATCCTGCAGCTGCTCACGGTGGTGATCCCCGCGCTCGAGCGGCTCGCCAAGGAGGGCGAGGCGGGGAAGAAGAAGATCACCCAGTACACCCGCTACGGCACCATCGGGCTCTCGCTGGTGCAGTCCTTCGGCATCGCGGTGGGGCTCGAGAGCATGCGCAGCCAGACCGGGGGGATCCTGGTCCCGGATCCGGGCTGGGGCTTCCGGCTCATGACCATGCTCACCCTGACCACCGGGACCGCCCTGATCATGTGGCTGGGTGAGCAGATCTCCGAGAAGGGGATCGGGAACGGGATCTCCCTGATCATCTTCGCGGGCATCGTGGTGCGGCTGCCCTCGGCGATCGTCTCCTCCTACACCCTGATCTCCACCGGCGAGCTCAAGCTCTTCGTGTTCCTGGGCCTGATCATCATGATGGTCGCGGTGACCGCGGCGGTGGTGGTGATGCAGGAGGGCCAGCGCAAGATCCCGGTGCAGTACGCCAAGCGGGTGGTGGGCCGGCGGATGTACGGCGGGCAGTCCACCCACATCCCCCTGCGCATCAATACCGCGGGGGTCATCCCGGTGATCTTCGCCTCGTCGCTGATCCTGTTCCCGGCGACCCTGACCCGGTTCATCCACCACCCCTGGATGCAGTACATCTCGGAGGCGCTCTCGCCCGGGCACTTCACCTACACGGTGCTCTACTGCGGGCTGATCATCTTCTTCGCGTACTTCTACACCGCCATCGTCTTCAATCCGGTGGATCTCGCCGACAACATGAAGAAGTACGGCGGGTTCATTCCGGGGGTGCGGCCCGGCAAGAAGACCGCGGAGTACATCGACCGGACCCTGACCCGGATCACCCTGCCCGGCGCGATGTTCCTGGCCCTGATCTCGGTGCTCCCCGACTTCCTGATCCAGTGGTTCAACACTCCGTTCTACTTTGGCGGCACCAGCCTGCTGATCGTGGTCGGCGTGGCCCTGGATACGGTGCGTCAGATGGAGTCGCATCTGCTGATGCGGAACTACGAAGGCTTCCTCCGCAAGAAGGCGAAGGGAGCATGAGCCGCGTGGTCTTCCTGGGCGCGCCCGGCGCCGGTAAGGGCACCCAGGCCCGGCGGCTGGCCGCGGGCTCGGGGGTTCCCCAGATCGCCACCGGCGACATGCTCCGCGAGGCGGTGGCCGAGGGCACTCCGCTCGGGCGCGAGGCCAAGCGCTACATGGACCAGGGCGCGCTCGTGCCCGACGAGGTCGTGATCGGCCTGGTGGACGAGCGCCTTTCGCGGCCGGACGCCGGCCCGGGCTACGTGCTGGACGGCTTCCCGCGCACGGTCGCCCAGGCCGAGGCCCTCGACGCCCTGCTGCGGCGACGCGGCCAGGACCTCGACCGCGTGGTCTTCTTCGAGGTGTCCCGCGAAGAGCTGCTGCGCCGCCTCACCGGGCGCCGGATCTGCCGGGGCTGTGGCACCGCCTTCCACCTCGTTTCGGCCCCTCCGAAGACGGAGGGCCGGTGCGACCAGTGCGGGGGCGAGCTGTACCAGCGGGAGGACGACGCGGAAAGCACGGTGGTGCGCCGGCTCGACGTCTACCAGACGCAGACCGCACCCCTGCTCGACTACTACGGCAAGCGCGGCCTGCTGGTACGGGTGGCCGGAGAGGGCCCGGTGGACCACGTGGCCGCGGCGATCCAGAGGGCGGTCAAGGAGCCGGCGGCGTCGTGATCATGCTCAAGTCGGCGCGCGAGCTCGGCCACATGCGGGCGGCCGGGCGCATCCTCGCCGGGGTGAAGGACCGCCTGCGCGCGATGGTCCGGCCCGGGATCTCGACCAAGGACATCGACGCGGACGTCGAGGCCTTCATCGTCTCCCGGGGCGCCGCGCCGGCCTTCAAGGGCTACCGGGGCTTTCCCGCCACGGTATGCGTCTCGATCAACGAGGAAGTGGTGCACGGGATCCCCTCGCCCAAGCGGAAGCTGCGGGAGGGGGACATCGTGGGGCTGGACCTGGGTTGTATCGTGGAAGGGTATTATGCGGATTGCGCGATCACCCTGCCGGTAGGGCCGGTGCCGCCGCGCGTGCAGGAGCTCCTCGACGTCACGCGCGAGAGCCTGGACAAGGCAATCGTGCAGTGCCGCGCCGGCAACCGGCTCGGGGACATCTCGTACGCGGTGCAGGCGCACTGCGAGAGCCACGGCTTCGGGGTCGTGCGCGCCTTCGTCGGCCACGGGATCGGGCGGAATCTCCACGAGGAGCCCCAGATCCCGAACTTCGGGGACGCGGGGCGGGGCCCGGTGATCAAGGCCGGCATGGTGCTGGCCATCGAGCCCATGATCACGATGGGCTCGTGGGAAGTGCGCGTGCTCGAGGATCGCTGGACGGCGGTGACCGCCGACGGCAGCTGGGCCGCGCACTTCGAGGACACCATCGCCATCACCGACGGGGGGCCCGAGGTGCTGACCCGGCTTGATCGCGCCGAGTAGAGGACGCCCGATCCATGGCCAAGGAAGACGCGATCGAGGTGGAGGGCACGGTGGTCGAGCCGTTGCCCAACGCGATGTTCCGAGTGGAGCTGGAGAACGGCCACCGGGTGCTGGCCCACGTGTCGGGCAAGATGCGGATGAATTTCATCCGCATCCTGCCGGGCGACAAGGTCAAGGTCGAGCTGTCGCCCTACGACCTCACGCGCGGCCGGATCACGTACCGGTTTAAGTAGTCAGGCAAGAGGAGCATATGAAAGTACGTCCGTCGATCAAGGTTCGGTGCGAGAACTGCAAGATCGTGCGCCGGCACGGCCGGGTACGGATCATCTGCAAGAACCCGCGCCACAAGCAGCGTCAGGGATAGGAGCCCACATGGCACGTATCGCCGGGGTCGATTTGCCGCGGGACAAGCGGGGCGCGATCGCCGTCCAGTACATCTACGGGATCGGGATCCCGTCGGCGAAGAGGATCTTCGCCGACGCGCGCGTGGATCCCAACAAGCGCGTGAAGTCGTGGACGGACGACGAGACCGGCCGTGTCCGCGACATCATCGAGCGCGAGTACAAGGTGGAGGGCGATCTGCGCCGCGAGGTGTCCATGAGCGTGAAGCGGCTGATGGACATCGGCTGCTACCGCGGTATCCGGCACCGCAAGGGCCTGCCCGTGCGCGGGCAGCGGACCCACACCAACGCCCGCACCCGCAAGGGCAAGAGCAAGGGCGTGATGGTGAAGAAGAAGCCGGTGGCCGCCGCGCCTGCCGCGCCGCCGAAAAAGTAAGGAGCCGCATCGATGGCCGACGCCGCGGAACAGAAGCCGGACGAGAAGGCCGCCGCGCCCCGAAAAGGCGGGCGCAAGCGGGAGCGCAAGGAGGTCCGCGTGGGCATCGCCCACGTGCAGGCCACCTTCAACAACACGATCGTGACCCTGACCGACAAGATGGGCAACGTGGTCTCGTGGGCCAGCGCGGGGAGTGTGGGTTTCAAGGGCTCCCGCAAGAGCACGCCCTTCGCCGCGCAGACCGCGGCCGAGAACGCGGCCCGCAAGGCGATGGAAGTAGGCCTCAAGCAGGTGGAGGTCTTCGTTCGCGGCCCGGGGGCCGGGCGCGAGGCCGCCATCCGCTCGCTGCAGGCGGTGGGACTGGAGATCACCGCCATCCGTGACGTGACCCCGATTCCGCACAACGGCTGCCGGCCGCCCAAGCGCCGGCGCGTGTAAGAGGAGACGTACGTGGCACGATATCGAGCCGCCGCCTGCCGGCAGTGCCGGCGTGAAGGCATCAAGCTGTTCCTGAAGGGCTCGCGCTGCTTCACCGAGAAGTGCGCGATCGAGCGCCGGAACTATCCGCCGGGTCAGCACGGCCTGGGCCGCACCAAGCCGACCCAGTACGGCATCCAGCTGCGCGAGAAGCAGAAGGCCAAGCGCATCTACGGGGTGCTGGAGGCGCAGTTCCGCCGCTACTTCGCGTGGGCCGAGGCCGAGAAGGGCATCACCGGCGAGAACCTGCTCAAGTTCCTGGAGCGGCGCCTCGACAACGTGGTGTTCCGTCTGGGCATGGCCGCCTCCCGCCGGGAGGCGCGCCAGATGATCGGCCACGGGCACGTACAGGTGAACGGGCGGAAGGTCTCGATCCCGTCCTTCATCGTGAAGGTGGGCGAGGTGGTGCAGCTGCGGCCGACTTCCAAGATGCAGGAGCGGGTGGCCGACAACCTGGCCTCCGGCCGCTCGCCGGTGCCGCCGTGGCTCGATCTGGACGTGAACGAGAAAAAGGGCACGGTGCGCGGGCTTCCGCTTCGGGAGGACATCCAGATCCCGGTGCAGGAGCAGCTCATCGTCGAGCTGTTCTCGAAGTAGGCGGCCGACCCGCCGCCAGAAGGGGCATATGGCAAGGACTCCGTTCCAGAAGCCGAAGTCGATCCAGTGGGAGATCCTCTCCGATCGTTACGGGCGGCTGGTCGCCGAGCCGTTCGAGAAGGGCTACGCGCTCACCGTCGGGCACTCCCTTCGCCGCACCCTCCTGGCCATCGTGCCGGGCTCGGCGGTGACGTGGGTCCGGATTCCCGGCGTGAAGGACGCGGGGACCAGGATCCCCGGGGTGCAGGAAGACACCACCGACGTGCTGCTGAACGTGAAGAAGCTGGCGGTGAACGTGCCCTCCGGCGAGCCCACCGAGACGCGGCTGGAGGCGACCGGCCCCCGGCCGGTCACCGGCGCGGACGTCTCGGAGGCGAGCGGGGTCGAGGTGCTGAACCCGGAGATCCACATCGCGACCCTGGGAGCGGGCGCCAAGCTCGCGATCGACATGGGGATCGGGGTGGGCCGAGGCTACGTGGCGGCCGATCGCCATCCCGCGGGGACGGTCCCCGCCGGGGCGATCCCGCTGGACGCAGCGTTCTCTCCGATCCAGCGGGTCTCCTACGGTGTGGAGAACGCGCGGCTCGGCAAGGTCACGGACTACGAGAAGCTGATCCTCGAGATCTGGACGAACGGGGCGGTGTCCCCCGACGACGCCCTCACGCGGGCGGCCCGCCACCTGCAGGGGCACTTCTCCCACCTGGCCCCGGAAGGGCGCGAGGAGGAAGAGGAGGAGGTGGAGGCGACCGGCGAAGGCTTCCTGCAGGAGAGCCTGGCCAAGCCACTGGAAGAGCTGCCGCTTCCCGCGCGGGCGGTCAACGCGCTGAAGAACCACGAGATCCTCGTGGTGGCGGATCTGGTCCAGAAGACCGACGAGGATCTGGAGTCGGTCAAGAACCTCGGCTCGAAGTCGATCGAGGAGATCAAGGTCGCGCTCGCCGCGCTCGGGCTGTCGCTCGGCATGCGCATCGATCCGAGTCTGCTGGGCGCGCTCGGCCGCGGAGGGACGAAATGAGGCACGGCAAGGCGGGCTTCAAGCTCGGGCGCGTCACCGCGCACCGGTGGGCGCTGTTCCGGAACTTGCTCGTCGCGCTCTTCCGCCACGAGCGCATCATGACCACCGAGGCCAAGGCCAAGGCGGTGCGCGGGCTCGCCGACCACATGGTCACGCTCGCCAAGCGCGACGACCTGCACGCGCGGCGGCAGGTGCTGAGCATGGTGCCGGACGCGGTCGTGGTGAAGAAGCTCTTCGACACCATCGCCGCCCGCTTCAGCGAGCGTCACGGCGGCTACACCCGGATCATCAAGGCCGGCCTCCGGCCCGGCGATCGCGCGCCGATGGTGGTCCTGGAGCTGGTCG
This sequence comes from Candidatus Deferrimicrobiaceae bacterium, assembly GCA_035463855.1. Lineage (GTDB taxonomy): Bacteria > Methylomirabilota > Methylomirabilia > Rokubacteriales > CSP1-6 > CAMLFJ01. The sequence goes on along the minus strand of DATHSW010000120.1, from coordinate 56,144 downwards.
ACCGGCCGGAAGCTCCGAAGGAGAAAGGCAAGAAGGACGCCAAGGCCGAGAAGGCGCCCAAGGAAGAGAAGAAGGCCGGCAAGGGCGAGGCCTCCACGGGCGCGGCCAAGGGCCGGCGCAAGAAGGCGGCGGCCGCGGCGGGGTAATTCTTACCGTCTACTTCTCCAGGCTCTATTGAATGCGGGGGCCCAGAAATGGCCCCCGCACTCCCCCAGTCGGCGGACTCCCGTTTACTGCTTCAGCTTTCTCCGTGGTTTGCCTATTTCAGGGTTTTCTTGAACAGGTCGAGGGTTCGGCGCCAGGCGTCTTCGGCCGCGGGCTTGTTGTATACGTCGGCCCGCTCGTCGTTGAAGAAGGCGTGGTCCACCCCGGGGTAGATATGGATCTCGACCGGCTTGCCCGCCTTCTTGATGGCGGCCTCCACCTCACGCGCGGTCTGGGGCGTCACGAAGGCGTCCTTCTCCCCGAATAGCCCCAGGACCGGGCCGTTCAGCCGGCTGTAGTCCGGCTTGACGTTGGGGTGAACGCCGTAGAAGTCCACCACCGCCCCGACGTTCGCGTTGGTGCATCCGGCGAAGAGCGCGAGCTGGCCGCCCATGCAGAAGCCCACCGCGCCCAGCTTGGATGTCGAGGAATGGCCGGCCAGGTACTTGGCGGTTCCGGCGAGATCCTTCTCGGCTCGCTCGATATTGAGCGCCATGAAGAGCTTGCCCGCCGCGTCCGGCTCGCTCGCGGTCTGGCCGTGGTAGAGATCGGGAGCCAGCGCCGAGAAGCCGGCGGCCGCGAAGCGGTCGCACACGTTCTTGATGTGGCCCACCAGTCCCCACCACTCCTGGATCACGAGCACGCCCGGCCCCTTGCCGGAGGCGGGGGTCGCCAGATAGCCCGTCGCGGTGTGTCCGTTGCTGGGAAACTCGACCATCTTGCCGGCCATGAGGAGTCTCCTTCCAAGTAGTTGAACGACGGGCACTCTGGTTGGCGGTTTGGCCTCTTCGGGCCTTTGGCCCTCATCGGGGCGTCCTGGCTACCGCAGCTTCTTCCCGTTCTCGGCTGCCCCCGCAGTGTCGCGCTCACTTGGCGTAGGGGCTGATTGTCCGGCGACAGCGCCTCAGTGCGCAAGCGTGGGCTTCTTGTTGGTGGAGGCCGGGGTGACGCGGACGGTGAGGACGCGGCGCTTGTCGGCCTCGAGTACCGTGAAGGAGAAGCGCCCCACCCGGAAGACCTCCCCGACCAGCGGGATCCGGTGCAGGGTGGCGAGCACGAGGCCGGCGACGGTCTCGAAGTCGCCCTTGGGCAGGTCCCAGTCCAGCGCCTCGTTGACCTCGTCGATGCTCGCGCGGCCCGCCACCCGATAGCTGCCATCGGGAAGCCGTTCCACCGTGTCGGGGGTGCGGTCGTGCTCGTCGCGGATCTCGCCCACGATCTGCTCGACGATGTCCTCCACCGTGACGATGCCGACCGCGCCGCCGTACTCGTCCACCACCACCGCGAGCTGCACGCGGTTCTTCTGCATCTCGCGCAGCAGCTCGTCGATCCGCTTGGTCTCCGGGACGTAGGTGGCCGGGCGCATCAGCGCGCGCAGGTCCGGGGCGTCCACCCCGCGGCTGAGGAGGTCCATGGTGGTGACCACGCCCACGATGTTGAACACCCGGTCGGTGAAGACGGGGATCCGGGAGAACCCGCGCTCCTGGATGAGCCGGACCGCGTCGCCGGGTGAGGCGGTCTCGGGCAGGGCCGCCACGTCCACCAGGGGCACCATCACCTCGCGCACTGCGGTCTCCCCCAGGTCGAAGATCTTGTCGATCATCTCGGCCTCGGTGACGGTGACGTCGGCCTCCTCCGGCTCCATCTGCAGGAGCAGCTTCAGCTCCTCGCGCGAGACGAACTGGCGCGCGCCGGTGGGCTGGCGCCCCACCAGCGCGAGCGCCCGCCCCACCAGCCAGTTGGCGCCCCAGGTGAGTGGGGCCAGCACCTTGCCCAGGGTCTCCACCACCGGGAACAGCACCAGGATCAATCCGGTCGCGCGCTCCCGCGCCACCGCCTTGGGAATGACCTCGCCGAACACCAGCATCAGCGGGGTGAGGCATGCGGTGACCAGGACGGCCGCGCCGCCTCCCACCACCGGGATGAGGGCCCAGGTGGCCACCGTGGAGGCGGTGATGTGGGCGATGGTGACGCCCATCATCGCGGTGGACAGGAGCCGCTCCGGGCTCCGGAACGCCTCCAGGTATCGGATGGCCGTGCGGTGCCCGCCCTCCGCCATGTGGCGCAGGCGGACGCGATTGGCGGCGATGAACGACATCTCGGCCGCCGAGAAGAGCGCGGTCACCAGCAGGGAGAGCCCGATGATCCAGACGTAGATCACGTGGTCTCCCGCCGCTCGGCGATTTCGGGCAGCGCGACCAGCACCTCGAGCACCCGCGTCCGCTCGACCTTCTCCACCGACACGCGGACGCCGTCCTCGGTCTGCTTCTTTTCCCCCTTGTGAGGCACGCGGCCGAAGAGATCGAGCACCCAGCCGCCGACCGTGTCGAAGGAGACGTCGGGGATCTGCAGCCCGGTTGCCGTGTTCAGCTCGTAGATCGGCAGCCGTCCCGAGACCCGGAAGCTGCGCGGGGTCACGCGCTGGATGAGACGCTCGTCCTCGTCGTACTCGTCGCGGATCTCGCCCACCAGCTCCTCGAGCAGGTCCTCGAGGGTGACGAGGCCGGCGGTGCCGCCGTACTCGTCCACCACGATGGCCAGGTGGAGCTTCTTGGCCTGGAACTCCCGCAGGAGCGCGTCGGCCCTCTTGGACTCCGGCACGAAGTAGGGCGGGTGCAGATGCCGGTGGAGATCGAAGATGGGCGGCAGCCCCCCGAGATGCGGCAGCAAGTCCTTGGTGTAGAGCACCCCGACGATCTGGTCGATGCTCTCCTCGAAGACCGGCACCCGGGAGTGCAGCTGCTCGCGCAGCTGCGGCAGGATCAGCGAAGGCGGGGTGGCCACGTCCAGGCAGAACATGTCCGGGCGCGGCACCATGACCTCGCGCACCAGGGTGTCCTCCAGCTCGAAGACCTTGTGGATCATCTCGCGCTCGGTGCGGTCCACCACGCCTTCGCTCGCGCCCACGTCCACGAGGGTGCGGAGCTCTTCCTCGGAGATCTCGGGCTGCCCCACGCGTCGCTCGGATCCCACCAGCCGCAGCGTCAGCGCGGTGAACGCGCCCAGCCCGACGCGGATCGGCCGGAGCAGCACGGAGAGCCAGGCCACTGGCCGGTTGACCCAGGCCGCGAAGCGCAGCGGGTGCTCCACCGCCAGGGTCATGGGCAGCACCTCCCCGAACACGGTGAGCAGGAACACCATGCCCGCGATGGCGATGGCGAGCCCCTTCGACCCGAAGACCTGCTCGGCGATGGCGGCGGCGAGGGCGGAAGCTCCGATATTCACCACCGTGATACCGACGAGGAGAGTGACGAGCAGCTCGTTGGGCTGCGCGAGGAGCGGCGCGAGCGGGCCGGGGGTCTTGCCCTGCTGCTCGGCCAGCTCCTTCAGGCGCGTCCGACCCAGGGAAAAGTACGCAGCCTCCGCGCCCGAGAGCAATGCGGAGACCAGCAAGAGCACCCCGAGGCCGATCAACTCGGGAAGGAGACGGCTATCCATGGAAGTGCTCGAAGCCTCCGGGCAATGCCACCGGGGCACCGGCGGTGTCCACGAAGACGATCTCGCCCGCGGGCCCCTCGATCCGCCCGATCACGGTGAGGCCGGTGCCGGTGGCTTCGGCGAGGCCCGCGGTCAGGCGCTCGGCCGCGGCGGGATCGCACGTCAGCAGGAGCTCGTAGTCTTCGCCGCCGCTCACCGCCCACTCGTGGGCGTCCGCCCCGAGGGCGCGGGCCGCTTCCCGCGCCGCCGCCGCGACCGGAACGCGCTCGAGCTGCACCCGGGCGCCCACGGCGCTCTCCCGGCAGATGTGGCCGAGATCGGTGGCGAGGCCGTCGGAGCAGTCGATCATGGCGTGTACGCCGGGCGCCTGCCCCAGCCAGCGCCCCTCGGCCACGCGCGCGCGGGGCCGGAGGTGGGCCCGCGTGATCTCGGCGAGCCGCGCCCCGGCCAGCCCCGCCTCGCGCGCGCGGTCGAGCCCGATCTCGAGGGCGTGGAGGCCGGCGGCGGAGGCGCCGAGGCTGCCGGTCACCGCCACCGCGTCGCCCGCCCGGGCCTGCGAGCGGAGCCGTGGCGCTCCCGGGTGGACTCCGAGCAGCGTGACGTTGACCATCCACCCTCCCGGCGAGTCCGAGGTGTCCCCGCCGACGACGGTGACGTCGTGGGGGGTGGCGGCCTCCGCCATGCCCGCGTAGAAGGCGTCCACCGCCTCCACGTCCGTATCGGCCGGGACGGCCAGCGCCACCAGCGCCCACCGGGGGATGCCGCCCATCGCCGCGATGTCCGACAGGTTGACCGCCATCGCCTTCCAGCCGATGTCGGCGGGGGTGGCGGACGCCCGGCGGAAATGAACGTCCTCGATCAACATGTCCGTGGTCGCGAGCAGCTTGTGGCCGGGGGGGACCGCGAGCACCGCGGTGTCGTCACCGATGCCGACCTCGACCCCGGGCGCGCTGACGACCGCGGCCGCGCTCCTCCGGATGCGAAGGATCAGCCCGCGCTCGCCCAGCCCGCCCAGGCTCACCCGTTCGGGTGGCTCCGCGTTCATGCGGGGGCGGCAACCGGCGTCAGGGCGAGGAAGTTGGCCAGCAGCGCCTTGCCCTGGCTCGTGAGGATGGACTCGGGATGGAACTGCACTCCCTCGGCCGGGTAGCGGCGATGCCGCAATCCCATGATCTCTCCGTCGTCCGCCCGAGCCGAGATCTCGAGGTCCGCGGGCAGGCTCGATTCGAGTACGACCAGCGAGTGGTAGCGCGTCGCCTCGAACCCCGGCGGCAGGCCGCGGAAGACTCCCCGCCCGTCGTGCGTGATCGGGGAGGTCTTGCCGTGCATCTGTCGACGCGCCCGCGCCACCCTGCCTCCGAAGGCCTGCCCGATGGCCTGGTGGCCGAGGCAGACGCCCAGGATCGGCACCCGGGCATGGAAGCGGCGGATCAGTTCGAGCGAGATGCCGGCGCCGTCGGGGTTGCCCGGCCCCGGGGAGATGACGATGCCGTCGGGCGCCAGGCGCTCGACGTCGTCCACCGTGAGCGCGTCGTTGCGGGCCACGCGCATGGTGGCCCCGAGCTCACCCAGGTACTGGACCAGGTTGTAGGTGAACGAGTCGTAGTTGTCGAGGACGAGGATCATCGCGGCTGCTCCTGCGCCGCGATGCGGAGGGCCAGGATCATGCCGCGCGCCTTGGAGCCCGTCTCGAGCCACTCCGTCTTCGAGTCCGAGTCGGCCACGATGCCCGCCCCCACCTGGATCGACGCGCGGCGCCCGTGGCACACCACGGTGCGGATCGTGATGCACGAGTCGAGGTTGCCCGAGTAGGAGATGTAGCCGACGGCGCCCCCATAGGGACCCCGGCGGGTGGGCTCCAGCTCCTCGATGATCTCCATGGCCCGGATCTTGGGGGCGCCGGTGAGGGTGCCGGCGGGGAAACAGGCGGCCAGCACGTCGAAGGCGTCCTTGCCGGGCTCGAGCCGGCCGCGCACGTGACTCACCAGGTGCATGACGTGCGAATAGCGCTCCACCACCATGAACTCCGACACCTCGACGCTGCCGAGGCGGCTGACCCGGCCCACGTCGTTGCGCCCGAGGTCCACGAGCATCACGTGCTCCGCCCGCTCCTTGGGGTCCGCCCGCATCTCGTCCGCCAGCCGGCCGTCCTCCTCCTCGTTCCGGCCGCGGGGATGGGTGCCCGCGATCGGCCGCTCTTCCACCCGCTCGTCCTCGAGACGCACCAGGACTTCGGGCGACGAGCCGACGATGCTGGTCTTGCCGAGCCGCAGGAAGAAGAGATAGGGCGACGGATTGACGGTGCGCAGCGCCCGATACACCGTGAACGGGTCGGCCCGGAGCTCGGTGTCGAGCCGTCGCGAGAGCACGACCTGGTAGGCGTCGCCGGTTGCGATGAACTCCTTTGCCCGGCGCACGCCCTCCATGAAGGTGACCTCGTCCATGGTCGAGGTGAACCCCTCGTCCCCGAGGGCCACCAGCGCCTCCACCGGCGGCAGGGTGAGCGGGGCGGGGGAGCGGGCGGGCCGGCGAAGGTTGCCGATCAGCATGCCGATCTTGACCGCGGCTGCGTCGTAGGCCCGGTCGAGCGAGGCTGGATCGCGCTTCGTGATGTGGGCGTTGGCGATCACCAGCAGCCGGTGGCGCAGGTTGTCGAACACCAGCAGGCTGTCGGTGAACATGAACACCGCGTCGGGTAGCTTCTGATCGTCGGTGGTGAGCGTCGGCAGCCGCTCGACGTGGCGGATCATGTCGTAGGACAGGAAGCCCACCGCCCCGCCCTGGAAGCGTGGCAGTCCCGGCACCGGGACGGGTTTGAACTGGGATAGCAGCTCCCGGAGCGCCGCGAAGGGGTTTGTGCCCGGCAGCAGCTCGGTGGTGCCGTCGGGGCGGCGGACGCTGATCCGCTTGCCCTTGGCGGTAAACACCATGAGCGGGTCCGAGCCCAGGAACGAGTAACGGGCCCACTTCTCCCCGCCCTCGACCGACTCCAGCAGGAAGGCGTAGGGGCCGGGGCGGAGCCGGAGGAAGGCGGACAGCGGGGTGTCGAGGTCGGCGGCCAGCTCGGCGAAGACCGGGACCAGGTTGCCCCGGCCGGCCAGGGCGTGGAACTCCTCGCGCGTGGGAGAGAGCGGGGGGAGGCCGGGCCCCACCGTCGACATGAATGGGCCGCTCAGGCGTTCGCGTCCAGCTTCTTTTTGAGCTGCGCTTTCGGCACCGCGCCAATCACCTGATCCATCACCTTGCCGCCCTTCACGAACAGGATCGTGGGGATGGAGCGGATCCCGTAGCGAGCCGCGAGGCCCGGTTGCTCGTCCACGTTCACCTTGGCGAGGGTCACCGAGCCGTTGCCCTCACGCACGAGCTCTTCCAGGGTAGGCGCGATGGCCCGGCAGGGGGCACACCACTCGGCCCAGAAGTCGACCATCAAGAGCTCGGTGTGCTTGCCCAGTTCGGCGTCGAAGCTGGCCTCGGTGAGATGGAGCGCGCTCTCGGCCATGGATCCAGGATCTCCTTATGGTCGGGTCAGGATTGCTGCAGGACAGCGGGTGAGAGTTCCATAAAAAACGCAGTGCCACGCTAGCATACGGCCCCCACCATCGCAAGTTGGCCCCCTGGAGCTGAGGCGCCCTGCCCTGTGGGCAGGGCAGGGCGGCCGACGGTTCGGGGCACTCCTTCTGACAGTGCGCGTCACCCAACGGACGTCCACCCGCTGTCATCTGGCCTCGCACGGGGCGAAAACGACCTCGGAGGGCCGGAAAGCCTTGAATCCATGGCATTGACCGGTACCCGCCGGGAATGGCCTCCAAGATGGCGGAAAACCTCGGTTGGTAGGGGGTTTGCAGTAGACCAACCACCCGCAAAGGCTTAGCGGATCGGGTCCGTTCGGATAACGAGGTGCACTCGCAACCGAGGAGAGGGGCGCGTCGTGGGAAAGGTGATGGTCGTAGATGACGCCGTGTCAGAGCTGAAGATGATCGAAGGCATTCTCAAGTCGGCCGGCCACCAGGTCGTGTCCTACGAGCACGGCGAGCTCCTCGAGGATCGCGTCGTCGAGGAGCGGCCGGACCTGCTGCTGCTCGACATCGTGATGCCCAAGCGGAACGGTTACGAAGTGCTGCGCGGGCTCCGACGCGACCCGCGTACCAGGGACACCCCGGTGGTGTTCGTCAGCTCCAAGAACCAGGAGAGCGACCGGCTGTGGGGACAGCGGCAGGGCGCGGCCGACTATCTGCCCAAGCCGTTCACGGCGGATCAGCTCCTCGGCGTGGTCCGCCAGTTCGTGAAATAGGCTCGATGACCCAGACTCCCGGCGCGATGAACGCCTCGCCGCCCGCCCCTTCGGCGGCCCCTCCGGAGCGGCGGGCCTGCCTGTTCGCCCTGGCGGGCTCCCGCTTCGCGGTGGATGTCCGGAGTGCGCGGGAGGTAGTGTTCTTCGAGGAGATCACCGCGGTACCCCTGGCGCCCCGGTACCTCGTCGGCGTGGCCAATCTTCGGGGAACCGTGATGCCGATCATGGACATCCGCGCCCTGCTGGGCCTGCCGGAGCCGCGTCCGGCGCGCGGCGTGCGCGCGCTGGTCGTTCGCGACGGCGGTGTACAGGCCGCGCTGGTGGTGGACACGGTGCTCGGGCTCGAACCCTTCGACGACGTAGTGCCGGCCGACGGCCCGACCACCGCCCGGATGCGGGGTCCCCGTCCCCTGATGGCGGGCTGGATCCAGTGGGCGGGGGAGACCCTCGCGCTGCTCGACGTTCCCAAGATCCTGGCCGCGCTTCGCCCCTCGATGCCCGCGGTCGCGGAGGAGGTGTCCCCATGAAGCGCAGAGACTTTCTCGGCGGCGCCCTGTCGGCGGCCTTCACGAGCACGCTCCTCCCCGGCGCGGCCGCGCGCGGCCAGGCCGCCGAGATCCGGATCGGCATGAGCGCCGCGTTCCGGGGCGCCGCGGCCGGCCTCGGCAGCGAGCTCTACCGCGGCGCGCACGCGTACTACAGCGAGATCAACGCGCGCGGCGGGATCTCCGGGCGGCCCATCACGGTGGTGACGCTCGACGACGGCTACAACCCCGACCCGTGCATCCGCAACACGATCCAGCTGCTGGACCGGGAGAAGGTCTTCCTGCTCTCCAACTACGTGGGAACCCCGACGCTGACGCGCGCGCTCCCGGTGATCAAGCAGTACGCGGACCAGCACGTGGTGCTGGTGGGCAACTTCACAGGCGCCCAGCCCCAGCGCGAGACGCCCTACGTGGATCAGGTCTTCAACATCCGCGCCTCCTACCGGCAGGAAATGGCGGCCCTGGTGGAGCGCTTCTGGCAGACGGGGGCGCGGCGCTTCGGAGTCTACTACCAGATCGACGCCTACGGCCGCAGCGGCACCGACGGGGTCGCGCGGGCGCTCGCCGCGCGCGGCGCCAAGATCGTGGCGGAGGCCACCTACGTCCGGGGCGCCAAGTTCGAGGAGGACATGACCACCGCGGTCAAGGCTCTCCGCGAGGGCGGGAGCGAGGTCGTGCTCTGCACGGGAGCGTACCAGGGCTGCGGCGCCTTCGTGCGCTCGGCCCGCGACGCGGGCTGGACGGCGCCGATCTCCAACGTGTCCTTCGTCGGCTCGGACGCCATGCTCGCGCTCCTCGTCAAGCACGGCCGCGAGAAGGGTCGTGACTACACCCGAGCCCTGGTCAACTCCCAGGTCGTGCCGAGCTACGACGACGCGAGCCTGCCCGGCGTGGTCGAGTACCGCGCCCTGATGGACAAGCACAATCCGCAGGTTCCCGCGGCAATCCGGGACGCCACCTACGCGCCGCAGAAGTACAGCTTCATCAGCCTGGAGGGCTACGTCAACGCGCGGGTGATCGTCGAGGCGCTGCGCCGGGCCGGCGCCAACGCCGGCCGTCCGGCCCTGCGACAGGCGCTCGAGTCGCTCCGCGGGCTCGATCTCGGGATCGGCGCGCCGCTCACCTTCACGCCCGAGCGACACCAGGGACTGGACAGCGTCTACTTCACGCGCGTCGAGGGCGACCGCTGGGTCCCGATCGCGGACTGGTCCGCGGCGGTCAGAGCCTGACATGGGTATGGACGGTCTGAAGCGGGGCTGGAGGAAACACGCGATGCGAAAGCGCGCAGAGGGCCCCGGGCCCGCCGCGGAGACCGCGCCCGCCCGGGGAACCCGGGTGCGGTTCGGCCTTCTGGGCAAGATTACCGTGTTCCTGGTGCTGGTGCTGGTGCCAGTCGCGATCGCGAGCTGGACCATCGCCTACCGGTCGCTGCAGGACAATCTCACCCGCGAGTTCACCGACAAGGGCAGCGCCATCGCCAACAGTCTGGCGAGCTCGGCGGCGGACCTCGTCGTCAACCGCGACGCTTCCACCGTGCAGGCCCAGGTCGACGAGTTCGCCAAGATCTCGGGCGTTGCCTACGTCATGGTCTACGATCCCCAGCGCGCGCTGATCGCGCACACCTTCGCCCCGGTGGTGCCAAAAGGCATCATCGACAGGAACGTGGTGCCGGGTCAGGCCACCAAGCCCCAGGTGCAGGAGCTGACCTATCCGGACCCTCGCGGCGGCCGGGAGCGCGAGATCATCGATATCGGCGTGCCCATGCTGGGCGGCCGGCTCGGGACGGTGCGGGTGGGCATGGACAAGTCCATCATCACCGCCGCGGCGGTCGGGGCCGGCAACTTCCTGCTCCTGATTCTGGGCAGCGTCGCGACCGCCGCGGTACTCGCGGGCGTGATCTTCGCGCAGCGGATCACCCGGCCGGTCACCGCCCTGATGGCGGTGGCGGAGCGCGTGGGACGCGGCGACCTCTCTCAGCTGGTGCCGGTGGCCTCCCGCGATGAGATCGGCCAGATGGCGGTCACCTTCAACGACAGCATCGTGCGACTCCGCTCGCTGGTCCAGACTGAGGCCGATCGCGATGAGGAGCGGCGCAAGCGCGAGGACCTGCAACAGAACATCATCAAGTTCCTCGACACGGTGGTGGAGATCGGCAAGGGCGATCTCACCCGGCGTGGGGAGGTGTCCTGGGACGTGCTCGGCAACGTGGTGGACGCCATCAACTTGATGGTGGAGGAGATCGCCTCGATCGTCGGGGACGTGCGGCAGGCGGCCCTGCGGGTGGCCTCGGGCTCGCAGGACACCATCCGGATCACCGGCGAGCTCGCGGAGGCCGTGCAGACCCAGTCCCGCGACGCGCTGAGCGTGACGCGCTCGGTGGCGGACATGACGGTGTCGGTGCGCCAGGTCGCGGACAGCGCCGACCAGAGCGCGAAGGCGGCGCGGCAGGTGCTCCAGGCCGCGAGCAAGGGCGAGGAGGCGGTGCGCGATAGCCTCGCGAGCATGCAGCAGATTCGCGGCGAGGTGCAGACGATCTCCAAGAAGATCAAGTCCCTCGGCGACCGCTCCCTCGAGATCTCCAATATCGTGAGCACCATCCAGGACATCGCGGCCCAGACCCACCTGCTGGCCCTGAACGCCTCCATCGAGGCGGCGGGTGCCGGCGAGGCGGGGTTGCGGTTCTCCGTCGTCGCCGACGAGGTCCGGAAGCTCGCAGAGCGGGCCAGCCAGGCCACTCGGGATATCGGCACACTCATCAAGGGCGTCCAGGTCGAGACCCAGGATGCGGTCGTGGCGATGGAGTCCGGGACGCGCGAGGTGGAGTCCGGATATGAGGTGAGCCTGCGGGCGGGAGAGGCGCTCCAGGAGATCGGGAAGATCTCGCAGACCTCCGCCGAGCTCGCCGCCGAGATCTCCCACGCGTCCCAGACGCAGGTCCGGGCCGCCGAGACCACCGCGGGCGCGGTTCAGGCGATCGCGGGCGCGGCGGTGAAGACGGAGCAGGGCGTGCAGCAGGGCCGCAAGAACGTCGAGCAGCTCGCCCACCTGGCGGAAGAGCTCACCGCGAAGCTGTCCCGCTTCAAGCTGGCGGACTGAGTATGGCGAGAGCGGAGCGATCGGGCGGACGACATGGCTGATCGGCGCGAGCGCGAGCTGCTGCTGGGCATCTTCCTCATGGAGGCCTGGGATACCGCCGGGGCTCTCGAGGAGGGCCTCGGGCTGCTCTCCGCGACGACCGCCCCCACCGAGCACGCTCTCGCGCCGCTGGTGGTGTTCGCGCATCGCCTGAAGGGCTCGGCGGCGCTCCACGGCTTCCCCGGCGTCTCGGATCTGGCCGCCGCCGCCGAGCGGCTGCTGGAGTGGGCCCCCGCGGCGCCTCCCGAGGAGCGGAGGCGGGCGGCCGGTTTCCTGGACGGGCTCGTGGGTCTCCTGAAAGAAGTGTTCGACGGCATCAGCGCGGTCGGGGTGGAGGATGCGGCGCGTCTCGGCGAGTTCAAGGCCCGCTACCCTGTGTTCTTCTCCACCGCACCCGCCGCACCCGCCGCACCCGCCGCGCCGCGGCCGCTGCTGCCGCCGGCGGCCCCGCCCGCCCCGCCCGCGATCCCGTCGCCGGTCTCGGCGCTCACCGTGGACCTGCGTCGGTTCTTCGTCGAGGGTGGCGAGGTCCTGGAGTACTTCCTGCCCGAGGCGGCCGAGCACCTCGAAGCGATGACGACCGCGCTGCTCGCGATCGAGGGCGGCGCCCGCGACGAGGGCACCCTCGCGACCGTCTTCCGGGCGGCGCACACGCTGAAGGGCGCCGCCTACACCGTCGGCTGCGCGCCGCTCGGCGACGCGACCCATCAGGTCGAGGACGTTCTCGTCGCGGTCCGCGAGCACCGGCTCCCGGTCACGCCGGGGGTGACGGAAGGGCTCTTCGCAGGGGCGGCCGCGATCAAGCAGGCGCTCCAGGCCGGCGCGGCGGTCTCCGACGAGACCGCGCGGGCCCTGGAGCGCGCGACCAGCGACCTGCGCGCCCTGATGGCCTCGGAGACCCTGCGCGAGCCCGCGCTCGCGCCGAAGGCGGTCGAGGCCCCGGCGCTCACGCTTCCGTCGCCCGGGGAGCTGCCCGGCTTCGTCCGTCCGGAGTTCCTGGCGCGCCTCGAAGCACTGCCGCGTCCGGCCCTCCGCGCCGCGAGCGCGCCCACGGGTCCCAGCATCCGGGTGCCCGTCGAGCGGCTCGACACGCTGATGAACCTGGTGGGTGAGCTGATGATCGTGCGGAGCCGGCTCGATCGGCGCCTGGCGCAGCTCGATCAGGTGAGCGAGCTGCTCCTGGCCAGCCGCACGCGCCTGGGCCAGGTCGGCCGCGACTTCGAGTTCCGGCGCCAGGCTCCCACGCTGTCCCTCTCCGAGGCGGGCGTCGAGCGCGGCGCCGAGCGGGACGACGCCGGCGAGATGCGCGACATCTCGGAGCTCTTTGCCGAGCTCGAGTTCGACCGCTACGACGACATCAACATCCTGGCGCGCAGCGTGAGCGAGATGTCCGCCGACGTGGCCGAGGTCCAGAGCCAGCACGCGACCTTGCTCCGCGGCGTCCGGGAAGACACCGTCCAGACCCAGCGCCTGACCGCCGCCCTCCGGAAGGAGATCACGCGTGCGCGCATGGTGCCCATCGGCCGGCTCTTCACGCGGGTGGCCCAGCAGGTGCGCGAGGCGGCGCGGGCCACCGGCAAGGTGGTCACCCTCACGGTTTCCGGAGAGTCGGCCGAGGTGGACACCGGGGTCATCGAGCAGATCGGCGACCCGCTCCTGCACCTCATCCGGAACGCGGTCGCTCACGGCATCGAGCCCGCGGCCGAGCGGGAGGGCCGCGGCAAGGCCGCGCAGGGACATCTGACGCTGTCCGCCTCCCAGGAGGGCGGCTTCATCATCGTGGAAGTCGAGGATGACGGGCGCGGCATCGACACCGCGCTGCTGCGCCGGCGGGCGGTGGAGCGGGGGCTGCTGCCTGCCGCCGAGGCCGCCGCGTTACCGGATCGTGACGCCTTGCACCTCATCTTCGTGCCCGGCTTCAGCACCGTGTCCGCGGTGACCCAGACCGCCGGACGCGGCGTCGGGCTCGACGTGGTCCGCACGAATGTCAGCCGGCTCAACGGCGAGATCCACGTCGAGACCGAGCCCGGCCGCATGACCCGCTTCGTCCTCAAGCTGCCGCTCACCGTGGCCATCGCGGATGCCCTCATGGTTCGGTGCGGACCGGAGACGCTCGCGTTTCCGCTCACCGCGGTGAGCGTGATGCGCTCCGTCTCCCCCCACGAGATCCTGGCTGCGGCCGGCCGGGAGACGATGCGCCTGGGCGACCAGGTGATCGACCTCATCCGGCTCGATCAGGCCCTGAGGCTCACCGCGTCCCCGCCACCCGCGCGGCTGCCGGTAGTCGTGATGCGGGGCGGCGGCAGGCCCTTCGGGGTGGTGGTGGACGAGCTGCTCGGCAAGGAAGAGATCGTCATCAAGAGCCTGGGTGCGCTTCTGGACGGCTTGGGCCCGTTCTCCGGTGCCACGATCTCCGGTGAAGGGCGCGTCATCCTGCTGCTCGACCCGACCCTCCTGCGCGACGCGGCGCGGCCGCCGCACGCCGGGGCGCGGGAGCCTCGGGAGGACATCGTCCGGCCGGCCGACCCAGCGGATCGTCGTCCCACCGTCATGCTGGTGGACGACTCGGTCAGCATCCGGAAGTTCGTGGGACAGATGCTGGAGAAGGCCGGCTTCCGCGTCGTCACCGCGGTGGACGGCCAAGACGCGCTGCAGCAGCTCCTGGAGCTCGCGGTGGACGTGGTGGTCACCGATCTCGAGATGCCTCGCCTCAACGGGTATGCCCTGATCGAGGACCTGCGCCGCAGGTCGGCCACCCGGGAGGTGCCGGTCGTGGTGATGACGACGCGGGCCGGCGAGAAGCACGCGAACCTGGCCCGTCGCCTGGGCGTGCGCCACTACGTCGCCAAGCCGGTGGAGGAGCAGGGCTTCATCCGGCTCGTCGGATCGGTGGTGGCGGGTGAGCGGGCCCTCACCGCCGCCGGAAGCCTCGTGGAGTAGGGGATGAGCGACGCCAAGGTTCTCGTGGTGGACGCCAACCAAGACAGCCGGGCCGCGCTCGCTCACGCGCTGACCGAAGCCGGTTACGAGGCGGCGGTCGCGACCAGCGGCTCCTTCGCGCTCACCATGCTCGAGTGGGAGCAGCCCGACCTCATCGTGAGCTACGCCAAGGTGCAGGACATGGACGGCTACGAGCTGTTCACCATGGTGCGGCGCGATCCCGCCACCAAGGACACGCCCTTCCTGCTCCTCGCCGGCCGTGACCGGCCGATCGCGCTCGCCGCCACCGAGGCAGGCGTGGACATGACCGTCACCGGGGATTTCACCCTGGACACCGTGATGTCGCGCATCATGGAGCTGCTCGGCGACGCGCCGTCCCCCGCTCCCGCGCGGCGCGCGGAGCCGGTGGCGACTCCCGCCAAGGGCCCGGCCAAGATGCCCGCTCGGACGCCTGCCGCGCCGCCCGTCGCGGCCCCGCCCGCCAAGACCGGCGCGGAGCCGGCGCGCAGCAGCTTCCAGGGCTCGCTCGGCGTGATGGACCTGACCGAGCTCACCCAGGTCATCTCGCTCGGGGTCAAGACCGGCGAGCTCCTACTCTCGCTCTCGGGGGGCGAGGGGAGCATCCTCTTCGAGGCCGGACGGGTCGTCCACGCCGAATTCTCGGGGAAGGCCGGCGAGGACGCATTCGCCGCGATGGTCGTCGCCTCCCAGCGCGAGGGTGAGGCCCGCTTCTGCTTCAACCGCGCCGAGCGCGACGCGCTGGCGGGACGGCCACGAACCATCTCGCGCAGCGTGGAGCAGCTCCTCCTGAGCGTGGCGCAGGAGATCGACGAGACAACCCAGAGTGCCGACGGGCGCCGGGGGGCCGCCGCCTCCCGGGGAACGCGGCGGGACGGATAGATCATGTCCAAGGTGCTGGTGGTGGACGACAGCCTGAGCGTTCGCAAGGTCGTCCAGCGGGCGCTCGAGTCCAAGCGCATCGAGGTGCTGTCGGCCGCCTCGGGCAGCGAGGCGATGGAGCAGATCGCGCGCGAGGTTCCGGATCTCATCGTCTGCGACGTGATCATGCCGGACATGGACGGCTACCAGATCTGTGACTTCGTGAAGAAGCATCCCACGCTCGGACACACTCCGGTGCTCCTGATTTCGGGGATCGTCAACAGCACGGTGCTCGAGCGTGCCGCCAAGGTCGGCTCGGACGACGTGATGCGCAAGCCGTTCGCGGCCGACGAGCTGCTGCACCGAATCGAGAGCTTCCTCCCCGCGTCGGGCCGCCCGGCTCCGGCCGCCGCGCCCGCGGGGACGGCCGCGCCGGCTCCGCTTGCGCCGCCGGTGGTGGCGGCGCCCGCGCCTGCACCGCGGGCTCTCCAGACTGAGCGTCCGGCTCCGGTCGCCGAGCCCGCCGCCGCGGTCGCAGCTCCGGTCGCGGCCGAAGCGGCGCCGGACCTCAAGACACTGCTCGCCGGGGTCGCGGAGCTGGCGGGGGTGTCTCTGACCGCGTTGATCGATCGTGAGGGAGCCCTGGTGGAGGTCGCGGGCGACCTCCTTCCCGAGGCCGACCTCGTGGGGGCGCTGGCCGCTTGCCTGGTCGAGTCCACGGACGGCGTGGGTCGGGCCCTCACTCAGGGTCGTCTGCAGAGCTTGATTCTCGAGTACGACGCGGGGGTGGTGCTGCTGAACGCCGTCGGCACGGGCGCCATGCTCGCGGTGGTCCTCGGAGATCCGGCGGTGCTCGGGAAGGTCCGCTACCACGTGAAGAAGGCGCTTCCGGACCTGGTCCGGGCCTTGTGAGGCCTCTGTCCATGAGAACGTCCTACCATTCCGTGTCCAGCGCGCGGCGTCTCGCGTCGTGGCTAATGGCCGTACTGGGGCTGGCCGCGTACGTCGGCCTGGTGTACGCCCTGACCCTCGCGCCCATTCAGTTCGAGGTTCCGCTGCCGAGCTGGGGCATCGTGGTCATCCTCCCGGTGACCTATGGCCTTCTGGTCTGGCTGTGGGTCCGCCGCCCGTCGATCACGCGCTGGCTCGTGGGCACCGCGGTCCTCAGCGGTCTCCACGTGCTGCTCGGCATGTCCCGGGAGCCGCTCTCCGCGCTGCTCGATCCGGCCCTCGCGGGGCGGTCGCTGCCGTGGGTCCTGCCGCCGCCCTTGCCTGAGCTGATCGGAGTGATGCTGCTGCTGGTCCCACTCCGCGACGTGCTGCGCGCGCCCGTTCGCCTCGCCCGCGAGCGGGGGGCCGGTGTGGGGCGCCCGTTGCCGAGCCACCGGGCCCGCCCCGCCGCGGCTCCGCGGGTGCAGCCCGCCGCGGCGGTCGAGGGGAGTGGCTCCCTGAGCGAGAGGCTGCTCGCCCGCAGCGAGCCGGTGCCGGAGCCGGTTGTCACCGCCGCGCCGGTGGTGGCGCCGGCTCCTCTGGCGCCCGCCGCGCCGGCTGTGGAGGAGGAGCCCCGACGGCGGGTCACCGCGCGGGCGGAGCGACGTCGCGAGGCCGAGCCGATCCGCCCGAGCCGACGATCGGACGTGGTGCTGCGCATCGCGCTCGACCGGATCATCGGGCAGCTTCCTCCCGGCACCTTCCTCGCGCCCGAGGATGAGGTGGCGGCAAGCCTCAGTGATCCGGGCTACCTGAAGATCTCGGGCGAGCTCGTGGTGACCCAGCTCGCGGAAGGTGTGGCGCGGGTGGCCTGGGCCGATATCGCGGACCAGTTCCCACGACATCTGATCGGGCTCGGCAACACCGAGATCAGCGAGCATCTGGGTGATGGGCTGCGCCTGCCGCTCGACGAGGTGATCGGCCAGCTCCCGCACGAGCTGTTCGTCGCGGAGACGCCGGAGATCGAAATGCCCGGGCTCGACCGGATCCCGGTGCCCTTCCACCCGGTCGAGGAATCCGAGCCGGTCCCGAGCCCGGTGCGCGAGCCTGCGCCGGAGCCGGCGGTCCAGCGGGAAGTGGAGATCGATCCGCCGGCCGTGGTCAGGCCCGAGCCGCCTGTCGAAGCGGCCGCCCCCCCGCCTGCCGTGCCGCCTGCGCCCGTGGCCCCGGAGTCGGTCCGGCGGCCCGAGCCGGCCTCGATCGAGGTCGCAGCCGCGGTGCCCGAGATGGACGAGCCGACGGTACGCGTCTCCTTCGACCGTGTGGCCCCGGAGATCCCGGCCGAAGCCTTCCGGGTGCCGCTGGCGCAGGTGTCTTCGCTCATGCGAGAGCCCGGCGTGCTGCTGGTTCCGCAGTCCGTGGTGCTCCCGCAGCTCGGCGAGGGTCTGATCCGGGTGAGCTGGGACGCGGTCGCGCCGCAGTTTCCGCACGATGACATGGCGCTCTCGGACGCGGAGATGGCGGAGCGCCTCCCCGACGGAATCCGGCTTCCGCTCGACGAGGTCATCCGGCAGGTCCCGCCGGACCTGTTCATGGCCGCCGGCCCGGCGGCCGACGTCCGGGGCCTCGAGAACTTCCCGGCTCCCTTCCAGCCGCTCCTGTCGGATCCGGCTCCCGAGCCGCAGCCAGCCGCGGCGGTCGCTGACCCCATGGAGCCCATCCACACGGCTCCCGAGCCGATGCCCGCTCTCATCGGCCTCGAGGAGCCCGGGGAGACGATCTCCCAGGGCTCCGAGGAGGCGGCACCTGTCGTCGTCGCCCCGGCGGAGCCCGAGATCGTCCCGGTCCCGGAGCCGGGATTGGAACGAGCGCCCGAGCCGGTCGCCGCGGCCGAGGTGGTGAACCCGATCGACGAGCTGGTCGAGCCGGACCCCTCGCTGGCGGTGGAGCCGGTCAAGGTGCTCGATGAGCCGGAGCCGGTTGTCGTCCCGTCCCCGGCTCCGGTCCCGGCCTACGAGCCGCCGCCCATTTCGGCACCGCGGTGGCCGGAGGCGCAGCCCATCGAGGCCATGCCGGCCTGGCCCGAGCCGGTGCCCTCTGCGCCGCTCTCCGCCGCGCCGATCGCCAGCCCCGCCGAGACCGCGGAAGCCCGGCGCATCGTCGCGCTGCTGGCGCCGATCGCCTCGTTCGACGTGACCGTCCAGGCGGTCGAGGGGGTCACCGTCTTCGCGATGGCCTCACCCGCGGTGGGGCAGGAGACCGCGGTCGCGGCCGCCGGGCTGGCCCTCCCCCTGCTGATGGACCGCCGCCTGCCGGGACCGGTGGATCAGCTTACGCTGCGCGGCCCGGAGATCGCCCTGGTGCTGACCCCGCTCGGCGGGCCTCACGAGCGAGGGCCCATTCTTGCAGCGGTGGCGCCCCGCGGCGGCGCGCTCGCGCTGCTCGAGATCCTGTGCCGGCGCGCTGCGGCTGACCGAGCCCGGCGTCCCGCGGCTCCGGCGCACGAGGTGGTGCCGGCAGGCGGCCATGGTCTCGCTCCCGCGCCGGTGCCGAGCCGGGCGGCGGGACTGACCGCGAGCCTGACCGCGTTCGGTGACGTCACCGCCTCGGTCGTCCGGGATGCCGAAAGCGAAGCGGTCTTCTACTTCTTCCTGCCGGCGGGAGGCGATGTGCCCGCGGTGGGAGCCTTCGCGCAGGACCTCCAGGCCGTCATGCGGAAGGCGGCGGGGTCCGGCGCCGTGTTCCGGACCGCGATCCTGCGATCCGGCGATACGCTCCTCGTCATCCAGCCCGAGGAGATCGGGCATGGGCGGTCGATCGTCATCGTCGCGGGCGGATCCGTGACCCGGCCCGGTCTGGCTTACCGCCAGGTCGAGCGCGCGGCGGCGACGCTGATGTCGGCCTGAGGGACTCGATGTCGATCATCAACTACGCGCAGAAAGAGATCAGCTTCAAGATCGTCTACTACGGCACCGGTGTCGCCGGGAAGACGGCCAATCTCCAGTACATCTATCGCGGCCTGCCCGACGTGAACCGGGGCAACATGGTCTCGCTCGCGACGGGGGACGACCGGACGCTCTTTTTCGACTTCCTTCCCGTCTCCGCGGTGACGGTGCGTAACTTCGTGGCAAAGTTTCAGCTCTACACGGTGCCCGGTCAGGTCTACTACAACATGACGCGCAAGCTCGTTCTGCGGGGCGTCGACGGCATCGTGTTCGTCGCGGATTCCCAGTGGGACCGCCTTCGCGAGAACGTGGAGAGCTTCCGAAACCTGGAAGAGAACCTGAAGGAGTACGGGTACAATCTGGACGAGATCCCATACGTGATCCAGTACAACAAGCGCGATCTGCCCAATGTGGCTCCGGTGGAGTACCTCGAGTACATGCTGAATCGAAAGAGCCGGCGGGTTCCGTACTTCGAATCGGTCGCCGTCGAGGGCAAAGGGGTGTTCGATACGCTGAACACCGTGTCCCGCATGGTCCTCGTCGCCGGGTTCGGACAAGAACAGGGGGCGCTCAATGAGTCTAAATGACAACCTGGCCATCCACGAGGAGGACGCGCAGCGAATCAACGGCGTTCTCCTGCAATTCCTGGGCGAGTCGGGGGCGATGGAAGCACTCCTGATCGACCGAAGCGGGCAGCTCCTGGCTCGCGGCGGCGCCTCGCGATCGCTCGACACCGTGTCGCTCTCCGCGCTCGCCGCCGGTGCCTTCAGCTCGACGGCGGCGATGGCGCGGCTGCTCGGGGAGACCGAGTTCACGATGCTGTTCCACCAGGGCGTGAAGGAGAGCATCCACGTGGCCGCGGTGGACGAGCACGCGATCCTGCTCGCCATCTTCGACAGCCGGACCACCGTGGGCATGGTGCGCCTGTTCGCCAAGGAGGCGGGCACCGCCATCGGAGCGATCCTGGCCGAGACCCGCACGCGGCCGCAGCGCACCGGCGTGCTGGCGGCGCCGCTCCGCAAGGACGAGGTCCAGTCCTCTCTCCGGGAGCGTCCGGTCTAGCGACCGACACCGACCGCCATGGCGCAGACCGAGAACAAGACCTCGCTGTCTTCGGAAGAGAAGCGGTCCCTCGCCGAGTCGGCCCGCCTCTGCGAGATGATCGTGGAGGCCAACCCGTCCGACACCGGCGCGTTGGAAACCCTGAAGGAGATCTACACCAAGCTGGGCGATCGGGAGAACTTGGCCCGCGTCGTCGCGCGGCTCGCCGGCACGATGGGGGGGCGGCCGTCGGCCAGCGTGGCTCCGGCCCCCGAGAGCACCGCCGTCCCGGCCCCGGCCGCGCCGGCCGACGACATGGAGACGCTCACGGCCTCGTTCGACTCCGCGACGAGCCGCATGCCCGGCAAGCGCGGCGGCGCCTCCCCGGTCGAGCGGCGACAGGGCAACCTGTCGCGGCTCGGCGACCGGCTGGTGGCCGAGAAGCTCATCAGCACCGATCAACTCCAGCGGGCGCTGGCCGAGCAGAAGGGCAGCGCCGACAAGCTGGGGACGATCCTGGTCCGGCTCGGATTCATCACCGAGGACAGCCTCGTGTCCTTCCTGTCCAAGCAGTACGCGATCCCCGCCATCACGGTGGCGCAGGTGGACCCCGACCCGGACGTGCTCAAGCTCGTGCCCGAGCAGATCGCCAAGAAGCACGGCGTGCTGCCGATCAAGCGGATGGGAAACACCCTCACCCTGGCGATGGCCGACCCCACCAACGTCTTCGCGCTCGACGACGTCGGGTTCATGACCGGGCTGCAGATCCAGCCGGTGGTCGCCTCGGAGGCGGCCATCCGCAAGGCCTTCGAGCGCCTCTACGATACGGGCGGCAGCGTCACCGACATGATGAGCGAGCTGGAGGAGGCCGACACCGACGTCGAGGTCGTCGAGGACGGCGAGCAGGCCTTCAGCAAGGCCGACATCTTCGATCTCAAGGAGTCGGCCGACGAGGCCCCGGTGGTCCGGCTCATCAACATGATCCTGACCGACGCCATCCGGCGCGGCGCCTCCGACATCCATCTCGAGCCGTACGAGAAGGTCTTCCGGGTCCGGTTCCGCATCGACGGCGTGCTGCACGAGATCATGACGCCGCCCAAGCGCCTCGAGGCCGCCTTGACCTCGCGCGTGAAGATCATGGCGACGATGGACATCGCGGAGCGCCGGCTGCCCCAGGACGGCCGCATCAAGCTGCGCTACCACCAGCGCGAGATCGACTTCCGCGTCTCGACACTGCCGACCATCTTCGGCGAGAAGACGGTCATGCGTATCCTGGACAAGGAGGCCCTGCAGCTCGACCTGGGCGCGCTCGGCTTCGATCCCTGGAGCATGGAGCAGTTCACCAAGGCGATCAACAGCCCGTACGGCATGATCCTGATCACCGGGCCCACCGGCTCGGGCAAGACCACCACGCTGTACTCGGCCATCCACACGATCAACTCGCCGGACATCAACATCATGACCGCCGAGGACCCGGTCGAGTACAACCTCAAGGGTGTCAACCAGGTGCAGGTCAACGACGAGATCGGGCGCACCTTCGCGGCGTGCCTGCGGAGCTTTCTGCGCCAGGACCCCGACGTGATCCTGGTCGGTGAGACCCGAGACCTGGAGACCGCCCAGATCGGCATCCGCGCCGCACTCACCGGCCACCTCGTGCTCTCCACGCTTCACACCAACGACTGCCCGTCCACCCCCGCGCGGCTCCTCGACATGGGCATCCCGCCCTTTCTCGTCTCGTCCTCGCTGCAGCTCATCCTGGCCCAGCGGCTCGGCCGTCGCGTCTGCAAGGACTGCCGGGAGCCCTACGAGGCGAACGAGGAGAGCCTGGTGCCCTACGGGCACGTGCCGCAGGGGCTCGGCACCGTCAACTTCTACAAGGGCAAGGGGTGCCAGACCTGCAACTTCACCGGCATGAAGGGGCGCGTGGCCATCTACGAGGTCATGCCGATCACCACCGAGCTCCGCGACATGATCCTGCGCAACGCGACCACGAACGAGATCCGCGACGCGGCCTGCTCACAAGGCATGAAGACGCTCCGACAGAACGCCTTGCAGAAGGTGGTCGACGGCGTGACAACCGTGGAGGAAGTGCTGCGGGTGACCCTGGGGTAAGGTCGAAGGGGGCCTCGACGGCCCCCTCCGGGCCTCCCCCGAGAACGGGTTGCGCCGGCCAAGCCGGCGCTCGAACGCGATCCTAGGTGGTGGCGGGGGTCCGCCACGTGCCGCGGAGCCGATCCACCGCCCGGCCGAGCGCGGTGCGGACCCCTTCGTTGTTCACGTTGCGATCCGCGACTAGGGTCACGTAGCCCACCGGGCTGCCACCCACGAAGACGGTCCCGTCGTCGGCCGAGAACAGGGCGGTCCGGAAGGCGCCCCGCTCCAGCCGGCTCGATCCCAGCTCGAGCTCTCTCCCCAGGGTGGCCGCGAGCGCGGCCAGCGCTTCCACCGGAAAGCGGGGCGGCAGCTCCGATGTGATCACGAGGCCGTCCGGGGTCACGATGAGCCCGCCCCGCACGCCGTCGAGGCGGATCAGCTCGTTGAGCGTCTCCCGGAAGGCCTGCGCGCGCGACGGGCGCGACGCGATGGGAGCGCCCGGAGGCGTCGAGTCGGCGGGGGTCTGTTCTTCGGCCACCGGATCAGACCTTGATGTTCAGATCCGTCCACAGCCGGCCGACCTGCACCAGTCCGGCTCCGACCTCGACCTCGCGGGCGAGCGTGACCCCGAGGATGATGCCGCCGTCGCTGCGGAGGAAGGACGTCTCCGACGCGCCCTCGACCACGCCCCGCCGGAGCGCGCCGAGCCCGGCGCGCGCGAGCGTGGCGGACGCGATGCGGTAGACCTGGGTCATGTGCAGGGCCAGCTGCTTCTGGCGCTCCTCGCCGCCCTGGGCGAACACGAGCGTGCCGTCCGCGTGGGTCAGCACCAGATCGCGGGCGCCCGGCGGCAGGCGGAGGCGCTCGGTGGAGATGGCGCCGATGGAGCTCGAGACCCCCGCCGCGGGCGCCGTCCAGGTGGCGACCATCTCCTGCAGCGCCTTCGCCTCTGGGAAGTCCGGGAAGTACTGGATCGCCCGGTCCAGGAACGGCCGGCACCCTTCGATGTCGCCTTCCTCGAGCGCGATGCGCGCCAGGCCGAATAGCGCGCGCGGATGATAGGGATCGAGCGCGAGCACCCTCCGGAAGGAGGCCTTCGCTGCCGGCATCTCGCGGAACACCACGTGCAGATAGGCGTCCAGGAGGTGGCCGACCGCGATGTTGGGGGAGACCCGCAGCCCCTCGGTGATCAGCTCGGCGGCATCTTCGTAGCGGCCTTCGTGGCGGTATTGATCGGCCAGGCGGAAGAGGGAAGCGGCCGAGCGCGGCCGTACGAGCCCGGTGATGCCGCTCCAGGTGCGCTCGAGGAACGTCGCTAGGCCCACTCGCCGACCTCCCTCGTCAAGAGGCTGCCCAGCCAGGAGATCATCACTGCCGATCATCATAGCATGCGGGCCCGGAGGGGGTTCCAAACTCGGGCGCACCGCGCGGACTAGGCGCCGAGGAAGATCCGCTTCACCTCCGCCGACTGGAGCAGGGCCGCCGAGGGCCCCTCGAGGATGGTCCGGCCCGACTCGAGCACGTACCCGCGGTGGGCGAGGCCCAAGGCCAGCTCGACGTTCTGCTCGATGAACACGATGGTCAGCCCGCGGTCACGGTTGAGCCGGGTGATCACCTGGGAGATCTGCGCGACTACCTGGGGCGCCAGCCCCAGGAACGGCTCGTCGATCATCAGGAGGGTCGGGCACGCCATCAGCCCGCGCGCGATCGCGACCATCTGCTGCTCGCCCCCCGAGAGGGTGTGAGCGGGCTGCCCCCAGCGCGCCTGGAGCAGCGGAAAGAGCGCCTCCACCTCCGCCCGCGTGGTGGCGCGGCGGGCCCGTGCCCCGGGCGGGTAGGCGCCCAGCAGGACGTTCTGCCCCACCGTCAGGTAGGGGAAGAGCCGGCGGCGTTCCAGGACATGCGACAGGCCCAGATCCACGATGCGATGCGGCGGGAGCCGGTCGATCCGGTGGCCGCGAAAGGTCACACGCCCGCTCCGCGGCCGGACGAGCCCGGAGAACGTGTTCATGAGCGTCGACTTGCCGGCGCCGTTCGGACCGAGCACCGCCACCACCTCACCCGGCTCGACCCGGAACCGGGCATCCCAGAGGATCTGGTAGTCCCCATAGAGGACGTTGAGGCCATCGGCCTCCAGCAGGGCCTCCCGCTCCGGGCGCTCAGCCGGCATAGGCGCGGCCCAGATACGCCTCGATCACCCGGCGATCGCTCGTCACCGCGGCGGGCGGGCCGACCGCGATCACCTCGCCCAGGTGCAGCGCGACCACCCGTTGGGAGATTCCCATGATTACCCGCATGTTGTGCTCGATCACGATGAGGGCGGCGCCGTCGGCGTGGAGCCGGCGCACCAGATCGACCAGATCCGGGATGCTGCGCTGGTCAACGCCCCCGGTGATCTCATCGAGCAGCAGGAGCCGGGGGCGCGTAGCCAGCGCTCGCGCCATCTCGAGGCGCTTGCGCTGGCCGGTCGAGAGCACGCGCGCGTGGGCGTGGGCCCGGTCGGCCAGCCCCACGCTCTCCAGCGCCTGCTCGGCCTGGATGCGCGCTTCCCGTGGGTCGGTGGTCTTCTGGAACGCGCCCACCATGACGTTCTCCAGCACCGTCATCGCGCCGAACGGCTTGAGCTTCTGGAAGGTGCGGCCCACCCCGCGCCGGCTGATCTGATCGGGGCGGAGCCCGGCGATGGAGACGCCGTCGAGCCGGATGTGCCCGGCGTCCGGGGTCTGGAACCCGGTGAGCAGGTCGAACAGGGTCGACTTGCCGGCCCCGTTCGGCCCGATCACGCCGACCAGCTCGCCGGCGCTGACCTGGAACGAGATCTCGCGGTTGGCCACGAGCCCGCCGAAGCGCTTGGTCACTCCCTGGATGTCGAGCAGGGGTGTGGTCACGAGCGGCGGAACCCGCGCTGCAGGATGGCCATGATGCCGCCGGGCTGGAGCACGGAGACGACCATGATGAGCAGCCCGTAGATCACGAGATCGAGCGCCTTGCCGGTCCCTCCGAACTGCACCCGGGTGATCTCGCCCAGCGGCACCAGGATGGCGGCGCCCACCAGCGGACCCCACAGCGTGCCGACTCCGCCCAGCACCGCCACCAGGCAGATGAGGATCGAGAGCGACAGCGGGAGCACCGATTCGGGGTCGATGAAGAAGACGTACTGGGCGTAGAAGGTCCCGCCCATCGCGGTGAGCGCCGCGGAGATCGCCATCGCCCGCTGCTTGTACCGCGCCACCGGGATCCCCAGTGCGGCCGCCGCGTCCTGGTCCTCGCGGATCGCGCGGAAATAGTAGCCGGTGCGGGAGCGGACGATCCACCGGTTGATGCCGAGGGCCAGGAGCAGCAGGGCGAGGGCGACGTAGTAGTAGGTCTGCTTGCTCTCGTGGAACTGGAAGTTGGCCAGTGAGTCGGGCCGCCTGATCGGCACGAAGAGTCCGCGGGCCCCCCCGACGGCGTCCCAGTTGATCACGATGGTCTGTACGATCTCGCCCACCGCGATGGTGGCGATCGCGAAGTAGTGGCCGCGCAGCCGGAACACCGGAGAGCCGATCACCTGCGAGAGCAGTGCGGCCAGCAGCGCGCCCAGGAGCATGCCGAGCCACGGGTTCGCCCACCCCCCGAGCCAGTCCTGCTTCACCAGCAGCGTGGAGGTATAGGCCCCGGTCCCGAAGAAGACCGCGTGGCCGAGGGAGATCTGGCCGCAGTAGCCGGCGAGCACGTTCCAGGCGGTGGCCAGCATCGCGTAGAGGAAGATCCGGATCATCACGTCGCGGGGATAGGGCAGCGTGAAGACGAAGGGGAAGGCCAGCAGGGCGGCCAGCAGGACGGCGGCGGTGAGTCCGCCCCAGCGGGACGGCATCAGAAGCGGCCGAAGAGACCCTGGGGTCGCCAGAGGACGACCACGAGGTAGATGGCGAAGACCACCGCGTACTTGAGCGCGGGGGCGATCAGCAGGCCACCCAGCACCTCCACCAGGCCTACGACCACGCCGGCCACCAGCGTCCCGGGCACGTTGCCGAAGCCGCCGAGCGCCACCGCCACGTAGGCGAGGAGGGCGAAGGTGGAGCCGACCTCCGGGAACACGTAGAAAAACGTGGCGAGGAGCGCGCCCGCCACCCCGAGGCAGGCGGCCCCGATGCCCCAGCCGAGCGCGAACATGCGCTGGGTGTCGATGCCCATCAGCGAGGCGGCCTGACGGTCCTGGGCGGTGGCCTGCAGCGCGAGCCCGGTCTCGGTGCGGCTGATGAACCAGTGCAGCCCCGCGAAGGCGGCGAGCGCGCCCGCGCGGGCCACGAGCTGCGGCAGGCCCAGGAAGAGACCGCCGACCGAGATGCGGCCCTCGACGAGCGGGTTCTTCACCACCAGGAAGTCCACGCCCCAGAGCGCCTGGGCCGCCGAGCGCAGGAACACCGCGAGGCCGAAGGTGGCGAAGATTTGGGCGAGCATCGGCGCGTCGAGGATCCAGCGGATCAGGCCGTAGTAGGTCGTCACCCCCAGCACGAAAAGCAGGCAGACCGTCGCGGGGAGCGAGACGAGGGGATCGAGCCGCCAGAGGGCCCACGCCCAGTAGCTCGTGAACATGGCGACCATCAGGAACTCTCCGTGGGCGAAGTTGACGATCTCCATCAGCCCGAAGATCAGCGAGAGTCCGGCCGCGATCAGCGCGTAGACGAGCCCCATCAGCAGGCCGCTGACGATGCCCTGCAGGAGGACCTCGGCGGTCATTGGCGGGTACTGTACCACCGATGCGCTACACTGCTCGCTCGGCGCCCGCGCGCCGGCCGATCGACGCGGTGGACCCGCCTACCGCGTCTCCTTGTAGCCGGGCGCCGGCGGCAGCTCGACCAGCCAGAACTTCTGACCGTCTTGCACCAGCCGGGATCCCTGGAAGATGAAGGCCCGGAGCATCCGAAGCCGCGCCAGGTTCACCTCGCGGGGCTGGGCGTCGTCGACGACCGCCGAGGTTGCGTAGTCGAGCAGGCGATCGTGGCGAAGGAACAGGTGGGTGATCCCCAGCGCCCGGGCGCGCGCCCGCACCTCGGCGACATCGGCGGCTTCGCGGATCCACTGCGCGATGGTGTAGGTCCCGAAGAGGTAGTCGGCGAAGTACGGTCGCTCCAGATGGTAGGTGTCACGCTGGGTGTCGATCAGCCAGACGCGGGCGCCGGGCGGGAGGTCGCGGTTGATGGTCTCGTAGTACGGGAACGAGTCGAGCCGGCGGCTCAGGAACCGCTCGCGGGTCTCTCCGCCCAGCACCACCGGGAGCGGATTCAGCTCGGCGAACCAGGCGATCGCCACGAGCGCATTCGCGACCGCCGCGCCGAGCAACAGCCCGCGGAGCAGGCGGCCGGGGCGCGCGCCCCACGTGGCGGTCGCGGCGGCGCCCGCGGCCGCGATCGCGATCGCCAGGGGCGGCATCGCCGCCAGGAGGTAGCGGACCACCTGGCTGCCCAGGAGCCACAGGACGAGCATCCCGCCTGCGACGACGGTGGCCAGGCGCAGATCGGGGTCGAGGTGGCGCCGGCGGAATGCCCAGATCACGAGTGGCGCGCCGATGAGGAAGGCTGGCCCGAGGACTCCTTCGTAGTGTCGCGGCAGCTCCGGCTGCGCGAGGATCGAGACGGTGAACGGCGACAGCACGTAGTCCAGCACGCTCGACGAGCGCCCGTACACCTGGAGGAGGGCGTCGAGGAGCTCGGCGCGCCCGCGGTCCCAACCCGGCGCGTGGCCCGGCCACAGCGTGGAGTAGAAGGGGAAGAGCGGGCTGCCGGTCCAGATCAGGGTTCGCGCGTACCACGGGCTCGCGAGTAGAATGCCCGCCCCGAGACCGCAGAGCCCCCGCATCGCGACCGCACCTCCCGAGGGCCGGTCGGGAGAGGGACCGTCCCGCTCGATCGTGACACCTCGAATCAACACCGCCGCGGTCAGCGGCACGATGAGCGCGGCCGCGCTCAGCTTGGCGGACAGAGCGAAGCCCACCGCCGCGGCGAGGAGGCCCAGCCATCTGGACTCGAGGGTCGCCCACCACCGGCCGGCGGCGAGGAGGGCCAGGGCCGAGTATCCCGCCACCGCCACGTCCACGCCCTGCCCGGCGACGACGAAATAGACGCTCGGGATCGAGGCCACCGCGAGCGCGGCCAGGGCGCTCCACGTCCGGTCGAGTCGACGGGCCCGCGCCCAGCCGTATGTCACGAGCACGAGGAGCGGCCCGAAGGCGGCGAGGGTGGCCCCGGCGGCGACCTCGCCCATCCGCGCCCCGCCCACCCGCCCCAGCAGCATCGCCCACACGGCCTCCATCTCGACGCCGAGCGGAACGTACGACGCCATGTTGTAGGGCACCTCGACCAAGCCACCACTGCCGAGGAACGCCTTCGGGAGCGCCAGGTGATACATCAGGGCGTCGTTGGCCGTGGGCGGCGCGATCGCGGCGAGCAGCCCGAGCCCGAGGACGAGGGCGATCAGGACTGGGGCGGCCCGAGGCCGGGGCCCCTCGGCCTGCGGGACCGGCTGGTCCCGGCGCCATGCCCGGAGGGCGAGGACGAGGCCCACGCCCACCGCGGCGGCCGCAGCCGGAGCGTGGTAGAGCTTGGCCAGCCCAAGGAAGAACCAGATCGTGGACCAGGCTCCCGCGCCGAGGAGTCCGCGGGCGCTCCAGTCCAGGGCCCGTGACCCGAGCGCCGAGCTCGGAAGGAGAAGCCGGAGGATGAAGCTCCCGAGTCCCCACCATGCCGCGACGACGAGGCCGGCGACGATCACGCCGCCCGACGCCTGGACCAATCCATCGGTGCCGATCGGCGAGTGATCGATCAGCGCTCGACCGAACGCGGCCAGCCACGCCGGAAGATGAGCCAGATCATAGCGCCGGTTCAGCAGGAACAGAACGACGAGGGCCGCGCCCCACGCCAGCGTGCAGGCCGGGCCCGCTAGCCGTTCGGTGCTGGACGGCATCTTCTATGCCGGCCCGATCCCCGGATCCATGGGGCCATTATAGGTCGCACCCGTCACGGCACCTCCTCCCTGCTCGGCGGATGACTGAGCCGACCGGGTCAAATTGCCTGGGCCTTCGGACGGCCGCCTCGGCCGTCGAATAGGCTCTTCGGGGAATTGTCTCCGTGAGAATCTGACGGTAGATGGTCGAGACCCCCGAACCGCCGGATCCACCCCGGGCCACGCCGGGACACCGTGCGCCTTCCGTGCTCGTGATTCTCGTCGCGGTGGCCGCCTATGCGGCGACGCTCGGGTACGATTTCGTCTGGGACGATACGCTCCTCATCCAGCAGAGCTGGCGGCTTCACCACTGGAGAGAGCTGCCGTCGCTGCTCGGCTCCCATTTCTGGGCGGAAGTCGGGGAAGCGAGCCACTACTACCGGCCGCTGATCACCCTGACCTTCTTCCTGGACATGCAGGTCTGGGGACCTCGCCCGTTCGGGTTCCACCTCACCAACGTCCTCGCTCACGTGGCCGTCACGCTGGCTGTGCTGGCGGTCGCCCGCCGGGCGATGGGCGACGGGCTGGCCGCGGCGATCTGCGCCCTGGCCTTCGCGCTGCACCCGGTGCATGCGGAGTCCGTCAGCTTCATCTCGGGTCGCACCGATGTCATCGCCACCCTTTTCTTCCTTCTGGCCTTGCTCGCCTACGACCGCAGCCGCGACCACGGGCGGTGGTTCCTTGTCGCGTGCTCGCTCGGCGGCTACTTGCTCGCGCTGCTCGCCAAGGAAGTCGCGATCGCCCTGCCCGCCATCCTGCTCCTCTGGGACCGCCTGGTGCGCGGCGGCCTGCGGGACCGGGGTGCGCTCTGGCGCGCCGCGCCCCGCTATGCCGCGTACGGCGCGGTGACCGGACTCTACGTGGCGCTGAGGGTCTTCGCGCTCGGTGGGATCGTCGATTCGAGCGCGGGAGCATGGGGACCGCTCCTCACGAGGGCGCTGACCGCGATCAAGATCGCGGTGTGGTACGCATGGATCACGATCGTTCCGTACCCCGCCAGTGCCTTCCACGCGATCAGCCCCGATCCGGCGCCCCCCGGGTTCACGTGGTGGCTGGCCGCGGCGGGCCTGGCCGTGGCGTCGGGCGCGGCGGCCTGGGCGGTGCGGCGCGCGCCTGCCGCGGGATTCGGCGCGCTCTGGTTCTGGATCACCCTCGCGCCGTCCGTCGCGGTCAACCTGCTGCCGCTGCCAAGCTCGATCATGGCGGAGCGCTTCCTCTACCTCCCCACGGTCGGCTTCTGCCTGGTCCTCGGCTGGATCGCGTCCCGTCTCCTCGGCCCGGTCGTGCCGGGCCGCGCGGGCCAGGTCCGTCCGGTCCCCGCGCTCGGTCTGGCCGCCGTCCTGCTCGCCTACGGCGTTCTCACCCTCTGGCGCAACGAGGATTGGCGTGACGAGTATCGGCTCTATTCCCACATGGTCGAGCGCTCACCGGGCGCGGCGGTCCCCCTCGTCAACCTCGCCTTCGCCCAGCTGCCGCGGGGTGAGGTCGAGCCGGCGAGCCGGCACTTGCGCGAGGCCGTCCGTCTCGCGCCGGGGAACGCGAGGGCGCACGCTGGGCTCGGCCTCACCGAGACCGTCCTCGGCAACCGCGAGACCGGTCTCCGCCACGGGATGCGGGCACGTGAGCTCGCTCCGGGGAATGCGGACGTCCTGGCGTCGCTGGGTGCCCTGTATCTCCACCGCGGCGAGCCGGCGCGGGCGCTGCCCGAGCTCACCGAATCGCTCCGACTCAAGCCGAACCAGGTCCACGCGGCGCTGAATCGTGCGCTCGCGCTCGCCTGGCTGGGTGAGGGGCAGGCCGCCGAGGCCCAGCTCGAGCGCGCGCTCGTGCTCGTCCGGGTGATGAGCCCGGACCTGCCGCTCGCGGACCGGATCGTCGCGGAGGTCATGGCGGGTCGAGACCCCGCGCGGGCGCGGGCGGCCTGGGAGCGATATGTCGCGCGGCTACAGGCGGCCGGCCGTCTCGATCCGGCGCTCGCGGCCGAGCTGAGTCGTGCGGAACGCCAGCTGGGTCGGGTATCCGCTCCCCATCGAGAGGAGTGTGCGGATGAGGGTCCCGGGCCGAGCCCGGACCGCCGAATCGCGTCTCAGCCCTCGCGCTGCCGCTGAGCGGCGCGAGCTCTCCAGGCTCAGCCCGGCGGGGGCGGCAGCTCGATCAGCCAGAACTTCTGGTCGCCCTTGATGAGCCGGGTGCCGTCGCGGAAGAAGGCGGCCAGCAGCTCGAGCTTGGCCAGGTTCTCGTCGCGCGGGCGCCGCTCGTCCACGATGGGAGAGCGGCGGTAGTCGAGCAGGAAGTCGTGGCGGACCAGGAGGTGGGTGATGCCGTCGGCCCGAACGCGGGCCCGGATCTCGTCGACCCCGGCCGCCCCCCGCACGTAGCGGGTGAGCGTGTAGTCCTCGAAGATGAAGTCCGAGAAGTACGGCCGCTCCAGATGATAGCTGTCCCGCCGCATGTTGATGAGCCACACCTTCGCGGTCGTCGGCAGCTCCCGGTTCACCACCTCGTAGTACGGATAGTAGTCCAGGCGCCGGTGGAGAAAGTCGGCGCGTCCCTCGCCACCCAGCACGACCCGAGCGGGATCGAGGATCAAGAACCACGCGAGCACGACCGGTACGCCGAGCGCGGCGGCGGCGAGGAGCAGCCCGCGGAAGACGCGCCCGCTCCCGCCGCCGATCCGGGCGCCCGCGGCCGCGATGGCCACCGCGAGGCCCGGCAGCGCGGGCAGCAGGTAACGCAGCTGCTGGCTCGAGAAGAGCCAGAAGACGAACAGGCAGCCCGAGATCAGGACCGCGAGCCGCAGCTCCACGTCGAGGCGCCGCGTCCACAGCGCCCAGGCGAGGAGCGGCAGGCCGAAGGCGACCGCGACGCCGAGCACGCCGTCGTAGAACTGGGGCTGATCCGGCTGGGCGGCCACCGCGAGCCTCAGGGGCGCGAGGAGATAGTCCAGCGGGGTCTGGGTGCTCCCGTAGAGCGAGAACAGGGTCTCGTAGAGCTGGGAGCGCTCGAGGTCCCATCCGGGGGCCTCCGCGGGCCAGATCCCGAGATAGAAGGGGAACAGAGGGCTGCCGGTGCGGACCCAGTTCCGCAGGTACCACGGCGCGGCGAGCGCGGCTCCGAGGCCCAGTGAAGCGATGGCCGACCCCGCGACCACCGCGGTGCTCGAGGCCGGGCGCGCCGGATCGGGCGCGGGCGTGAGCGACCGGAGCAGGGCCAGCAGGGCCAGAGGCAGGATCACGAACGCGGCGCTGAGCTTGATCGAGAGCGCGCCGCCGATGCCGACCGTGATCCAGACGAGGTGCCGCCTGTCGAGCGTCGTCCACCAGCGGCCGAACGCGCGCGCCGCCGTCGCGGTGTAGGCGGCGAGCGCCAGATCCACGTAGGCGCTGGCCGCGACGTCGTACGCGGTGGGGACCCACGCGACCATCAGCGCGGCCGTCGCGGCCCACCGCCGGTCGAGGCCGCGCTCCCGGGCCCACCCGAAGATCACCATCGCCAGCAACGGCGCGAAGAGGAACAGGACGGCGCCCGCGGCCGCCTCCCCGACTCGCGCCCCGATCGGCGCGCCGAGCAGCATCGCCCAGACCGCGTGCAGCTCCACACCGAGCGGGTAGTAGCCCGCGATGTTGTACGGGACCTCGATTCCGCCGCCCGCCGCGATATAGGCCTTGGGGAGCGCGAAGTGGTAGAGGAGCGTGTCCTTCGCGGTGGGCGGGGCCAGCGCCGCGACCAGGGCCAGCGCCTGGGCGGTGACGATCAGCACGAGCGCGGCCCGTCCCGCCGCGCGGACGGTCGCCCCCGGGGTCGGCCGGCCTCGCGCCAGGGCGGCGACGGCGAGCGTGAGACCGAGGAGCAGGGCGATGACCGCGACCGGCGCGCGGTAGAGGTGCACGGCGCCGAGGAAGAACCAGATGAGGGACCAGGCGCCGCCGCCGAGCAGGGTGACGCCGGCGACTTCGGCGCTCCGCCCGGCCGGACCTTCCTGGAAGCTCGGGAGCCGGCGGCCGATCGCGGCGCCGAGACCGTACCACGCGAGCCCGATGAGGCCGGCGAGCGCCAGGCCCGCCAGAGAGGCGAGGAGCCCCGCCCAGCCCCACGCCGGCCCGCGGGCCAGCGAGGACGCGAACGCGGTGGTCAGCGCGGGCAGCCGCCCGACATCGTCACCGCGGTTCAGCAGAAAGAGCGTCGTGAGGAAGAGCCACCACGCGCCCGCGCCGGCGATGACGCCGATCTCCCGGGCCCGGGCGCTCATGTCCGGTCAGCCGGCTGCGACACCTCGGCCCGAGGGCAGGACGTAGCCTTGCTGCAGATCGCGCGCTCGGAGGGCCGGCGCTCGCTCCTTGGGATCCCCGTAGCCGCCGCCCCCGGGCAGCAGCACCTCGACGAGATCACCCGGCCGCAGGGTCTGCTCGGCCTTGGGGTTGGCGGGCGCGCGCCCGTTGATCAGTACCTGGCCGGGCAAGCCAGGCCCACCGCCGAAGAAGCCTTGCGCCGGGATCCGGGTGCGATCGCAGAGCACCGAGCAGGTCGCGGGCTCGTCGGAGCGCACCCGGAAGGCGATGACCTGGCCGAGCCCGCCGCGCTGGCGGCCGTCGCCGCCCGAGCCGTCCCGGAGGGCCTTGCGCTCGATCAGCAGCGGCGCGAGCGACTCGATGACCTCCACCGGGGTCCCGAGCACGCCGGACGGGAACGCGGTGGCGGAGAGACCGTCCTGCTGGGGCCGCGCCCCGGTGCCGCCCGAGCTGAAGAAGGTGTAGACCCACGGCGTGTGGTCGGCGTTCTTGCCGGTGAGCTGCAGCCCCCAGATATTGGCGGAGCCTTCGGCCATCACCCGGTCCGGCAGCGCCTCCTTCAGGGCGCCCGCCACCGCGTGGGGCAGGAAGTGGCCCACGATGTGCCGGGCCGCCACCGGCGCGGGATGGCGCACGTTCAGGATCGAACCCTCCGGCGCGGTGATGCGGAGGACCCGGAAGGCGCCCTCGTTGTTGGGGACGTCGGGGCTCACGATGACCTTCACCCCGTAGGTCGTGTAGGCCTCGGTGTAGTTCATCACCACGTTGATGCCGCGCCGGCTGGCGGGGGAGGAGCCGGTGAAGTCGACCAGGAGGTCGTCCCCCTTGACCTCACAGCGCACCGCGATGGTGATCGGCTCGTCGAAGCCGTCCGAGGTCAGGGAGTAGCGGTACTCGCCGGGCCGCATCGCGGCGATCGCCTGGCGCATGGCCCGCTCGGTGCGGCTGATGATCTCGTCGGCCAACGGCTCGAGCCGCTCGAGGCCGAACTCGTCCATGAACTCGAGCAGGCGTTCGCCTCCGACGGTGCCGCCCGCCACCTGCGCGTGGAAGTCGCCCATCACGAGGTCCGGGACGCGGGTATTGGCCCGGATGATCGCGGCGAGCGACTCGTTTAGCCGGCCGGCCTCGTAGAGCTTCATGATCGGGATGCAGAGCCCTTCCTCGTACACCTCGCGCGCTTCCGCGGAGAGGACGTGGCCGCCGATGTCGGCGCTGTGGCAGGTGGAGGCGAAGAAGGCGACGCAGTCCCGACCGCGGAAGATCGGGTTGCAGACCGTGACGTCGTTGAGATGCCCGGAGGTCTGCCAGGGATCGTTGGTGATGAGCACGTCGCCCGGCCGGAGCGTCTCCAGCGGGTACGCGGCCAGGAAGTGCTTCATGGCCAGCGCCATCGAGTTGATGTGTCCCGGGGTCCCGGTGACCGCCTGGGCGATCATGTAACCCCGCCGGTCGAAAACTCCCGCGGAGAGATCGCCCGCCTCTCGCACGATCGAGGTGAACGACGTGCGCATCAGCGCGGCCGCCTGCTCGTTGACCACCCCGATGAGCCGGTTCCAGCAGATGTCGAGCGTGATCGGATCCATCACCGGGCCTCCGCGGCCGCCGGCTCGGCGATCAGGGTGCGGTGCACGTCCACCGTGATCGCCGCGCTCGGGCCGATGACGGTGGTGGACTCGCGCTCCTCGACGATGGCCGGGCCGGCGAGACGCGCGCCCGGGCCGAGCGCGTAGCGGTCGTACACGGGCGTTTGCACGTAGCCCCGGGCCTCGGGGAAGTAGGCGGCGCGGTGTTTCTTCATCTGCGGGGCCCCAGAGATGGCCCCCGCACTCCCCCCCTCCGCGGACACCCCAAGGACATCCGGGCGCGGGCCGGAGACGACGGCACGCCAGTTGAGCGCCTCCAATGGCACGCCCTGCGGGGTACGGCTGTAGAGGAGCCGGTAAGCGGCCTCGAACGAAGCGGTGATCGCGGCCAGGCTGCCCGCGCCGAGTGGGCCCGCCGGGATCTCGACGTCCACCTCGTGGCCCTGACCCAGGTAGCGCATCTCGGCGCTCCGGCGCATGGTGACGTCCCGATCGGCCACGCCGGCGCCGCGGACGATGCGGCGGCCTTCCGATTCCATCTCCTCGAAGAGCCGGTTGATCAGCGCCCAGTCCGCCGCGGCCATGCGCTGCGGCGCGGTGCGCACGAAGTCGAAGGCGAGCGGCGCGGCCAGCAGCCCGTAGGCCGAGAGGGCGCCCGCCCCGAAGGGCACGAGCACGCGGGGCACGCGAAGGATGCGACCGACCTGCCAGGCGTGTACCGGGCCGGCGCCCCCGAAGGCGAAGAGCGGGTACCCGCGCAGGTCCTTGCCGCGCTCGATGCCGTGTACGCGGGCGGCCCCCGCCATGTTCTCGTTGACCACCCGGTGGATGCCCCACGCCGCTTCGGTGACCTCGAGGCCCATCGGACGCGCCACCCGCTCCTCGATGGCGCGGCGGGCCGCCTCCACGTCGAGCCGCATGCGGCCGCCCAGGAAGAAGTCCGGGTCGAGGTACCCCAGGATCAGGTCGGCGTCGGTGACGGTGGCCTCGTGGCCGCCCAGTCCGTAGCACGCCGGGCCCGGATCCGCCCCCGAGCTGTCCGGGCCGACCTTGAGCAGCCCCATGCGGTCGAGCCGCGCGATCGAGCCCCCACCGGCGCCGATCTCGATCAGCTCCACCACCGGCACGCGGATGGGCAGCCCCGAGCCCTTCTTGAACCGGTCGGCCCGCGCGACCTCGAACTCCCGCGCGAGCAGCGGCTCGCCCCGGTCGATGACGCAGGCCTTGGCGGTGGTGCCGCCCATGTCGAAGGACAACACCCGATCCAGGCCGACCTGGCGGGCCATGCGCGCCGCCGCGAGCGCCCCCGCCGCGGGCCCCGACTCCACGAGGCGGATCGGCACGCGCTTGGCGGTCTCGGGCGTGGCGATGCCGCCCGCCGACATCATGACGTAGAGCCGCCCCGGGATGCCGAGCCCCTGCAGCTTGCGCTCAAGATCGTCCAGGTAGCGCGCCATCAGGGGCATCACGTAGACGTTGGCGGTGGTGGTGGACGTGCGCTCGTACTCGCGGATCTCCGGCACCACGTCGGAGGAGCAGGAGACCGGCACGCCGGGCGCGAGCTCGGCGCAGAGCCCGGCCAGCGCCCGCTCGTGGACCGGGTTCCGGTAGGCGTGCAGCAGACAGATCGCGATGGCCTCCACCCCCAGGGCGACGAGCCGGGCCACCGCGCCGCGCGCCTGCGCCACGTCGAGCGGGCGCAGCACGGAGCCGTCGGCCTGCACGCGCTCGGCGACCTCGAGGCGAAGCTGGCGCGGTACGAGCGGCACCGGCGGGTCGATGAAGAGGTCGTACATGTCGTAGCGGCCTTCCCGTCCGATCTCGACCGCGTCCCGGAACCCGGCGGTGGTGAGCAGGCCGACCCGCGCGCCCTTGCGCTCGATCAGCGCGTTGGTGGCCAGCGTGGTGCCGTGGATCAGCGCGCGCACCGCGGTGGTGGCGGCACCCGCCTCGTGCAGCAGGGTCACCACGCCTTCCTCCACCGCCTGCGACGGATCCTTCGGGGTGGTCAGGAGCTTGCCGACCCGGACGGCGCCGGTGGTCTCGTCGACCCAGACCAGGTCGGTGAAGGTGCCGCCGATGTCCACGCCGATCCGCGAGGGGTTGGAGCTGGTCGCCATTCGCCTACCTCATGTGGAGGATCACTCCAGTGGTCGCGAGGGAAGTCTACACCGAATTCGCGCGCGCTCACCGGATCTCCTGCTCGAGCATGCGGGCGAGCCGCGGGTCGAGGCGCTGCAAGACCGGGATCTGCTCCCGGGCGGCGGCGCGATCGCCGCGCGCGAGGTGCGCGCGGGCCAGGCCCAGGTGCGCGACCGGATCCGCCGGCTGGATCGCGATCGCCCGCTCGAAGGCGCCCCGTGCCGGCTCCACGCGGCCCTCGGCGAGGAGCGCCCGGCCGAGGGAGTTCAGGGCCGGCACCGAGTCCGGCTTGACGCGCAGCGCCTGCTCGAGCTCCGCGATCGCGTCCGCGGGGCGGCCGTCCTCGATGAGAGCGATTCCCAGATTGACGCGGGTGTTGACGTCCCGCGGGTTGTGGCCGAGGCGGTAGCGGAGCTTGGCCAGGCCCTCCGGACGCCGGCCCATCTGGATCAGGACGGGCCCGTAGTTGCCGTGGAACTCGGACTGGTCGGGCCGCAGCGCGATCGCCCGCTCCAGGAAGGCCTGGGCCTCCGCCAGGTCGCCACGACGGCTCAGGTTGACGCCGAGGTTGTGGAAGCAGATGGCGCAGCCCGGATCAACCTCGATGGCGTAGCGCCAGAGCGTCTCCGAATCGTGCCAGACGGACGACTGGACGCTCGCGGTCAGCGCGAGCCCGGCGATCCAGATCCCCATCACCCCGAGGGCCATCGCCACGATGGGGCGGCGTAGCCGGCGCCGCCGCCCGCCCTGGACCACGCCGATCGCGAGGGCTCCGACCAGCAGCGCGAAGGCCGCGCACGGCACGTAGGTGTTGCGATCCGCTCCCAGATGGTTGCCGGTGTGGACGACGCCGCTCACCGGGGCAAGCATCACCAGGTAGAAGGCCCAGATTGCAGGGCCCGCAGGCCAGCGTCGCCGCAGGAGCCATGCCGCGGCGGTGATCGCCAGGCCGCCGGCCGCGCTCAGCAAGTAGGGCAGCTCGAGTGGATTCACCCGTAGCGGCAGCTCGTAGATCGGGCCCAGGTTCAGCGGAGCCACCGTCTTCCAGACGTGGAACCACACGTTGTACGCGACCATGCCGATTCGTGAGAGCGGGTCGGCGGGGGTCAGATACCCGGTGCTCCGCTGGACCAGGTAGGCGGCGGCCCCGGTGCCGACCGCGAGGAGCGCGAAGGGGATCTTCTCCCGCCAGACCGGCCAGGCGCGGGCGCTCCACCAGTCCTGGACGCGGGGGCCGAGCCGACCCAGCGGGTAGACGTCGAGGATGAGCAGGACCAGCGGTAGGCCCATCACGATGGATTTGGAGGCGAGCGCCAGCGCCGCCGCGCCCAGCGCGGCCAGACGGAAGCCCAACCTCACCGCGGGCGGCCGCTCGTGGGCCTTGAGGTACGCGAGGATCGTCAGGAGAAAGAACAGGCCCGACGTGAGGTCGCGCCGCTCGGTGATCCACGCGACCGACTCCACCCGGAGCGGGTGGACCGCGAAGAAGAGCGCGGCCGCCGCCGCGCCGAGGCGCAGCAAGCCCGGAGAGGTGGCCGGCATCGCGAGCCCCAGCAAGCGCCGCGAGACGAAATAGAAGAGGACCGCGCTCGCAGTGTGCAGCAGGAGGTTCGTGAGGTGGTAGCCGAACGGGTTCATCCCCCACACCGCGAAGTCGGCGCCGAGCGTCAGCCAGGTGACCGGGATCCAGTGGCCCATCACGTTCGCGGTCAGCATCCAGCGGAGCTGTCGCCACCCGAGTCCCCGGTAGTACGGGTTCTCCAGGAAGTTGGTGGGGTCGTCCCAGTCCACGAAGCCGGCGCGGAGGACGGGCAGGAAGACCGCGGCGGTGAAGAAAGCGATCCCGACCGGGACGGCCCAGGCGGCGGTGCGAGGGCGGGGCATCACTGCGGCATCGCGCCGCGGCTAGGCACCCGTCGATCTCAGGTGGCGCTCGAAGGCCTCGAGGGCCGCGGTCCCCACCGCGGTGTCCTGCTCGCCGTTGCCTCCGCTGATCCCGATACCGCCGACCACGTCGCCGTCCACCTCGATCGGGAATCCGCCCACGAACACCGCGAAGCGGCCGGGATGCATGGCGTGGATGCCGAAGGCCTCGTTGCCGGGCAGGGCGGGACCGCTCGGCGGCTGGTTGAACTTGTGGGTGGCCCGGCGATGCCCGGCGGCGGTGAAGGCCTTCGCAATGGCGATCTCCACGCCGGTGATGCGCGCGCCGGTCATGCGGTGGAGCGCGATGGGATGTCCACCGTCGTCGCAGACGCAGATCGTCTCGGTGACCCCGATCTCGCGCGCCTTCGCCTCGGCGGCGGCCAGCAGCAGGAGGGCGTCTTCCAGGGTGAGCCGCTTGACCGTGATCACGGCAGCTCCACGAAGATTGCGCCCGCGTCGATGCGCACGGGGTAGACCGGCACGCTCGCGCCGCGGCCCGGGAAGAGGCACTGGCCGGTCCGGACGTCGTACATCCAGCCGTGCCACGGGCAGGCGAGCCGGCTGCCGTTGAGCTTGCCGTCGCTCAGGGGGCCGCCCCGGTGCGCGCAAACGTCGCCCAGGGCGTAGACCGTGTCGCCGACCCGGGCGAGCACGATCCGGGCGCCATCGAGGTCCACCAGCGTCGGCTGCCCGGCCGGCACCTCCTCCAGCGAGGCGACGCGCCGGGCCCCGCTCACGCGTCTTCCTTGAGGACGAAGGCGCGGTGGAGCCCGGTCATGTACTGCCAGCGCATCTCGGTGGCCTCGCGCACGGCCAGGGCGGCTTCGCGCTGCATCTCGGGCGTCGTGCTGTGGCGCTCCACGATCTGATATCCGCGCTCACCGTGGATCTCGTCGGCCTCGATGTGGATGGCGAAGAACTCCACCTCGTGATCGGTGAAGCCGTAGTGGGTCTTGAGCGGCGGCAGATTGCGCTTGTAGATGCCCGGCACCTGCGACTCGAGGCCCACCAGCAGCCCGGCCGCCGCCACGTGGAACGGCTGGCGCGCCGTCTCGTAGCACCACGCGGTCAGGCCGCGGGTGCTCGGCAGCTGCCGCGTGCTCTCGACCTCGGCGCGGCTCACCCCGCACGCCTCGCCGAAGCGGATCAGGAGGTCCACGTGCTTGGTGCCGGACTCCTCCTCGATGATGTTCTCGAGCAGGAAGTCACGGGCGTCGGGATCCGGGCAGCCCCCGTAGACGAGCGCGCACCAGCGGGCGAACTGCGAGACGTACTGGTAGTGCTGGCAGACCCACTGGCCGAGCTGGGTGCGCGTCAACTCGCCGTTCACCCACTTCTCGGTGAACGGGTTCATCCGGCTGTGCCGGGCATTGACCGCCTGCTCGAGCTGGGTGCGGAACGGGCTCATGGTCGCCATGGCATGCCTCCGTGCGTGGGCGCGTTACGTGCGCGGATCGGTCTGCCCCAACAGGGCCTGTGTCTGCGCGTCACGGTACTTCCGGAGCGCGGCGCGGATCTGGGGATGCTTGTTGGCCAGGATCGCGGCGGCGAGCAGCCCCGCGTTGGTGGCCCCCGCGTTGCCGATGGCCAGCGTGCCGACCGGGACGCCGGCCGGCATCTGCACGGTGGACAGCAGCGAGTCCATCCCGTTGAGCGCCTTGGACTGGATCGGCACCCCGAGGACCGGCAGCAGCGTGCGCGCCGCGCTCACCCCGGCCAGGTGCGCGGCCCCGCCGGCCCCCGCGATGATGACCTCGAGGCCCCGCGCCTCGGCGGCGCTCACGTACTCGTCCACCAGCGCGGGCGTCCGGTGGGCCGACATCACGTTGACCTCGTAGGGGATGCCGAGCGCGTCGAGGGCTTTCGCCGCGTTGGCCATGGTTTCCCAGTCGGACCTGGAGCCCATGAGGATTCCGACGAGGGGGCCGGGTGCTGTCACGGCGCCTATCTTAGCAGGGACGTCAGGATGACTCCACGGGAGCCCTCTGACAGATCGATCCCGCCGACCGGGTCAGGAGGAACACGAGGAGGCCTCCGAAGACTCCGATGATCCGGATCGCGAAGGCCACGACATACCGCCACGGCTGGTAGGTCAGGACCACGCGGTGGGAGCCGGCGGCCAGGTGGACCGCCTTGAAGGCCCCATTCGCGGCGAGGACCTGAGCCGGCGTGCCGTCGACCCGCGCCGTCCACTCCGGCGCATAGCCGTCCGCGTAATACAGGAACCCGGGGCGGTGCATGTGGACATCTAGCTCCACCAGGTCGGCGCGATATCTCACGAGACTGAACGTGCCAACCGGGCCGCGGTCTCGAGCGGCGACCGCGGGCTCGGCTCGGCGGACCGGCCCGCCGAGATCACCTGCTTCGACCACGATCACGTGGTTGAGGTGTTCGAGCGTTAGTCGAGTGAGCATGGCCAGCGCGGCTCCGAAGTCCGGAGCGGAGAGACCGGTCTCGACCAGGCGAACGATCGGACACGTGACTCCCGCGATGCAGTCGAACGCCGGTCGGGGTATGCCGGTCAACACCACCTCGTATCGCGGCAGGCGTAGGTAGTGGGAGCCATGCGTGTAGATCTGTCCGAGCGCGACCAGAGGCCGGTATGGGGGCGCGAACGGCTCCGGGTCCAGGTACGCGCTTGGGATTCCAAACACCGCTGGCCCCTGCTTGTGGAAGGGCGCGTGTGCGGCGATGTCGAACTCCTTGCGCCGGAACATCGAAAAGTCCGCCACCGGCCGGACCGGCGCGGGCTCCCGAGCCTGGAGCTCCGGGGTACGCGGAAACGCGATGCGGCGATAGTGAGTGCTCGCAAAAGTGGACAGATCCAGAAAGGCGAGAGCGGTCAGGACGGCTGCGATCGGGAGCGCCCAGCGGGAGGGCAGGAGGGAGCGCACGTGGTCGAGCCCGACGCCTCCGAGCATCGCCGCGCTCAACACGACGAGCGGCAGTACGAAGGTCCAGTCCCGGACGAACAGGAAGGGTTGATCCCGGCCGGTGATCATCTCGGGGGCTCCGAGGAACACGAGCATCGTGCCGACCGTGGTCCACGCCCAGAACCGCGCCCGCCGGTCCTGACTCCGGAGAGCCGCCACGCCGGCCGCGAGCGCGAGAAGCAGGGGTACCACGCCCACGTACAGCACGGACTCGGACGCAATCTGTCCGAGGAGCGGGGCGAGCACGTCGGGGAGCAGCACCGCTCGCGTGCCTCGCGGCCAGGCCGCGCGCGCGACGGGCGCCATGCCGAGCCATTCGGCCCCCGCGGTCAAGGTCGGCAGCAGGATCGCCAGGGTGAACAGGGCCGCGACTCCCAGCACGGAGCGGGGGATCCGGCTGAGGAGCACGAAGGTCTCCCGTCCGCCAGCGCATGCGAGGACGACCGCGAACAGGGCGACGTACGGGGTCTGGTAGCCGGGCAGCGCAAGCCCGAGCACGACGCCGAATAGGGCCGCCCGCGAGACTCCCGGGCGCTGCAGGAACCACCAGCCGGTCGCCAGGGTCAGGGGTACCCATCTCGCGATGACGAGATACTGGCTCTGATAGAGCATCAGGATGCCTACGCTCGACCAGAGGAGTAGTGTGAAGACGAAGATCTGGCTGATCGGACTCAAGCCGATGTTCCGGGCGAGCAGCCACCCGCCGAAGGCGAATCCGAGCAGCCACACCAGCAGGACGAACGAGAACGCGGTGATGCCGGTGGCCCCCAGCCACGTCGCGATGGTGAAGACCAGGATCGGGATCGGCTCGTAGGCTGGATGCAGCTCCGCGATCGGCCAGAGTGGCTCCCCGGCGTTCATCTCGGCGCTCCACAGCGGAAGCGCGCCGTTGCGCACCCCGGTGAAGGCAAACTGGTACGGCGCGAAGTTGGCGACGCTGTCGTGCGTGAGCATGAACCGATGCGTGACGAAGACGTCGCGCAACACGTACACGTAGCCGACCGTGAGCATCAGCAGAACGAGCGGGGTGATCCAGCGCTGCGCCGGCCGGCTCATCGTGCCAGCGGCACCAGCACGAGCTGGCCACCCCGGACGCCCATCCAGAATGGCGCGCGGTCCGGCAGGAAGCGTATCAGCTCCCGGTTGCGCTCCTCACCCAGATCCCGGACGTACAGGACCCGGTCGGCGAGCGCGGGGGAAGGGTTGCGGGGATAGTAGGCCCAGCTCCACGGAGGGAAGTCGAGGGCTCCGAGCGACCGCACGAAGACGACGGCGTGGTCGAGCCGCGCCGCCTCTACCAGGTCATACGGTGCCCGCGCGATGCTCGCCATCGCGCTCAGCGACCCGACGTAGAGCGGAACGTACAGGACGAGCGCACACAGCGTCGCGGCGATCGGGAGGGCGAGCACCCGGCCCGCGCTCACGTTGAGCCGGGTGCGGACCCATAGCGCGAGCTCCTCGATGCCGCTGGCCGAGACGAGCACCAGGGGCGCGATCAGCTCCGCGTAGTGCACCGGGCCGACCACGTTGATGCTGGGCACGGTGGTGAGCGCGAAGAGCAGGACGACGGCGGCCGGGGCGAGCAGGAGGGCGACGCCCTCGCGGCTGCGGC
This sequence comes from Candidatus Deferrimicrobiaceae bacterium, assembly GCA_035463855.1. Classification (GTDB taxonomy): domain Bacteria; phylum Methylomirabilota; class Methylomirabilia; order Rokubacteriales; family CSP1-6; genus CAMLFJ01. The sequence continues at coordinate 12,230 of DATHSW010000120.1, read as the reverse complement.
GGAAGAAGGGCAGGAAGGCGAGGGAGACGGGCCAGCCGAAGAGCCAGAAGTTCAGGCGGGCGAGGGTGTAGCCGAGCTCGAACAGGCTCGGGTAGGGCGCGGGCGCGACCAGCGCTCCCAGCGTGAAGGTGAAGCGGTTGATCTGGCTGAAGGTGTGATACCCGGTCGTCAGCGGGTCGCCGGACAGCGCCACGTGGTACGCGGCGAGCAGTCCGACCGACGCCGCTCCGACGAGGCAGAAGAGCGCGGCGCCGCTCCAGACGCGGGCCCGAGCGCGGCGGAGCGTGGTGGCCAGCACGATCAGCCACGGCACGGCGAAGGCGGCCGCCGACAACGGCCGGGTGAGGCCCGCGCCACTCAGCACGACCGCGGCCGCCAGCCACCAGACCCCGCGCTCGGGGTGCTCCAGGACCCGGAGGGCCGCGTACACGAAGGCCATGAGCAGTAGCCCGGCGGTGGAGTGGGCCAGCAGGGTCGCCGAGGACAGGATGAAGAAGGGCGACACGGCCAGCAGCGGCAAGGCGAGCAGCGCGGCCCGCTGCCCGAAGACGCGCCGCCCGACCGCGAAGGTCAGCAGCACCGTCAGAGTGGCCGACACCGCCGGCACCCAGTGCATCAGGTGGAGCCGCTCCCCCAGGGCGAGCAGGGCCGGATGCCCGGGGAAGTAGATGCCGTACCATTTCCCGTCGTTGACGAGGAAGTGGTTGTCGAAGAAGGGGCGCACCGGCGCGGGCATCGAGGGAAGATAGAGGCGGCCGCTCGCGAACGTCCGGGCCATGAAGCTGTAGACGTTCTCGTCGTCGGTGATGGCGGTGTCGCCGAGCAGCTCGTAGCGCGCGACGGTGACGAGCCCGAAGACGGCGGCGGAGAGCACCGCGGTGACGGTCCAGGCCGATCGGGACGACAGGGTGGCCAGGCGGTCCCAGCCCGCGGTCAGGCGTCGGCCGATCGCGAGGTCGAACGCGGCCCCGAGGAGGAGCGCCGCGGTGGTACCGAAGAGCAGGTAGTGGAAGAGGAAGGCGACTTCGGGCGGGCCCCAGCCGTGAGAGCCGTAGTGGATCCCGTAGTGGTTGTACTTGAGCCCGCCGGTCGTGACGATCGCGAAGCACACCAGGGCCCAGAACAACAGGATCAGGACGCGGATCCGAGTGGTCACGGCCGAGAGCCCTGACGGCGGAGTCGTGTCATTCGCTCGGGCCTAGATACGAGGAGACGAAGGTCCCGGTCGCCGCGGCCTCGCCGAAGCGATCGAGGCGGAACGGCGTCGGGCTGACCGGGGAGCGGGTGCCCGTGACCAGGGTGGCCATCATCTCGCCCACCGCCGGAGACAGCTTGAAGCCGTGGCCCGACATGCCGGCCGCGATCCAGAAACCGCGCACCGGGGACTCGTCGAGGATCGGCATCCAGTCCGGCGTGATGTCGAAGGCCCCCGCGTAGCCGCGGCTGAAGCGCGCGTCGGCCAGCGCGGGGATGGCCCGGGCGGTGCGGGCCAACACCTCCGCGGCCTCGTCGAAGCCGGCCTCGCTGCCGAGCAGCTCGGGGTCCATCGGGTGCTGGGTCTCGTCGTCGGTGAGCGATCCGGTCAGGGTGAGGTTGCCGGTCTCGGGTCGCACGTAGCTGCCCCCGGCCAGGTCCAGGTAGACGGTATGAGCGGGGCCGAAGCCCGCGTCGCGCGCCACCGTGAAGACCGGATGGCGGCCGATCACGATGGGCAGCTCCACGCCGGCCAGCCGCGCGACCCGGGGCGCCCAGAGACCGGCCGCGTTGATGACGACCGGCGCGTCGATCCGCTCGCCCCCCGCGGTGTCCACGCCGATGACGCGCCCAGCCTGGCGGCGCATCGCGACCACCTCGAGCCCCTGCTCGATCACGACTCCGCGGCGACGCGCCGCGTCCGCGAAGCCCGCGGTCACCGCGCTGGGATCGCCGTAACCGGAGCCCGGCTCCCACAGGACGGCGCCGAGCCCCGACGGATCGATCCGGGGCTCGATGCGGCCCAGGTCGGCTGGGTCCACGATCTCGGCCTGGATGCCGATGCCCTTCTGGAGCACCAGCGTCCGCTCGAGCGTCGGCCGCATGGCGGGCGAGACCCCGATCAGGACGCCGGTCTTGACGAAGCCCGATACTCCGCCCACCGCCTCGCCGAAGCGCTCGAAGATCGCGAGCGACCGGAGCACCATCTCGCTCGTCTCGCGGGTCGGGTAGAGCTGCCGGATGATGCCCACCGACCGACCGGTGCCGCCGGCCCCCAGGAACTTCCGCTCGAGCACGACGATGCGGCGGACGCCCAGGCCGGCCAGGTGGAACGCGATGGAGACGCCGGTCACCCCACCGCCGATGATGACGGCGTCGGCCGTCCTCATCGGGGCCCGATCAGGGTCAGGGCCTCGTCTTCCGTGAGAAGCTGCACGGGATCTCCGGTGGTGAGGGAGAGGCACGGGGTGGCGTAGCCCGTCACCTGCGCGAGGACGTCCTCGCCGAGGCGCAGGTAAGCGCCCGGCGTCATCGTGGTCATAGTCTCACCTCGATCTCCTGGGGCGAGGTCCGGCCCCGCCGGCTGCCTCCCTTTCATAAGTATCCACAGTATCCACCACCACCCGGGATTTCCGGATGGTCGTCGTATTCCCCTACCGCGGGGTCGGGCGGGGCTTCTCGGGTTCGGAGCCCCGACCGACAAAGACCCTCGATCGATTCGGCGGCCGCGTGTCGGACAGCCCCGCCGCCGCCGCCGCGTCCAGCGATCTGAGCACTCCCATCTGCGCTTGCGCTTCGAGCGGCTTGTCCGCGAGCAGGTAGGCCCGCGCCAGCCAGAACCGCTCAGCCGCGCCCATGGGCCGGAGTTCCACGGCGCGCTCGAGCGGCGGAACGGCCTCGGCGATCTTCCCGTCCTCCACCAGGGCCTGACCGAGGTTCCGCCAAAAGGCGGGCTCCGCGGGCAGGAGGTCGGTCGCCTCTCTGAAAAGGGCGACCGCTTCGGCTGGTTTGCCCTCCCGGGCGAGCTCGGCCCCCAGGTTGTCGAGGGCAAAGGCGAGGTTGCCCCGCGCGTTGCCGAGCTGCGGGGAGAGGGCAATAGCGCGGCGCAGCTCGGCAATGGCCTCGGCGTATCTCCGTTGTCGGGCATAGAGTGCGCCCAGGTTCGCGGTGGCCTCGGCGTAGTGCGGAGTCAAGCGCATCGCCTCACGGAACTCGGCCTCGGCCTCGCCGAGCCGGCCCTGCTCCACGAAGAGAGCCCCGAGGCTATTGTGCGCCGTCGCCCGCTCCGGCCGCAGCGCGACGGCACGGGTGATCTCAGCTTCCGCCTCTCGCTTGAGGCCGGCCGCCAGCAGAACGTTGCCGAGGTTGTGGTGGCACATCGCGCACGTGGGATCGGCCGCGACGGCCGAGCGCCACAGGCTCTCGGAGTCGCGCCAGATACGGCTATGGGCCGAGCTGCCCGCGCCGAGTCCGGCCAGGGCGACCACCACCGTCGCCACCGCCGCCGCGAACACCCATCGACTCACTCGACCGCGCGTCCGCTGCCGGCCGAGCCACGTCACCACCGCTCCCGCGAGGACGGCGAACCCAAGACCAGAGAGATAGCTGTAGCGATCGTGGGCGAGCTGGTGGCCGGCGTGGGCGATGCCGCTCACCGGCGCCAGCACGATGATGGACTGAAGCCAGGCGGCGAGGGCGCCCGGGAGCCGGCGGCGACCGAGCAGCAGGATGGCGGTGACCGCGACCACACCGATGGTCGGCCAGAGGAACTCGGCGTCGAGAAGACGGACGCGGGCGGGAAGCTCGTAGAGCGGAGAGAGCCCCACCGGCCAGACTAGCTTCCATGGATAGAACCCGAAGCTGTAGCCGGTCATGGCCAGCCGAGCCTCGAGCCCGTAGGCGTCGTAGCTTGTCCAGCCCGCCCCACGGGTGACCGCCCAGCTCGCGACCACCGCGCCGACAGCTCCGAGCGCGAAGTACCCCAGCTTCTCCCTGACGAGGGCCGGCCAGCCGAGGCGAAGGCGGCGGAGCGGATAGACGTCGAGCACGAGCAGGGTCACCGGCAGCGTCATCGTAATGGCCTTCGAGCCGAGCGCCGCCGCGAACGCCGCGAGGGATGCCGCGAGCCAACGGCCGGAGAGCGTGCGCTCCCGCGTCGTCCCCTGAAGGTAGGCGAGCACGGCCAGGAGATAGAAGAAGCCGCACAGTACGTCTCGCCGCTCCGTAACCCACGCCACTGACTCCACGCGAAGGGGGTGGAGCGCCCACAGAAGGGCCGCGACGGCGGCGCCCAAGGCAACGACCCCGCCGCCTGCCGGCTGGTGCGTCCGGTCACCCCTGCCATCACCCTCTGCGTTCCCGCGAGGGGCAGGCGAGATGACGGCAACCGTGAGGAGTCGACGCGCAACGAAGAAGAGGAGCGACGCGTTCGCCGCGTGGAGAAGGAGATTGCCCAGATGGTAGCCCCACGGCTCCATGCCCCCGAGCGCATAGTTGACCCCGAGGCTCAGCCACGTGAGCGGGATGTAGTGCCCCATCCAGGTCGCGGTGAACATCCACTGTAGTTCTCGCAGGCCGAGGCCGCGGTATCCCGTATTCCACAGGAAGTTTCGGTCGTCGTCCCAGTCCACGAATCCTCCGTCGAGGGCAGGCAGGAACGCGACGAAAGCGAGGACGCCGACGAGAAGCGGCAGCGCCCGCGGCAGGCGGGTCATCGCCCGAGCTCGGCCGCGTATGCCGGGGCCAGCTCGCGCAGCGTCGCCGTCTCGCGGTCGGCCTCGGGTATCCGTCCGGCGAGCCGATAGGCGCGCGCCAGCCAGAACCGCTCCGCTCCACGTTGGGGAGCCAGAGTGACGGCCCGCTCGAGGATAGGGATGGCTTCGACGCCCTTGCCCTGTTCCACGAGTGCCTGGCCCAAGCTTCGAAGGAGATCGGGGTCGTCGCCCGCGAGGGGCGCCGCTTCCTGCCAGAGCGGCGCAGCCTCCCCGAGCCGGCCCTCGCGCACGAGCTCGATGGCGCGGCCCCGTAGCGCTCGGCCGAGCTCGGCCCTGAGCCCGGCCTGTCCGCCGTCGAGCGCAAGGGCGCGCCGGAGCGGGACGATCGCCTCCCCGAAGCGGCCGCGCCTCGTGTAGAGGACACCCAGGTTGGCGGGGGCATCCACGAGTCGGGGCGACAGCCGGGCCGCTTCCTGGAACTCCGCCTCGGCCTCGCGGTCGCGCCCCTGGTTGGCCAGCGCCACGCCCAGCGCGTTCCGGGACGCCGCGCGGTCGGGATGGAGCGTCGCGGCGCGCCGGAAGTGCTCCTCCGCCTCATGGTGGCGGCTCTGAGCGAGCATGATCATGCCCATGTTCTCGTGCGGGCCCGGGCGATCGGGACGAAGCGTGATCGCACGTCGCACGTGCGTCTCGGCCTCCGCGAAGCGCCCCGGACGCGCCACCACCCGGCCGAGATTGCTCTCGCAGAGGGAGCAGGTCGGATCGACTTCGACGGCCCGCCGCCAGAGCGTCTCGGAGTCCGTCCAGATCGCCGATTGGGTTCGCGCGGTCGCTCCGAGCGCCACCACGACCAGCGCGGCGGCCACCCACGCGAGGGGATGTATCCAGCGCCGCGCCGGCTGGCCGCCGGCATGCCGCAACGCCCAGACGAGTCCGGCGCCGGCTAGGATTGCAAGTCCCAAGCCCGAAAGATAGCTGTAGCGGTCGGCGGCGAGCTGGTTGCCCGAGTGGACCACACCGCTGATCGGCACCAGCACGATGACCGACTGGGCCCAGGCGGCAAGCCCCGCGGGCCACCGCCGCCGAAGGAGCACGAGCGTGGCGGTGAGAGCGGCCACGGCCAGCACCGCCCCGAGGAACCGCACCTGGCCGAGATCGACGCGTTGGGGCAGCTCGTACATCGGGGAGAGGCCGGCCGGCCAGAGAGACTTCCACCAGGAGAACCACAGGGTGTGAGCGGCCAATGCGAGGCGGGCGCCCACCCCGTACTGTGCGTAGGCCGTGATATTGCCGCTCTCCTGCCGCGCAACAAACGCCACCACGCCGGCCGCGGCGGCAAGCATCGCGTAGGGCAGCTTCTCACGTGCGAGTACCCACCCGCCGAGCCCGCGACGGCGGAGCGGATACACGTCCAGCAGCACCAGGGTGAGCGGCAGCGTCATCGCGATGCTCTTCGACGAGAGCGCCGCCGCGAAGGCTCCCACCGAGAGGCCCCACCACCGGCGCTCGATCCCGGCACCTCCAGCAACGCCACGCAGATACGCCAGCACCGCCAGAAGATAGAAGAGCCCGCACAGCACGTCCCGCCGCGCGCTCGCCCAGGCGACGGCCTCAGCGCGCAGCGGATGCAGGCCCCAGACCAGCGTCGCGATGGTCGCGCCGGAGGCGATCACCGAGCTCGTGATCGGTGCGCCCGCCCCGATCGCGAGCAGCCGGCGCGCGACGAGCCAGAGGAGGGCCACGTTGGCCGAGTGAAGGAGCAGGTTGCCGAGGTGATAGCCCCACGGGTCGAGGCCACCCGTGACGTAGTTGAGGCTCCAGGTGATCCAGGTGAGCGGGCTCCAATGACCGAGGAACGTGGTGGTGAACATCCACCGGAGCTCAGCCGAGCCGAGCCCACGGTACGCGGTATTCGTAAGGAAGCTCGCCTCGTCGTCCCAGTTGACGAACGTGGCCTCGAGCGCCGGAAGGAAGGCGAGGAAGGCCAGGGCCGCCGCCAGGCTCGGCAGCCACCTCCCGAGCCTATTCGTCTCTTCGCCCGTCGGCCTCATGGGATACCTTCGGCTACTTCCAATATAGTGGCTGGGGGTATTTTTCCGACAGCGGATGCTGCGGGACAGCCGGCCGGGGACGCGCGGGATGGGGTTGCCGCCCGGCAATTTTGCGCGGCTATTCCAATGACTTGAAGCGCCCCTGGGGAAAGCGGCAGAGCGCGCCGTCCCCGTAGTGCTCCCGGTCGCACTGGGCGTCACCCTCGAGCTCCAGGGCGGTGGCCCGCGCCGAAGGCACGGGGTGCTCGCTTCCGCTCATAGACTCACTTCGGCGCCGAGACCCGCCGCCACCGCCCGGTCATAAGCCAGCCGGGCGGTCACCGCGTCTTCCGGAGCGTATCCCACCGACTTGAACAGGGTGATCTCACGGGGTGAGGTCCGGCCCGGCCGGGTGCCGGCCACCAGCTCGGCCAGCTCCGCCCGGATGTGGCGCCGGGTGATGGCGCCCGCCTTGATCGGGATCAGCAGGTCCCCGGCTTCTTCCCAGGCCCCTTCATAGGTATCCACCACCACCCGGGACTTCCGGATGGTCATCGTGTCGACCTCACGGGTCGTGGGGCGGAACGCTCCCACGGCGTCCACGTGGGCGCCGGCCGCCAGGTCCCGGCCCGAGAAGACCGGTCGTGACGAGGTGGTGGCACACGTGATGATGTCGGCTCCGGTCACCGCGGCCTTCCGGCTGGTCTCGACTTGGACGGCGACGCCCAGCTCTCGCCGCATCCCCTCCGCGAAGGCGGCGGTCCTTCCGGGGTCGCGGCCCACCACCCGTACTTCGGCGAGGGGCAGGACCCGGCTCAGGCAGAGGAGCTGGAACCGGGCCTGCACCCCGGCGCCGAAGCAGGCCACGACCCGGGAGTCAGGGCGGGCGAGGTGGCGGGCGGCCACGGCGGACGTCGCGCCCGTTCGGATCCCGGTGAGGAAGCCGCCCTCCAGCAGGGCCAGCGGGGCGCCGGTCTCGGGATCGGTGAGGAGATAGACGGCGTGGATGGTGGGCAGCCCGCGACGCCGGTTGCCCTCCACCACCATCACCAGCTTGGTGCCGAGGGCGCCCAGCCGGGGCAGGGCCGAGACCATGGCCAGGAAGACCCCATCACGCCCCACCGGCAACATCGCGCGGGGCAGGGCGGCGGCCCGCCCGGCGGCGCACTCGCGAAAGGCACGCTCCACGGCCGCGATCACGTCGGCGGGAGGCAGCAGCGCCTCCAGGACCTCGCGGCCGAGGATCCGCATCACGCCGACTTGCGCTTGATCATCCGCTTGACGGTGGCCTCCAGGACGACCTCGCCGCGCTGGTTCGTCACCTCGTGCCGGTAGGTGACGATGCCGCGGTCGGGCTTCTTGGTCTCGCGCTTGTCCGTGATCGTCACGCTGACCCGGAGCGTGTCGCCCTCCAGCACCGGCGCAACGATGCGGATCTCGCTGCCGAGATACGACATGCCGGTGCCGTGGATGAGGCCGGTCTGCATGATCAGGCCCTCGGAGAGAGAGAAGGTCATGGCCCCGGGCGCGGCGCGGCCCTTGAACACCGATTCCTTCGCGACGTACTCCATGTCCATGAACAGCGGCTCGTTGAAGCCGCACAGGTTCACGAAGGCGCAGATGTCCGCCTCCGACACCGTGCGGCCGAGGGTCCGGTACACCGCTCCGACCGCGTGCTCCTCGTACGTGAGCCCCTGGCTCTTCACGCGCTCCTCCTGTCAGGCCTCGCCCAGATAGGCCCGGCGGACTTCGGGGTTGTCGGCCAGCTCGCGCGCGCGGCCCTCCAGGGCGAGCCGGCCGGTCTCGAGCACGTAGCCCCGCTCGGCGATCGACAGGGCCATGGCCGCGTTCTGCTCGACGAGCAGGATGGTGACGCCCTGGCGGTTGATGGTCAGCACCGTCTCGAAGATCTGCTCCACCAGCACCGGCGCCAGCCCCATGGACGGTTCATCGAGCAAGAGCAGACGTGGCTTCGCCATCAGCGCGCGTCCGATGGCCAGCATCTGCTGCTCGCCCCCGGAGAGCGTGCCCGCGATCTGTGTGTGCCGCTCCTTGAGGCGCGGGAACACCGTGAACACGTGGTCCATGTCCTGGGCGATGCCCGTGTCGCCGCGGGTGTAGGCGCCCATCTCCAGGTTCTCGACGACGGTGAGGCGATTGAAGATGCGCCGGCCCTCGGGCACATGGGTGATGCCCTTGAGCACGACGTCGTGGGGCGCGGTGCCGAGGAGCGAGGTGCCCTCGAGCTGGACATCGCCGCCGCGGGCGGCCAGCAGGCCCGAGAGCGTGCGCAGGGTGGTCGTCTTGCCCGCGCCGTTGTTGCCCAGCAGCGTCACGATCTCGCCCTGCCGCACCGTGAACGAGATGCCCTTGAGGGCGTGGATCTCCCCGTAGTAAACGTGGAGATCGCGGACCTCAAGCATGCGCCCCGCCCAGCGCACCCGCGCCCGGCGTCCACCGCCGCCGCCCGAGATACGCCTCGATGACCCGCGGGTCCCTCTGGACCTCGGCCGGACGGCCCTCCGCGATCTTCTCGCCGTAGTCCAGCACCGTGACGTGGTCCGATACCTCCATGACCACGCGCATGTTGTGCTCGATCAGGAGTAGTGTCAGCTTCCGCTCCTCCACGAGCCGGCGCAGGAGCGCCATGAGGTCGCGCGCCTCGCCCTGGGTCATGCCCGCGGTGGGCTCGTCGAGCAGCAGGAGGGCGGGACCGGAGGCCAGGGCGCGCGCCAGCTCCAGTCGTCGCTGCTCTCCGTACGGCAGGTTGCGGGCGAGCTCGTTCCCCTTGTTCCGGAGCCCGGCGACCGCCAGCAGCTCGGCTCCTCGCTCCCAGAGGGCGCGCTCCTGATCGCGCCACTCCGGGTTGCGGCTGAGCACGTCCCACAGACGGAGCGGCACCCGACTGTGCATGCCCACCAGAACGTTCTCGACGGCGGTCATGTTGCCGAAGAGCCGGATGTTCTGGAAGGTGCGGCAGATGCCGAGCGCGGTGATCTGGTCCGGCCGCCGGCCGAGCACGGGGACGCCCCGGAAGGTCACGGTGCCCTCCTCCGGGATGTAGATGCCGGTGAACACGTTGAAGAAGGTCGTCTTGCCGGCCCCGTTGGGGCCGATGATCGAGGCGATGTGGCCTTCCGACAGCTCGAAGTCCACCGAGTTGAGCGCGGTCAGCCCGCCGAATCGCTTGGTGATGCCCCGCGCTTCCAGCAGCGCCACGTCAGCGGCTCTCCTCGATCTCCCGGCGCCGGCGCCGTGCCGGCAGGATGCCCTGCGGGCGGAAGATCATCATGAGCACCAGGATCAGCCCGAACACCATCCGCTCGTACTTGGCCGGCTCGAGCTGAGTCGGCAGGTTGGCCAGGCTGTAGCCGAAGATCTCGACGCCCGCGTTGCGGAGCTCGTTGAGCCAGAGAGAGAGCCCCTTGAGGACCTGGAGGTTGAGCACGGTCACCACGGTGGCCCCCAGGATGGCGCCCGGGATCGAGCCCATCCCGCCCAGGATGATCATGGCGAGCACGCCGATGGACTCCATGAAGGTGAACGACTCGGGATTGATGAAGACCTGCTTGGCGGAGAAGAGAACCCCGACCGCGCCCGCGAAGGAAGCGCCGCAGGCGAAGGCGAGGAGCTTCATCCGGACCAGCGGGACGCCCATGGCCTGGGCGGCGGTCTCATCCTCCCGGATCGCCTCCCAGGCGCGCCCGACGTGCGAATCTTCCAGTCGCCGGTTCACCAGCACGGTGACGCCCACGATGACGAGCACGAGAAAGTAGAGGTAGAGCGGGTAGACGACGTTGGGACTGGCCTCGATCCCGATCGCGCGGAGCAGCGAGTCGAAGAAGATGGGCGGCCTCACGATCGGGGTGATCCCCTTGGGCCCGTTCGTGATGTTGATGGGCTTGTCGAGATTGTTGGCGAGCACGCGGATGACCTCGCCGAACCCGAGCGTCACGATGGCCAGATAGTCGCCGTGCAGCCGCAGCACCGGGAGCCCCAGCAGGATGCCCGCGCCCGCGGCCACCCCCACGCCCACCAGCAGGAACACGAAGAACCACCACCCGGCCAGCGGGAACGCGCCGCCGCCGAAAATGGCATTGGCGTGAGGGGAGCCGAAGATCGCCCAGGAATAAGCGCCCACCGCGAAGAAGGCGACGTAGCCCAGGTCGAGCAGGCCGGCCAGGCCGACGACGATGTTCAGGCCGAGGGCCAGGGCCACGAAGATACCGACCTGGACCGCGATCTCCAGGTAGTACGCGTTGATCGAGCCCAGCACCGGCATCAGCACGCCGAGAGTGCCCGCGGTGATCAGGCCCTTGAGCCAGCCGGGCATGCGGGCGAAGTAGAGCAACAGGATCGAGGCTTGGAAGAGCATGAAGACCACGATCGAGCGGGGGAAGTGCGTCACCCCGTAGGTGGTGAGCGCCAGGAGCGCGACGACCAGGATCGTCGCCGGGACGGGACGGTTCAGCCCGGTCATGCCCGCTCCCGGACGACCTCGCCCAGGAGGCCCTTGGGACGGAAGATCAGGATCAGGATGAGGACGGAGAAGGCGAAGATGTCCTTGTACTCGGCGCCGAAGGCGCCACCGGTGAGCAGCGACAGGTAGGAAGCCGCGAAGGCCTCCAGCAGCCCCAGCACGAGGCCGCCCAGCATCGCGCCCGGAATATTGCCGATGCCCCCCAGGACCGCCGCGGTGAAGGCCTTGAGGCCCGGGATGAATCCGGTGTAGGGATTGATGAGCCCGTACTGGATGCCGAACAGCACACCCGCCGCGCCGCCCATGGCCCCGCCGATCAGGAACGTGAGCGAGATCATCCGGTTCACGTTGATGCCCATGAGGCTGGCCGCGGCCTGGTCCTCGGCCACCGCGCGGATCGCCTTCCCGATCTTGGTGCGCCCGACGATCGTGTGCAGGGCCCAGAGCATCAGAAGGGCCGCCACGATGACCACCAGGGACTTCATCGGGATGTCGATGGTCTCGCTGATCTCGAATCGGTGGTTCAGCGCGTCCATGGTCGGGTAGACCAGGTTGAAGGCGTTGTTCCAGAGGGATTCGAAGAGGCGGATCGCGTCCTGCAGGAAGAACGAGACCCCGATCGCCGAGATGAGCGGGATCAGCCGCGGGGCGTTGCGGAGCGGGCGGTAGGCCACGCGCTCGACCACGACCGCGAGGGTACCGCTCACCACCATGCCGGCGGTGAGGATCAGCAGGAGAACGACCATCCAGGGCAGGCCCTCGAGGAGACCGGCGCCCTTGAGGGCGAGCAGAATCTCGACGCCGACGAAGGCGCCGACGATGAAGATCTCCGAGTGGGCGAAGTTGATGAACTCCAGCACGCCGTAGACCATGGTGTAGCCGAGGGCGATCAGGGCGTACATGAATCCCAGGATGATGCCGTCCAGTAGGACCTGCGGGAAGATGCCGATCAGGAGCTCAAGATCCATCGGCATTCGGTGCGAAGGAGAGAAGGGCGGGAGGGAAGGGGTGCCCGCCCCAACCGCCGATGAT
>DATHSW010000119.1:0-3819 GCA_035463855.1 Candidatus Deferrimicrobiaceae bacterium | reverse complement strand
GTCGACGGTGAGGGTATAGTCACCGGCCACGAGGCCGAGGAGGCCGGGGCCCTCGAGGGCGTCGGTGCTGGCGAGGGCCCGGTCGCTGACGGCCGTGCCGGCGGGGCCGGCGAGGGACCACCGGATATTGGAGGTGTTCGTCTGGCTGTCGACGTACAGGCCCGCGTCGGTCGCGAGCGTGAATGTATAGCGGTCCACCTCGCCAGGAGCATCGATAGAGCCGGCGACGAGGTTGGGGAGGATGGGGGGGATCGCGTCCAGGAGCAGGCGGGGCTCGAGCGGCTCGACCTCGAACCTCCGGGGCAACTGGGGCCGGCGCCGACGAGGGAAGATCCGCCGGATGCGCCTGGCCGCTTGCCTGGCGTAGAAGAGCTCGGCCAGGCTCATTCCATCTCCCCGTCGGGTCGGCGCGGCTGCGCTCGCCCCCTCACCCGCTCACTCATCCACGACGGCCCGCGAAAAGCCTGCCGCGCTGGGCCCATTCAGCCTCCGGCGATAGACGCCTGACTTCGATCCGCTGCGAGTATGGGAGTGTGGCTCTGGGACCGTCAACGAACCGTCAAAGGAGGGAGGAGTCCGGGGCTCGCGCCGAGCTCGGCGGTAGGACGGCCCGGCCAGGCAGGGAGCGGGAACCGCGGCCTTGGGAGCGAATCACCGTTCCATCGATCCCCAGGGGTGACGGCGGCACCGCCCCGCCTTCGGCTTAGCCGGCAAGCAGCGTCACCCCTCCGGCGGCCAGGCCCATCAGGGTGAGCGCCCGCATCCAGCCCGACGGCCGGGCCTGGAGCCGGTAGGTCGTCGCGGTTCCCCGGAGGCCGCGGCGTCGTGGTGATCGTGGTCGGCCATCGCGCTCGCCGCTCGTGGGGGCGATTCGCACCGCGCCCCGGATCTCATCCATGCGGTCGCGGCTCACCGCATTCAATTCAGATGATCCTGGCGCCGCTCCGGAACCGCCGCGAGGACATCCCGTACGGGGCGCCCGCCGCCAGAGGGTGCTCGTGCAGGAACGCCATGACTACCGGGGCAAGGAGGATGTCGCGGCCCTCGTTACTTGTTGACAGTGATCCAGCAGGGCAGGTAAGCTCCGCCCGGTTTGCGCCCTTCAACCCTCATGCATGCGCGGTAGCGCCGGTCTGCGTAGGTCGGTGTTGGCCCTCGGTGTGGTGGTGTGGGGGCGGCACGGGCTTGGCTGAGTCTGACGCTTCCCCGGAGGTCTCCACCGAGGCGGGAATTCCAGCCGGAGCCGAGCCGAAGTCCGTGGACGCCCCGAGCGTCGGCCGCGAAGTCGTGCCGGTCAGGGTTCGGGGTGTCGCCACCCTGTGGTATTTCCTTCGAATGCTGAACGACCCGATCAGTTGCGTCCGTTCCGTCTTCGAGCGCTACGGGTCGTTGGTCGCCTTCGAGTCGTTCGCCCTGCATCGGCGCGGGGACACCGTTCTCGCGGTCGGCGCCGAGTTCAACAAGGCCGTGCTTGGCGACATCACTACATGGCGCACGGGACCGTTACCGGTATCCGGGCCGAAGGGCTCGGCCCTGGATCGGCTGGGCCAGAATCTCGTGAGCCTCAACGGACCACGGCAAACGTACTATCGGAAGCTTCTGTCGCAACCGATCCGCAGCTCGCGCATGGCCCAGCTGGGAAACGATATGGGCCAGTTCGTGGCGGGCGAAGTAGCATCGTGGCCGGAAGGTGCGGTCGATCTCTGGCCGTTGAGCAAGCATCTGGTGCGTTCCGTCGCGGTGGCCATGTTGTTTGGAGGTGACCAGGCGCGCGGCGCCGCTCTGGCCGAGTTGAGCGAGCAGCTCATGGTCGAGAGCAAGACTCGCCAGGTCTACCTGTGCCGCGCCGGCTTCCCGGGGAAAGCGCTCAAGAAACTCCAGCGTCGTGCGGAGCAGGTCGAGCGTTGCGCGCTGGATTTCGCAGAAACCAAGCGCGGTGCACTAGACGAACGGGACATGCTGTCCGTTCTGGTCAATTCGCCGGACGAGACCGGTGCCGCGCCGAGCCCAGACATCATTGCCGGCCAGATCCCGATCTTGTTCGGGGCGACTCACGAGACCTGCCAGACGGCACTGGCCTGGACCCTGTTTCTGATTGCCCAGCATCCCGACGTTGCGCGCGATCTCGTCGACGAAATCTCCGGTGCGCTGGCGGGAGCTCCCCCGACTCTGTCGCGGGTCGCCCACCTGCCGCTGCTCGACGCGGTCGTGAAGGAGAGCATGCGGATATTGCCGCCGGTGCCGAACCTCGCGCGTGTCGCGTCGCAATCGACCAGTCTCGGCGGATATGATGTGAGGCGGGGCACCTGGATTGTTCTGAGCTCATTCCTGACGAATCGGGCTCCAGAACTGTATGACGGGCCGGCCCGCTTCGCGCCCGAGCGCTGGTCGCGCATCAACCCTTCGGGGTTCGAGTATATGGTGTTCAGCGGAGGGCCGCGCGTATGCCCGGGCTCTTCGTTCGGAACGGCTGTGGTCAAGGTGTCGATAGCTGCCATCTTGTCGCGTTTCTGCATCAGTATCGTGCCGGGGGCCCGGATCGATCGCCGGGTCGCGGTGACGATGGCGCCGCGCGGGCTGCCGGTCGTGCTGCACCCGCCCGGCCGGGGATGGACGGCGTCGCCGGTGACGGGTCAAGTTTGCGACATGGTCGAGCTGAGCCTCTCCCGCGCCCACTAACCCCGCGGATCCGCGCGTACGTCTGCGTGGTGTCGATGCGCGCGTGCGCCAACATCGCCCGCACGGCCTCCAGGTCGTGGTGCTGCCCGAGGATCTCTACCTGGCGAGGCGCACCAGCCGCAGCTCGCTCTGGACCAGGTCCGGCACCACCACCAGCAGCCCGCCCGCCTCGGGCACGACGCAGAAGTCCGCGGGGCCCTTGAACCCCTTGGCAAGCGTCTCGGTGCCCCTGGCGCTCCAGCGGAGGAGCGACCCCGAGTTCCAGTCCGTGATCAGGAGCGTCCCGTCGTCCATCTGGTAGAGGCCGTCGAGCCGGCCCAGGGCTGGGGCCAGGGTCTTGACGTCACCGCCGGCGCTCACCGAGTAGATCCCGCGCGACTGCTCGGGGGACATGAAGCCGACCACCAGGAGCGAGCCGTCCCTGCCCGGGTAGACGCCGTTCGGGTTGACCGACTTGCCCTGGAACAGGCGGGTGACCCTGGGCTCGCCCGGCGTCTCCAGGAAGTCGGCCGGTTCCACCCGGTAGACCTGGTCGCCCCGGTTGTCGCTGACGTAGAGGGCGTTGCCCATCACCGTCGGGTCGTTGGCGAACTGGATGCCAGGCAGGGCGACCTTCTTGCCCCGCCGGCTCTTGAGGTCGAAGACCCAGGCCACGTCGATGTCGGTGACCCACAGCCGGCTGCCTGCGATCCAGATGCCCTTGGGCTTGTTGAGGACTTCACCCGCGACGGGCAGGAACTGCCGGTCCAGGACCTGGCCGGTCAGGGACACCCGGCTGATCCGGCCCTTGCCGTCTTTCTCCAACGGCTTCAGCGCGGAGCCGAACTCGCTCACGTAGAGCACCCGGCCCTGGGGATCGTAGCCGACCGACTCGGGGAACGCGAAGCCCGTGACGGTCTGCTCCGAGACGATCCGGAGCGGCTTCGCGTCCTGGCTCGCGGACGGCGAGGTCTGCTGGGCACATCCGGCCAGGGAGACGGCAAGGGTGAGGGCGACCCAGATCTCTCTACGCATGGCATTCACCTTTCGGGGTAGGGAACACAGGCTCGAAGAGCGTGTAGCGGCGCGGGCCCCCCGAGGGAGGACTAGATGTGTTCGGCGGTGACGCTCGGCGCGCTCGGGAGCACGCCGGCGTCACCG
>DATHSW010000118.1:0-3738 GCA_035463855.1 Candidatus Deferrimicrobiaceae bacterium | reverse complement strand
GGCGCTCCTGCGGGATCTGATCCGCATCGCCACCGAGATCATCGGGCAGAGCTACGAGGCCCGCGACGACGTCGACAAGCTGCTCGACGACGCGGAGCGGCTGATCTTCCAGATCTCCGAGCGGCGGATGCAGGGCTCGGCGTTCCCGGTTCGGGCGATCCTGAAGGACACCTTCGAGCACATCGAGAAGCTGTACGATCGCAAGGAGCACATCACCGGGCTCGCCACCGGCTTCGACGATCTCGACCGGATGACGTCCGGCTTCCAGCCCAGCGACTTCATCATCATCGCGGGCCGGCCCTCGATGGGCAAGACCGCGTTCGCGCTGAACATCGCCAAGTACGCGGGAGTCGAGGACCACAAGCGCGTGCTCGTGCTGAGCCTCGAGATGTCGAAGGAGCAGCTCGTGCAGCGGCTGCTCTGCGCCGAGGCCAAGGTCGACTCGCACAAGGTGCGCACCGGCTATCTCGATCCGCGGGACTGGACGCGGCTCACCAACGCGGCTGGCCGGCTGGCGGAGGCGCCCGTCTACATCGACGATTCGCCCGCCCTCACCGTGCTGGAGGCGCGCGCCAAGGCCCGGCGCATGAAAGCGGAGCACGGGCTCGACCTGATCGTGATCGACTACCTGCAGCTGATGCGCGGACGCCATCAGCAGGAGAACCGCCAGCAGGAGATCTCGGAGATCTCGCGGTCCCTCAAGGCCCTCGCCAAGGAGCTGCACGTGCCGGTGGTGGCCCTCTCCCAGCTCTCCCGCGCGGTCGAGACGCGCGAGCGGAAGGAGCCCCAGCTCTCGGATCTCCGCGAGTCGGGCGCGCTGGAGCAGGACGCCGACGTGATCCTGTTCCTCTACCGGCCCGAGCGCTACGGACTGCAGTCGGAGGACGGGGACCGCGTGGCCGACGTGATCATCGGCAAGCAGCGCAACGGGCCGACCGGGAAGGTCCAGGTCACGTTCATCCCCGAGTACGCCTCCTTCGAGCGCCTCGCGAAACGCGAGGCCCAGCCCTTCTAGGCCGGCTCCCGGAACGAGGACCCCGGAGGATGACCCCCAAACGTGACTAAAGTGGTCATCGTCGGGGCGGGCAAGGGCGGGCGCGCCCTGCTCGAGATGTTCAGCGGCGATCCCACCGTCACGATCATCGGCGTCGCCGACGTGAATCCCTGGGCCCCCGGGCTCGAGCTGGCCCGGCGCCTGAACATCGCGGTCAGCACCGACCTGCGCGAGCTGATCGCGGATCCCCGGGTCGATCTCATCATCGACGTCACCGGCAACGCCCAGGTGCAGGAAGCGATCGAGCGGCTCAAACCGGCCGGCACCGAGGTGATGGGGGGAGCCAGCGCCAAGTTCATGTGGGATCTGCTGGCCGAGCGGAAGCGGAGCGAGGAGCTGGAGGACCGCTATTCGCTCATGCTCCGGGAGCTGCAGGCCAAGGCCGAGGGTGACTTCATCATCGGGCAGAACCCGAAGATGCGGGAGCTGGCCGAGCAGATCATCCGGGTGGCCCAGACCCCGACCACCGTGCTGATCCGCGGGGAGTCCGGCACCGGCAAGGAGCTGGTGGCGCGGGCCATCCACCGCTACTCGAACCTGCGCGACAAGCCGCTGGTCACCGTCAACTGCACCGCCCTCACGCCCACCCTGATGGAATCGGAGCTGTTCGGGCACAAGCGCGGGGCGTTCACGGGGGCCGTCTCGGACAAGGTGGGGCTGTTCGAGAAGGCGGACGGCGCCACCATCTTCCTGGACGAGGTCGGGGACATGCCGCTCGAGATGCAGGGCAAGCTGCTGCGGGTGCTGCAGGCCGGGGAGGTGAAGCCGGTCGGCGACGTGGTGACCCGCAAGGTGCGCGTGCGGGTGATCGCGGCCACCAACCGCGACCTGGAGAAGGCGCTCGCCGGCGGCGGGTTCCGCGAGGATCTCTTCTACCGGTTCAACGCCTTCACCGTGGTTCTCCCCCCGCTCCGCGAGCGCAGCGAGGACATCCCGGTCCTGGCCTACCACTTCCTGCGCAAGGCCGAGGCCAAAGTGAACAAGAAAGTGGACCGGTTCTCGCAGGACGCCCTCGACCTGCTGAAGTACTACAGCTGGCCGGGCAACCTGCGGGAGCTCGAGAACATCATCGAGCGGGCGGTGGTCCTGTCCTCGAGCCAGCAGGTGGACGTCGCCCACCTCCCGCTCTACCTCCAGGAATCGGGACCGATCCGGGTCACGACCCAGGAGGGCTTCGTGCAGGCCAAGGAACGGGTCGTGGCCATGTTCGAGAAGGAGGCGGTCGCGCGCTTCCTGTCGGAGGCCCGGGGGAATATCTCGGTCGCCGCCCAAAAGGCCGGAATCACGCGGAGAAACTTCCACCGTCTGTTGTCCAAGTATTCGATTAACACGAAGAAATTCAAGACTGAGTCGCGATCAACTCAAATATGAGTCTTGTTTGACTCATATAGAGTGATGAGAAAACACCTTTCCTGTCGGTGTGTTACTGGTCAGCACGCAAGGAAATGCTAATTTCTAGTGAGTCAATGGTGTCTCTTTTTCTATGTCATCGATTTGCATAGAGATAAAGTAATCAATAGCTTCCAGTCTCATCACCTCCTGGAACGCTTCTTGTCTCTCTCATGGGCATCTCGCGCTCTAAGGAGGAGCCCATGGGGGCCCAGTGTCGATGCGGAAGCAACGTTGAGTTCTCCTTCAACCATCTAGGCTGTATCGCCTGCGGCGCGGCCTGCTGCCCGGCCTGCTCCTATCAGCTCGAGTCCGCCAACTACTGCCCCGCCTGCGCGGAGAGCCTGCTGGAGCTGCCCTGGGCGAGGCTCGTGACTTCCGCGCACACGGCCCCGGGCATGGCCTGAGTCGATCGGCAAAGGGAGACGTCATCATGCAATCCAAGGGACAGACGTTCCGCCGGCTCCTGCAGGACGAGCCCTATCTCTTCACCGGCGGCATCTACTCGCCCCTCGACGCCCAGATCGCCGAGCAGGCGGGCATGAAGTCCATCTATCTGAGCGGCTACTCGCTGGCCATGCTGAACGGCTGGCCCGACATGGGTTTTCTGACCATGACCGAGGTGACGAAGGCCGCCTCCATGGTGGCGAGCGCGGTCGATGTCCCGATCATCGCGGACGCCGACGACGGCTACGGGAACGCGCTCTCGACCATGCGCACCGTGCAGGAGTTCGTGAAGACCGGGGTCGCGGGCATCCATCTCGAGGATCAGCGCTTCCCGAAGCGCTGCGGCCATATCGCGGGCAAGACGATCGTGTCGCGGGAGGAAGCGCTCGGCAAGTACCGCTCGGCCCTCGCGGAGCGCGATCGGCTCGACCGGGACTTCGTGATCATCGCGCGCACCGACGCCTACGGAGCGGTCGGCGGCAGCATGGAGGAGGCGATCTGGCGGGGCCGGGCCTACGCCGACGCCGGGGTGGATCTGGTCTGGGCCGAGCTGTCGAACTCGGACCGGGGCCCCGCCTTCGAGTTCGCACGGGCCATGAAGCAGACCCACCCGAACCTGCCGCTCGCCTTCAACTACTCATCGTCGTTCCGATGGAACCAGGATCCGGACCCGCTCACGTTCCGCGAGCTCGGCGAGCTCGGCTACCGCTTCATCTTCATCACGCTCTACGGGGCCCACGCCGCCATGTACTCGGTGTGGAACTCCATGCAGGAGCTGGTGAAGAACGAGGAGCAGGCCCAGTGGACGCTCGAGCGCCTGAAGGCGGGTCACCCCACCGAGAGCCACC
>DATHSW010000117.1:0-20864 GCA_035463855.1 Candidatus Deferrimicrobiaceae bacterium | reverse complement strand
GCCACCGAGCGCGAGGATCTCCTGCGCGGACTGGACGCGACGCTCGGTTCGCGCCGACCCGGGAAGAAAGGAGGGACGGTCGGGGGCATCGCGATCACCGAATAGGTGCCGTTGGACCACCGCGGGACAGGATGCGTCGGAAGGGGGCGCGCCAGGCGCGCCCGCCATGGGGCGTGTCTCATGACGGGCAGGACGAACACCTGCCCGTCTCCCACGCGCCAGGTCCGCCGCCGATGGCGGCGGCGATGTGGGCCGCGGGGATCAAGCCGGGGTGCGTGGGGCTGGAGCTGCTGGGTGTGGCGGCCCTCGGGGAGCGATCCCTGGACAGCCTTCCGACGGCCTCAGTGACCGTCCGGATGGCCGAATGCAGATTCCTAATGTCCTGCAACTGTCTCTGGGCACAGATGATGCTCATCTCGTAGTTCGAGGCGGCGAGGAGACATGCCGGTGGCGGTCACCTTGCCGATGAGTGAGCTATGTACAAGCACATCCTGATTCCGACCGACGGGTCTCCGCTTTCCGCCAATGCGATCGAGCAAGGCATTGGCCTCGCGAAAGTTCTCGGAGCAAAGGTAACGGGGATCACGGTGTCGATCCCCTTTGATACCTCCGCCTTGGATCCCTTGATGGTCCGCGACACGGCGGAGCAGTACAAGAAGGACTGTGAGGACCGCGCTGAGAAGTTCCTTGGCACCATCAGGCGTGCGGCAGAGGCGGCGGGTGTGGAGTGCGAGGTTGTGCACGTCACAGCCGATCCCCACGAGGGGATCATCGAAACCGCGCTCAGGAGGGGGTGTGACTTGATCGTCATGGCCGCTCGTGGACACAAGGGTGTCTCGGCCCTGGTGTTGGGCAGTGAGACCCTGACCCACAGCAAGATCCCCGTTCTCGTCTGCCGCTGAGCATCGCGCTGCGCGGCCTCGCACAGCTGGGCCTCTTCTGAGAGGGGTGGCAGATCTCGAGGCTGGTTGTCCGTCTTGTGCCGTTTGGGGGCGATTTCTACACTGCCCGCCGGTGGGAGAGCCTCGAGAAGACCCGGGTGTCGGTTTGGTCGCCGCCTTGCTGGGCATCCGCCGCGCCAGCATGGCCCGCGGCTGTTGGAAGTTCGAGCTGACCATCCGCCCCGAGCACATGAACCCTCACGGAGTCGTGCGTGGGGGTGTGATCTACACGCTTGCGGACTTCGCGATGGGCGGCGCGCTCACGTCCCTGCTGTACGACGGCGGGCAGGGTCTCGTTGCCCTCGCGACCGGCTCCTTCTACATTCAGGGCCGGAGTTCCGCCGCGTCGCTGGGTTAGTGCCAAATAAGCACGAGGTCGTCCAGGCGTCCTGCCCGCATCACGGTGATGACAGCCGTGTCGCCCGACTTCGATCTGGGAACGGCGTGGCGACGTTTCACGATCTCGATCACCGAAATGCCCTGAATCTTGAGAAACATCGCCACCGACGATCAGGGGCCGCTTCCCGAAGACCGCCTGCATGAATTCACCCCGAAGGCCGAGCTTCTCGGCAGGCGAGTTCTCGGCCTCACTCGGCATGCCCGCCACCCGTGAGGGCAAGGTGGACGGTCTCGACGTAGCCGATGAACTCCAGTTCGGCACTCACGCGCTCGCGGGCCGCCGGCACGTCCACCTTTGTCGTGGGCTCCTTCGTCGCGGCCCTCTTGCTGAGAGCGTGCCCGAGTCTGGCGGCGATCTCGTGGTTCAGTTGCTCTGACAAGAGCTTGATGGGCGCGTCGGGCGTCCCGGACTCGAGCGCCTTCTCGGCGGCCGGGATCGCGGGGCCGAAGTCGGTGCCCGCGGGCTTCAGGCCCAGATAGGGTGCCTTCTCGCCCGCCCGATGGAGGCGCACCGCCACCTCCATGAAGTACCGGTCCGCAAGGGCCCTGGCCTCAGGGCGGTCGCGGACGACGAGCGCCTGTTGGAAGGCCGCCGTGAGTTCGGGCTCGAACTCGGCCGGGGCGTAGGGCAAGACCAGGTTGACGTTCTTCGTCCCGAGGGCTTTGCTCGCCGCCATGGCGACGGGGCCGTCCACAGCGTCGCAGTGGGCCTCCGCGCTAACCGTCGCCAGAAGGAATACAGCTAGCACGGCCACTACGGTCAGCGACGTGTTCATGATATGCCCTCCATTCTCTTCTTGCCCCAGCGCCGGAGTGTCCGGCAGGCAGGGGCATGTGAGTTCAGTGGTTGCGCGCCGCCTCGAGCAAATCCTTCGTTGCCACTCACCGCCGCAGCCGCCCAATGATGTCTCTGCAGGAACACGACGAGCAATCCGGCTGCGAGAATCGCCTCGCCCAGCCAATCTTCCATTGCTCTCTCCCTCGGCGTTGCGGCCGCTCTTGCTCAGCTAGACTCTCACCACCTTGGGATAGGTCGTGAGAGACACCGGCCCGTGCTCGGAGACCCAGACCGTGTCCTCCATCCGGACCCCGAAGGAATTCCGGTAGATCCCGCAATTTCCAATCGCCAGGACCATACCCGTCTGTACCTGCTCGACCTTCTCCTCGCCGTGGATGACGGCATGGCCACCCGGAATTGGCGCTTCCTCGTGCTCGATGCCGACACCATGGAAGACCGGGCGCAGGAACGCCCCGCCGTATCCGGCACGATCCAGCCGCCCGGCCATGGCGGCGTCGATACCCATGAGGGGCGCCCCCGGAGTGGCCGCCGCCACGCCGTCCTCCTGGGCCGCGGCGTAGGTGGTCGTCGCGGTGGTTACCTCCTCGAGCACCTGGTCGACAAGGACCGTCCGGCACAGGTCCACCGTGTACCCCGTGGCGATCGGCGCCAGGTGAACCTGGACGGCGTCGCCGGCCTCGATGGCCTTGAGCGAGGCAGGACCGTGAGCCATGGCCGAGCGCCAGCCCGAGGCCACATAGGTGGCAGATGCCCACCCCTCCGCCCCCGCTTTGCGCATGGCGTGCTCGGCTTCTCCGGCAACGTCGGTCTCGCGGACGCCGGGCCGGATCGCGCGGGCGGCGGCGGCCATGCCGGCCTCCGCTACGCGAGCCGCTGTCCGCAGGCACTCGATCTCGGCCAGATCCTTTAGCATTCGGAGCCGCGACAGGATCGGGCCCGCCGGCACGACAGTCGCCTCCGGCAGGATATGCGCCGTGAAGACCTCGTACAGCGCGGCATCGAAGAAGTTCTTCTCCAGGGCGATGGTCGCTCTCGAGAGCCCCTGCTCCTTCAGCACGTCTCGGAAGCCGTGAAACATCTCTTCCTCGCTCGCGAACGACCGGATCTCCGTGGCCGCCGAGGCCATGCGGACACTCCTCACGTCGGATGCGGGGACCGCCACGATGCACCGGAGGCTGCTCGTCAGCAGCCCGAGGGCACACGGACGGCCGTCACCCGTGAGGTAGGCCAAGTTGGCCGGCTTCATCACGAACAACGCATCGACGCCGTGGGCCTGCATGCTGGAGGCCGCCCGGGCCCAGCGGGCCTTGAAATCAAAAAACGGTGCCATCATGGCCAGCTCCTCTGGGCGAGGAATCACGGTGGGGAGGGCTGCAGCCGGCGTGCCATCCATTTCCGGCAGGCCCGTCCCGTAGAGCCTCTGCGGCGAGCCTTGAAAAATCAGAGGTCTGCCGCGGCCCGGACTCTTGAGCTCCAGCCTCCCTGGATCCGGAGGGTCGCGGGGAGCTGGGGCGATCCTGCCCCAGCGTCCAAGGGCGGCCCCATCCGCAACCGTGTCCGGTCCCCCCTGGCGCGGCGCCCGTCCGAATCTGATCCAGATATATCCACCCTGACGAGCGCGTTGACTGTGACGCCTGTAGGCAGCAGCCGACGGACGCCCGCCAGCGCGTGGTGCTGCCCCCGCCCTTCCTCCAGCTGGGCATCCAGACCCACCGTGCGTTCGACGCGGTGGCCGACCAGCCGAAGGCCGGCACTTCGGTCGAGGAGGCGTCAGAGCAGATGGGCGAGTTCTTCCGCCGGGGCGAGGTCGGCCCGTCCGATCCGGCCGAGCCCATTGATGGCTATCTTCGTCATGACTCATCCAGATGCCGACGACCACACATCGCAATGGCGCAGCTCAGGCCGAGTGGCCCGCGGCGGAGAGTGGCGACGGCCGACGTCATAGGCGGCAGCACTGACGAGCGCCAGGTGAGTGAACGCCTGCGGGACGTTTCCGAGATGTTCCCCTCGTCGGCCGAATTCCTCGCTGTAGAGCCCGAGGTGGTTCGCGTAGCCGAGCATCTTCTCGAAGACGAAGCGCGCCTGCTGGAGATCGCCGAGCCTGACAGGCACTCGACGTACCAGAACGAGCACATGTTGAAGGTGCCCTCGTCGCCCACGAGGCCGTCGGAGAAGTCGTCCGACGGCGTGAAGCAGAAGATGTTCGTCGACGGCCTGACGAAGTGAGTGAGCGCGTCGCGCCCGGGGGCAGTCGGCGGACCGACCGACGCGTGCCCAGTGCTCCGCAACCGCGCCCATCTTAGACTGCCGCGAGCGGCCGATTGGGAGTGGAGGGAGGAGGCGTCATGCGCTGCCGGGTCTACACGCGATTCAGCCGGGATAGCCAGCATCCAGCATCCATTGACGACCAGCTCCTCGCCTGTCGGCGGTATGCCGCGCAGCAGGGCTGGCAGATGCTCGCGGAGTGTCCGCCTTCTCGGCCATCACCGTGTTCGATGGACGCCACCCTGCTCGTATCTGACGAGGCGGCAATGCTCGTCAGCGATCAAATGATGAGATTTCGCCTGAGCGTAACAGCAGCAGCCGCCCGCTCCCACGCCGTCGGCACCGGGGGCCCCTGTCGTGCGGCCACAGCAGCCAGCCAGTCCCGGCTCCGCAGCGTGTCGCCTCAGAGTCGCGCCCACGATCAGCGCCAGCGGTACCGACGCAGGCGGCGGTGACCGCCTGTCATCAGCACGCCGCCGCGCAGGTCGGCCACCGCGACAAGACGGTTGAGATCGTCACCGAAACACCCTCTCGCTTCTTCTAACCCCCAGGCAGCTCGGTTTGTTCAGAGGCAACGGACATGCCAAGGAGGTAGCCTGGCTTGGGGCCCTCAAGGAGAAGGGTTTTCGAATACTTGAGAGCACAGGCCGCCCAAGCCGATGAACCTCTAGAGATGCCAGAGCGCCCGGCGACTCAACGCCCGCGGCGCCGTGGCTAAATCATCTGGCACTCCCTAGACCAAGCCAGATCCCTGATCCGAGGCATCGCTGACCGTCGCTCGCGTCGGATCCAGTCTTGTGGCCGGCACCCGATCACATTCCCCACGCGATAGGCCGATAGGAGTCGTGTCAGCGGCTCTCCTCTGCCTTCCGATAGCCATCCTCGGCCCCCTGCAGCCGATCCGGGCGTGGTTCGGCTCCGACCGGCACGTCGTCCTCGACTACCGGCTCATCGCGCTGGCCAGCTTCGCCATGGCCCTCGGAATCCTACGATATTGGATCGGCCAGAGGAAACGGGGAGCTTGAAAGGCTACCCCGCCACCGCCCGACGCGGGCTGGTCGAAGGCTTCGCGTTCCTTCTGGGCATCGGAGCTCTCGTCCTGTTCCAGTGGCAGGCGCTGGTTGCCGGCGTCACGACGTTCCGCCACGACCACGTCTACTGGGGTGCCCCGGTCTATGGCTTCTTCGCCGAGCGCGATGCCGGCCGGCTTGCCCAAAGTTGAAGCGAACCCCGATGGCCGGACCGAAATCTGCCTCGACCTTCATCTTGACCTCGGCCAACCAGGCAATGCGGCCGCCCGGTGCTCGGCGATCGCCGCCTCCCGCCCCTTCTCCAGCGCGATGAATACGGGCGAACGGTCGCCAAACGAGATCTCGGGCGGTGGCTCCTGCAGGGACGCGGCTACCCACTTCACCATGATCTTCCGACCTTGCTGCAGCAGTGGCGCGTACTCGTCGGCCTTGTCCTGCTGCGCACGCCGATCATCCAGCTGGCGAGCTAAGGTCTCGCGCTGAGCGTCAACCGCGCGGATGAAGCGAGCCTGATCCCGCCAGGCCAGGAAGCACGAAAGCGGTCGCTCTCGCTCCGCTCCCAAGCACGCCTCCGAGAGGCTCGAACGCGTATCCGTGCGGCTATAGTCGACGGCGACATCTGCCAATTTTCGGCGGAGGGCTGACGCTTCCTGCACGGTTGCGCCGGCCTGCGCCCTGCCGGTTCTTGAAGGGGCGGATGTTTTCGAGGTTTCCGGTCTCTCCGTGCTGGCGCGACCTTTGCTTTCTTCAAGCTCACATCTGCCTCGCTGCTCACGCCCTATTTGCGCCAGTAATCCAGGGCCCTAGATGGCAGAACGGCCCGCTCGTTGAACAGCCTGGGCGGGGGCGAGTGACCTCGGGAGCGGAGGGTGGCTGAGATGCCGACATTGACGCTGGTCCTGGAACGCAAGCCTGTGCGTTTGTTCGATGTGAACTCGTCCGTCATCAACATCGGGCGCGCGGAAGACATGCAGCTGGTGATTGACGACGCCTCCGTCTCTCGTCGCCAGGCACAGATCCGGTTCGGCACCAACGGGGGCTGGACTATTCGAGATCTCGGATCCATCAACGGCACCTTCGTCAACGGGCAACGCCTGACGTCGGTGCAACCACTCAAGCGCGGTGATGAGGTCTCGTTTGGCAAGGTCTCGGTGTTCTTCGACACCGCCATCACCGAGCCGGCGGGCTCCGGGGCGGCGCCGGAGTCCAAGCCAGGCGGACCGCTCACCGAGACGGTGTACATGAGCGCCGAGGAGGCGGCGCGTCTGCGTCGGGCCGTCGCGCAGCAACGGCGGGCCCAGCTCCAATGGGAGGCCAAGGGCCAGCGCGGGACCTTCTATCTGAGCGGCGGAGGGGCCCTGGTCGGACGTAGCCTACTGTGTGACCTTCAAGTACCCGCCGGTCCGAAGCAACATCTGCTCGTCCTGCGGACCCAGTTCGGATTCGAAGTGCGGAACCTCTCGCGGTGGCACCAGATGAAAGTCAATGGGTGGGCGTTCGAGCAGTCAACGCTCGAGAGCGGGGACGTCATCGAGGTTGGTGGCTTGCGCGTGACATTCCTCGACGAGCTCGTACGTCAGACGTCGCGGTTGACTCCAGCGGGAGGACCGGAACCGGCCCACGCGCCGGCGTCCTAAGTTCAGCATGCCGAGTATGGCCGGCGATCGAATCGACCGCTACGAGCTCCTCGCTGAACTCGGTCGGGGCGCGACCGGCGTCGTCTACAAGGCTCGCGACCCCGAGCTCGATCGGCTCGTCGCGATCAAGACCTTCGGGCCGGCTCGCGACGTACCGCCGGAGCAGTGCAGACAGCTCCAGCGGCGTCTCCGCAGCGAGGCGGCCACCGTGGCACGCTTGAGCCACCCCAACATCGTCGCGAT
This sequence comes from Candidatus Deferrimicrobiaceae bacterium, assembly GCA_035463855.1. GTDB lineage: Bacteria > Methylomirabilota > Methylomirabilia > Rokubacteriales > CSP1-6 > CAMLFJ01. Next base: position 13,549 of record DATHSW010000117.1, on the reverse strand, counting down.
CCACGACGTGGTCATCTGGCACGACACGCCGTGCATCGTCATGGAGTACGTCGAGGGATGGACGCTCGCGCATCTCATCACGGACGGCCCGCTGGCACCGGCCCGGGCCATTGAGATCGTCCTCCAGATGTGTGACGCGCTGGAATATGCCCACGCCCTCGGAGTGGTCCATCAGGACATCAAACCCGGGAACATCCTGGTGAGCGAGAGAGGGCTGGCGAAGCTGGGGGATTTCAGTATTGCGCCGGTGACCGCCCAGGGTGGGGAGGAGGCCGGTGCCATCGTGGGGACGCCTGGCTACATTGCGCCCGAGCAGGTCACGGGCGGTGCGACGGACGCGCGGAGTGACATATTTTCCCTTGGAGTCGTGCTCTATGAAGCCGTGTCCGGGGTGCGAGCCTACCGAGGTTCGGATCTGGCGTCGGTCCTCTATGACATCGCACACGTCGAGCCGGTCTCGCCCCGAAAATACAACGCTGCCGTCACTCCGGCGCTCACCGCGGTCATTCAGCAGGCCATGTGCAAGCAGCCGGACGGGCGCTACGAGACCGCCCGGGCGTTTGCGCAGGCCCTGGCCCGCGCCTGCGACCTCGGGGGCGCCGCCACCGGTGCCGGCGCTCTTCGAGCCGCTCGACGAGCGCTGACTGTCGGATTGGCGAGCCTGACCATCGCCGGGAGCACGGGGGGCCCGTCCGCGGCCTGGCGGAGCGTAGGTCCCCCGGCCGAGCACTCGGGCAAGGCCAGCCTGGAGACCGAGCCGTCGGTTCGTCTGAGACCGACCGGACCAAATGAGGTCCACCGCGCAGTCGCGATGAGTACCGGAAGGCTCGACGCCTCGCCGGCGATCCCGGGTCCTGAGAGGAGCGGTCGACGCCCTGCTGGTTCCGGCGCGCATGAAGGACGTCAGGGCGCGGTGGGCGCAGAACGCTCGATGACGTCGCCGCCGCGCGCCACTGACACGGTCGCGACCGCCGGATCACTCCACCGGCGTGGGTGCCTCAGTGTGAACGCCGTGCCGTTCGCCACCGTGCTGGTCGATGGCAAGCTGGTTGGGGAGACGCCCGCGGCATGTCTGCGTGTCGATGTGGGTGAACATCGAATCCAACTCCAGCAGGCCGACGAACGGAGTCCGGAGCGTGTGGTGCGCGTTGGCGAGCAGCACACGGTGGAGCACCCGGTGCGCCTGAGCTATGACTTCCGGTCGCGGCAGTTCGGCGACTGAGGTGCGCGCGATGAAACGTGGCACGTGGCATCTCGGGCTGATCGTGGGCGTGTGCAGCTTCGCGGTCACGGGCTGCGCCGCGCTAGAGAAGACCGCGGAGACCGTCGTGACGCCGGTGAACTACATGTGGGTGGGGGCGGACAGCCGGCTCCGCACGAATCTACAGCGCGGGCTGACCCAGTTGGAGGCGGCGGACGTCCAAGGGGCGGTGCGCTCGCTGAACCGCGCCATCTGGGACTTGCAGCGGATCGAGGACCGCAGACTACGCATGGGGGAACTTGCGAGGGCCCACCAGGCGATCGGAGATGCCTACTGGAGCGTGCGGAAGCCAGACTGGGCGGAAGACGAATGGAGGCTGGCGGCCGCGTTCACCGCGCGATCTCGTCAGGCCGCCATGCCAGGGGACGAGCCGTCACCGCTCGACCGCGGCAAGGCTGCGTATGTGGCTGCGCAGTTCCCCGACTCAGTCTTGTGGCTCCGGCGGGCGGTGGTCGACGTCGAAGAGGCGGACGAGTTCTTGGCGCGCCTGAAACACCTGGAGGAGGCGCGCTGTTACCTCGGCTTCGCCTACGTCGCCCTCGGCCAGGAGGAGCGCGCGAAAGAGGAGTTCCAACGCCTGGTGGCACTGGATCCGTCCGTGACGTTCTGCTCGTGTGCGGCGGCGCCAAAGGTTCGTCGTTTGATCAGCGAGGTGCAGCGAAGGATGGCGCGGTGAAGGTCGAGGTGTTCGGGAGAACGGATGTTGGCCGCGCGCGGCCGGGCAACGAAGACTGCTTTCTGGTGGCGGATCTGACCGTCCCGTGCGCGCTCCGACAATCCATGGTCCTGGAACGGAAGGTGGGAAAGTGCGGCATCCTCCTGGTAGTCGCAGACGGGATGGGCGGGATGGCCGCCGGTGAGGTTGCGAGCGGGATGGCGACGGATGCCATCTACTCGCATCTGGTGCAGCCGTCGCTCCAGCAGGCAACCGAACCCAGGCTGTTCGCGGAGCGGCTGCAGGAAGCGCTCGAGACGGCCAATGGCGACATCCACGATTATGCGTTGGCACACCCCGAGTTACGCGGGATGGGCACGACGGCGACGGCGCTGGGCCTCTTGGGCGACTGCGTGTATGTCGCCCACGTCGGCGACAGTCGAGCGTACCTGGTTCGTGATCGACGGATCCGGCAACTAACGCAGGATCAATCGCTCACACAGCGACTGGTCGAGACAGGCGACCTGACAGCGACCGAGGCGGCGCAGAGCAACCAGCGAACGGTGATCCTACAGGCTCTCGGGCCGGCACCTCAGGTGAACGTGGCCATGACCCGCCAACGAGTGCAGAAGAAGGATGTTCTGGTTCTCTGCTCCGATGGTCTGTCAAGCGCTGTCTCGAGCGGTGAAATCGCTGGCGTCGTGTCGGCCGACGCCAAGATCTCCGCGGCGTGTGATCGTTTAGTAAACCTGGCCAATGAACGGGGGGGGCCAGACAACATCACGATCATCCTTGCTCGTGTCGCGAGGTAGCGATCGTGGCCGATCCTGACCCCGGACCCGACGGTGTGCAACCCCGTGTGGGCGCTGTTGGCGCTGGTCGAGCCACGCCGCCTTCGGCTCAACGGAATCGACTAGGGCGGCCAGTGATCGCGCATGGTGGTATGGCCAGGATAGCATTTCGTCTGCCGAGTGCTACTAGCCGCGGATCAGACACCGCCGGGACTACAAACTCGACTCCTTCACCCCGATCGGGCTGTGACCAGGTCGTGTGTGATCTGAGCCTGCTGCTGTTCTTCCTTGCGATCTGCCTGATGTGCCTTCTAATTAGCCAGTAAGCCTCGCGCACGTCGCTCTCCAGCCACGGAAGCCGGAGCCGCCTCAGCCCTTCTTGACTCGTCTCACCTGATCGTGCTCGCGGTCATGGACTCATTCTTCCGAGGCAGAACGCTGTGTCTCCGCACAAGATTGACTATGACAGCCGGATGAGCGCCACGGCTGAGCCGTGGCGCTGGAATGCTGTCAACCTGTTACCAACCGGTCCGTTGGTAACGGGAATTAGGCCTGCCGCTTGCGGTGCCAGCCTCACGCAACGGTGCCCATCACGCAGTAAGGACACAATTGTCCTGGCCGTCCCTGCCCCATTTGCCCTATTCTCCCGGGAGTCCGGATGGGAAGTCGCCAGCGGTGTCGAACGGTGGTGTGCGAGCGTAGTCACCTCGCGTCGCGCACAGGATCGTGTCGCCGATGAAGGACCTTGCGGTTGCCGGATGGCCACCCCGGAGCCCACACCCCCCCGGCTCCTGCCGCGACTGATCGTTCTCGCGCTGCTGGTGGCGCTCGGCCAGCTCTGGGCGAAGCGCCATCTCGGCTGGGGCGGCGACACGCCCTGGATCGCCGTCGCCGTCGCCGTCGTCACCGGGGCGGACAAGTTCCTCGAGAAGGTGCTGTCGAAGGAGCGGAAGGCCGCCCTGGAGGCTCAGCTCAGGACCGCGCTGGAGCCCGTGCTCGTCGGCCGGTTCGCCTTGCTGGTGTGTATCCTCGCCGTCCTTCTCGCGCCCGTTTTCTCGTCGGTGACGGTTGTTCCCGGGAGCGATCAGCCGGCCGCCGCCGGCCGCCTCACCGCGCAGCTGTCGAGCATCGACGGCGCGCTGCTCGGCACTCAGACGCTGCAGTCCAGGACACCGGCCCGGTTCCTGACTCGGTTCCAGAGTCCCTTTGGGCATCCCTACCGGCTCTCGGTCGACGGCTACATCCCGGAGACGGTGACGGTGTATCCCTTCGTCGGATTGACCGTCACCCCGGACCGTGATCTTCGGCGCTCACCCTCCGTGCTGTTCCGACCCTCGGCCAACGGGATCGCCACCCTCAACAGCGGGGGCACCTTCGTCGTGGAGTGGCGCACTGCCGGCGGACCGCCACTGGCGGTCGTGCCCCCGCAGAGTGGCGCGCCGTCCTCGTTCCTCATCGGGCGCGCCCAGGCGATCCCGCCGGGCACCATCGCCCTCTGGAAGCTCGATCTAACCGCGGCCGAGGTCCGGGATCCCGAGCTCTCGCAGATCATCCAGTTGTGGAACCGTCCCCGCCGCCTCGAGCCCGCGCAGCCCCTGGCGCCCCGCATGGTGCTCGTGGCCGAGGTCCGATCGCGCCAGAACAAGGTGGTGGATCGCGCCGAAGTGGAACTGGGCACCGATGCGCTCCTGGACGTCCCGCTCCTCGCTGTCCCGAGCGGAGGATGACATGGCTGCTTGCGCCCTCGTGTGTATCCTGGCATTGCTCACGCTCACCGGCCCCGCCGCCGCCGCCACCAGGACGCCGGTGACGGTGAAGTTCGTGCTGCAGGCCTTTCGCCCGGAGCATTTCAACGATGCGGAGAGCGAGCAGGTGCAGAAGCTGGCGGGCGAGCTGCTCGCGGCCAAGCTGAGGGAGCGCGTACCCTTCCTCGACTTCACGACCCAGGCCGGGCCGTCGTTCGCGTTCGTCGTGACGCTGCGCCCTCGCCTTGCCGCCGAGCACACGGGGGCGCCGGGCGAGGTGATCCTCGAGTTCCGGCTCGATGGCGCCGGTGCGCCCAGGCCCGAGTTTGTCGTGTTCCGTCCCGCCAACAGCATCACGGGCATCCCAGGGGTCGACGGTCTGGTGAAGGAGATCGACACTCGACTCGGAGGCGAACAGTACCTGCGGCTGCGCGCGTTGCTGCTCAGGGTGCCCGTCGCCACCACCGGCAACGTCGTCAGCAGCCCGACCCCCGGATGGGCGCTGCCTTACCTGCGCAACGAGCTGTGCTTGCCTTTCGAGAGCCAGCTCGACGTCCACCACGTGATCACCACTCCTCAGGGCGTCCTGCGGCCGAGGCTACCCGCCCGCGCCGAAGCCGATGACAACGAGGGGCGCATCGTCGGCGTGCCGACCAGTGCCACCGAGTTCCAGCAGAAAATCGCCACCCTGCCCCAGAACCAGATCACGGTCGGACCGATCTGGGTGACGGTCTACGAAGACCCCGGCGACTGCTCGAGGGACTTCGTCCGGTAAGGAGGGCCACGTGATGCGGATGCTGAGCCCGTTCATCGCCCTCGCCATCGGGCTCGCGGTCGGCGCGGGCGCGCCGTGTCCGGTGCTGGCCCTCGACTACGACCAGGCGCGCGCACTGGCCGCCTCGTCGCGCGCGAAGGCGCGGGAAGCGCGCGCCTCGGCCGCACCTGGCGCGGCGCTGGCCGCGCTCCAGGCCGACCTCGGCCGCGCGGTGACGACGTGCGCCGGCGGCCCCGCGGGCGCGCCGTGCCGCGCCGTGCTGCGCTTCACGCTCGGCACCCTCGCCGAGCATCAGGCCGATGCCGAGCCGGCCCAGGCCGCACGGTGGCTCGGCGAGGCCATCGCGCAGTACGAGACCATCCTCGCCGAGGCCCCGGACCACACGCCCACCCTGCAGGCCCTCTCCGCCGTCCACACGCGGCTCGGCGACGCGGCCCGGGCCGAGGCCGTGCTGGTCGACGCGCTCCAGCAGCATCCCGCGCAGGACGCCTTGGCCGTGGTGCTGGGCGAGTTCTACTGGAAGGCCAAGCGCTGGGAGGAGGCGCTTCGCGCCTTCGCCCAGGCCGCCGCGAGCAACTCGACCGCCGAGCTGCCGCGCCGACGGATGGTGCAGTGCCACATCCAGATACTCCCGCAGAGGCTCGCCGATTTCCGTAGGCTCCTACGGGAGATCGAGCCGACCTCCCCCTCGGCAGCCGAGAGCGGTTATCGGGCGATCATCGCCCGTTCGCACCCGACCGACCCGGCCACCGCCGAGGCCGCGCTGCTGCGGCTGGTTTCGGTGCTGGCCGGCGCGCGGCGCCTGACCGTGGAGCGCCTGGATGGGCTGCCGCCCGGCTGGACGCCGGTCGTGGAGCTCCGGCGGTACCTCGAGCGGCCGGACCGCGAGCCGGTGACGAGCTGGTGGCGGAACCCGCTGGAACGTCGCCACATCCTCACCGAGGCGGCGCTCGCGCTCGGTCATCAGACCGCGCTGGAGGGCGATACCAGTGGGGCGGCCACTCGGTGGGAAGTGGGCCGCAAGATCGCCCCCGAGTACGATCACTATGTCGGTCCGCTGCGCGGCTTCCCGGTGGTACGGCTCGACCTGCAGACCGCCCTCGCCCTGCACTACTTCCGCTTCCCGAGCCTGGATCCCGGCGAGCGCAAGTTCAAGGACGTCATCCAGGATCTGTTCCGGAGCAAGGCCGGTGCCTACCGGGCCGACGACCTCCTCGGCATCGAGCGCCACCACATCGTGCTGGGGACGATCTTCGCCCAGAAGAAAGTGTGGGGGCGTCGCGGTCAGATCGACGGAGCGCTCTTCCAGCTCGACAACGCGCTCAAGGCCGCGGCCAAACGCGACACCCGTGACGGCACGTTCCAGCCGCTTCCGGAGATACGCGCGATGCTCGCCGAGGCGCTGCTGGCCAACCGCGAGCCCGATCAGGCCCGCGCCGCCTACGTCGACGCCGCGCAGGCGTATCTCGACACCGACGAGCTCCGTGAGGCCGCGGGGACGCTCCAGGAGGTGCGCCGGCTCACCGGAGCGGCACAGACGCGCATCGCGCAGCTCCAGATGGTCCTGGAGACGCGACGGGCGGCCATTGAGGCGACCGCGGCCAAGGTGGATCCGGCCAACGCCGAGTATGCCTTCAAGACGGACGGCCCACACGGCTGGATGTTCGGTCGCGCCGTAGCCGACCTCGCGAAGGACTTCGTGGACCGGCAGCGGTTCAAGGCCCTGGCGGACCTCGCCGACCGTACCCGCGAGCTGGGCCATCCTGAAGTGGCCGACGGTCTGGGGCTACGCGCGTTCAAGGTCGCGGTCGATGACGTCCGCTTCCTCGTCGGCGCGAACGACCTCGTTCGGGTCGAGCGTGCGCGCAAGCAGGCCACGCAGCAGAAGGTCGTCGGCTTCAAGGCGCTGACCCTCGAGCGGACTCGGCCGGCGACGGCGCCGCCTTCGAAGACCTGGGTTTTCACCGACGCGCGCAGTGGCCAGCCGGCCTACGTGAGCATCGGACAGGAAGACCTCCTCGCCGCCCAGGTGGTCGACGAGCTGAGCCGGCAGCGCCCCGCCGACCGCCTCGACTTCCGTGTGAGCGGCACTCAGGTCGTGCTGCCGCAAAGCGCGACAGACGAGGCCGTGAAGCGCCGTATCCTGGGCCTGCCTGGCGTTGATGGCGTTGTCGTCAAGCAGAGCCTGCCCACCGCGGTGCCAAAGAAGTAGCCACTTCTCACCGGCCGTGGCGGTTCGCTCACGGCTTGATGTTCTGGTTCAGGTGGAAGACGTTGTCGGGATCATACCGTCGCTTGACCTCGCGCAACCGCTTCCAGTTCGGCCCGAGCGCGGCCGACACCGCGCTGCTCTCGGCCGCCTCGTCCGCGTTCAGATAGTTGACGTATCGGCCCGCGGCGAAGTGCGGCGCCATCGCGGCATACGCCTCTCGCGCCCAGGCGATGTTGGCCGGGGTGGCGGAGGCATCGAGCCACTCCCCGACCGCCAGGAAGTTGTACCCGACGGCCCGGTGCGGAAAGGCGGTCTCCGTCGGCCCCACCCGCGTCGCGGCGCCGTGGAAGTGCTCGAGCAGGAGCCCGCTCATCGGCGATGGGGCGACGCCGAAGCGCTCGATCATCGTCTCGATGGCCGCATCTCCCAGCGCGGTGAGGAAGTTGGACTTCCAGTAGTTCAGCGCGCCCCGTGGGAATCCCGCGTCGAACAGCATGTTCACCGCCGTGTACGGCATCGGCCCGATCGCGTCCATGACCGGCGAGCCGAACCGCTTGACGGGGGCCACCGCCGCCGCACCGGCCTCCAGGCTCCCCGCGTGACACACGATGATCGCGGCCAGCTTGGTGCCCGAGCCGTCGGGTGCGTGCAGGACGCCGGCGAAGGCGGTCAGCTCGTCGGGCAGCGACGCCGTGAAGTCGCGGTAGAAGCGGAGGACGTCGCGCGCCGCGACAAACGGATGCGCGACGAGCCCGCCGGTGACTACCGGGCCCACCGGGTACAGCTCGTACTCGAGCCACGTCGCGACGCCGAAGTTGCCGCCGCCGCCGCGCACGGCCCAGAACAGGTCGGGATGCTCGTCCGCGCTCGCCCGCACGACGTCGCCGGTGGCGGTGACGAGCTCGACGGCCCGGAGGCTGTCCACCGCCATGCCGTGCTTACCCATCAGCCAGCCGAGTCCCCCGCCCAGGGTCAGCCCCCCGACGCCCGTGGTGGAGACGACGCCTCCGGTGCTGGCGAGGCCGTGGAGCTGGGTCTCACGGTTGTAGTCTCCCCAGGTCGCCCCACCCTGGGCGCGCGCCCGCCGCGCGCGCGGGTCGACGTGCACCCCGCGCATGGCCGACAGGTCGATCATGAGACCGCCGTCGCAGACGGCGTGGCCCGCGACGTTGTGGCCGCCGCCGCGCACGGCGATCTCGAGGCCGTGCTCGCGGCCAAAGCGCACCGCCGCCTGCACGTCCGCCGTGCCGTGGCAGCGGGCCACCAGGGCCGGCCGCCGATCGATCAGTCCGTTGTGGACATGCCGGGCGTCCTCGTACGCCGTATCCGAAGGCGACAGGACCGACCCCGCCATCTGCGCGCGAAGGATAGCGCTCGGATCAACTTCGGTCGTCATCGTGAGGCTCCTCGTCGACGGACGGTACCGGGCCCGGGGACCCGATCACAACCCGCCGGGGTTCGGGGTAGCGACGTGGTCAGGGCCGATCAGGGCCCCGCCCTCCAGCTGCAGGCACTCCGAATGCCAAGCGCCGAACTGCGCGAAACTGTTGACACGCCCGATCCGCCCGTTCCTTCACGCTCGGGTATCATGTCCACGAAGGAACGGCAAAATGCCCGGAGCAGGAGACGGGTAGCGGTGGCTGAATTGACAGTTCTCGCATGTGTGGATCACAGGAGGGAGGGCAAAGTGTGGCCCATAGCGATCGTGCTGTTCGCGGCAGCCACTCTTGGGTGCGCGACGGCAGGTCCCAAGCCGATCGCCGACCCGTCCCGGCGCGTTGACGCACCCGGCGTGTCACTGTTGCCGCCACGGGGTAACGACTGGGTCCTCCTTCCCACGTCGCGGGGCGAGGGTATTCCACCAGATGCCACGCTGATCAGGTTTGCCAAGCGGCTACCGCAGGACCGTGTGCGGTCCGGATGGCTCACCTATACGGGCGTGTTCGCGGTGGATCTCGGCGAGGACAGGATACGTGACGCCGACACGTTCCTGCAGCACTTCAAGGAAGAGTTCCGCGGCGGGGAAGGTGTGATGCTCACCCATCGCCAGCGGCTCGTGTCATTCGAAGCGAATCGCGACGATTCGCTGAAGGCGACGTGTGCGCGATACGCGCGCGTGACCGAGTTCAGGGACCCGGCCGAGTTCGGGGATGCGATCCTGTTGGTGGCCACGCGCGGGATGTTCTGCTGGCATCCGCAGTGGCCGCGCTACGCCATCAACGTGCTGTACACGCAGCGGTATCCGACCGGACAGCAACCGGCGACCCTCGACGATGAGGTCGGGCCGTTTCTGAGCAGCGTGATCTTCACCTCGTCGCGACCAGTCGCACCGGTACCCCATGGCCGCTGAATCGGGCTCGGCTTCGTCGCCACGAAGGCTCTCCGGGGCCTGGGACCCACCGGACTTTCCCTCGCCCCAGGCGGCCGTGGCATCGGGCGCGGCTCAACTCCAGCCGGCATCCACGAAATAGGCGTATCCCGTACAGGGGCGGCTCCAGGAGCTCGAAAACCCATCGTTTGGATGTGTGTCGAATCTGGGGGCCGCCAAACGACTAAGGGTGCCGGATCAAAATAGACACCAAGGAGAGGACCTATGCAATTCATGATGCTGATGATCCCCAATGTTTACAGAGGCAACAAGAAGTTGGACCCCGGCTTTGTGCCCGACCCGAAGAAGGTCGAAGAGATGGCCCACTTCAATGACGAGTTGGGCAAGGCCGTCAAGATCCTCTCGCTGAACGGCCTTCATCCCCTCAGCACCGGTGCGCGTGTTTCGTTCGGCAAAGGGAAGTCGACGGTGACCGACGGGCCATTCATCGAGACGAAAGAAGTGCTGGGCGGTTATTGGATGGTGGAGGCCAACTCAAAAGAAGAGCTCGTGAAATGGGCGCAGCGGTGCCCCGCCGACGAAGGCGACGTGATTGAGATCCGTCAGATTTTTGACGAGGCGGACTTCGCCATCAAGAAATAGGAGGCGGCCATTCGATCACTTCCTGGGTGAGTCCTGGCTAAAGTAAAGGCGTTAGCGGCTCCAACGCCCCACAGTTCATGGCGCCTGGACCGGCTCCGGCCGACGCGACGAGCCTCCCCAAGTGAATGTGAAGCCGATCGCCGGAACCCCACTCTGCTGACGCCACCCGCCCGCCAGCTCGTTGCCAACTGGCGTGGTGGGCGCGATCCAAGCCGAGACTCCGAACTCACCTGTCCGGGTCCTGCCGGTCGGGCCGATGAACATGGGGTCATGAGCGACGTTTGGCGACGGCTGGTAGTAATCGGCATCACTCGGACGCGTGGGTGCCGCCACCTTTTCGGACGGCGGAATCTTGGCCCCAACGTCTTGGTGGCCAATCGCGGGAACGCTCTTGAGAAGGCCGAGGGCTTCCTGCGCTTTCCGGCTGGCGATGCTCATGTCGCCCTGCTTGCATGCGGCCTCGGCCTCACGGACAAGGCCGCCCGCTTCGTTCAACCTGGGGGCCCGCATGTCCTGCTCGCTCCTCGCCGCGCTCTCGAGCGCGGCCTGCGCCTCCGTCACTTGCGCGGGGCACGCATCACCAGCGCGCCCGACCGAGACAGGTCCGAGCGTGATGACCGCAAGACCGATACTTGCCGCGAAGCGTGTTTTCATCATGGCGCGCTCCGAAATAGAGCAGCCTCTGTGCCAGGTCGATGTAGGTAGGACATGCCAGGAAAATCAATGTTTTGGGCCGGACCGAGGACGTCGGTGGGTGGGGCACGAGTAGGTCCAATGTGGCGGCCACGCCTCACTCGCCGCGGCTTCCCGGGCCTAGTGAGTTCTGCCAGGTTTCTCTTCCGACCGCTAAGCAGTTGGCGGCCGTCCGGACGCGGCGGATCAGCGCCGCAAGCGGTAGCCGGCTGCCTCGCGATCCCAGGTGGCGGCGGTGATCCCGCTCTGGCGCAGCGTCACCTTCTGCACCTTAGCCGTGGGCGTCTTGGGGAGCGCGGCCAGGAACTCCACGTAGCGCGGCACCGCGAAGTGGGGCATGCGTGTCTGGCAGAAGTCCAGTAGCGCCTCAGGGGAGAGCGCACGCCCCGGCGTGAGTACGACGCACGCCTTGACCTCGTCCTCGCCTCCAGCGATCTCTGAGCGGACCGCGACGGCGGCGGCCTCGGCCACAGCGGGGTGCTCGATCAGCACGCGCTCGATCTCGTAGGAGGAGAGATTCTCGCCTCGGCGCCGGATGGTGTCATGCGGTCCGCGAAGTAGAAATAGCCGTCCTGGTCTTGGCGCCCGGCGTCGCCGGAACCAGAAGTTGCGCCACGCTTCCGCCGTCCGGTCGGGCATGGCGTTGTACCCGAGCATGAAGCCGAACGGCTCCCGGGGTAAACGAAAGGGGGTTAGCGGCGCGTGCGTCCACTAACCCCTCGTTGTCAATGGTTGCGGGGGCTGGATTTGCAGAATGCTACACGGCCCATGAAACCTTCTGAAGCGATGGAGACCCTTCCTCCAGCCACTGCCTGCGTGCACTGAACTCCTTGTGTCGGGTGGCTCTTAAGAGGATACTCCTGCTGCCTTAGTCCGGACCGTGCCGGTGGGCAAAGGCCCTATCGCGCCGCCGAACCTCACGGCACGCACTGCCGCCCTTTACCGAGGCCGCTTCCCTGCATGAGGCACCTGGAGACATCGGTGTGATCGTCGACGAAGCCGTTCGAGGGCACGTACCGCCTCCCTGGTTCTGGGCGTTGCCCGGAATCGACCGCATCCGGGCGTTCGATCAGTCTCAGCTGCCCTCTCCCCCCATCGCCCGTCTACTGGGAATACGGGCGGGCCATGTGGGGCCAGGGTCTGGAACCTGGGTGATGCCGGCAACGGGGTGGTCGTCGATCGCCACGGGCGAGCTCGAGGTCTCGATGCTCGCCGAAACTGCGGTCACCGGAGTGGCGATGACCACGCTCACACCCGGCCTGGATGTTGAACCGGTCTCGCTGGCGCTCAATTATTTCCGGCCGACCCGCCCTCAGGCCGGCAACTTGCTGGCTCGCGCGCGCGTCGTCAACGCCAGCCGATTGTTTGTCTTCGTGGAGATCGAGGTCGAGGATCCTCAGGGGCGGAAGGTGGCGCACGGAACCAGCCATTGCGAGGTCCGGCAGGTGGAACCGTCCCCGCCACCGCCGCCTTCAGAGCTTCGTCGGGTGGATGAAGCGGCCTACTCGACACCCGACCCCTATCTGCGCACCGTCCGGAGCAGGCTCGCTCCACCCGAGATGCTCGCCGAACAAGGTGGCTTGGCCTTCCTGCAGGCTTACCTGCAAGGTCGATTTCTCACCCCGTTCTCGGAGCTGACCGGATGCCGGATCGAGGCGATCGACGAACAGCAAGGGGCGGTGACCATGGCCATGACCATGCCCGCCACCGAGTGGCTCTGCCGGTTCTCTCGCTGCGTGGCGCCCGGCGCCATCGCATCGCTGGCCAACTTCGCCTCGCGGACCTCCGGCTTGCTGCTCGTGCAGCCCGGCCAGTCGTTTGCCGGCCTTGCCCACTCGACGTCCTTCTTCCGGGCGGTTCCGGCCGATGGCAGACTCCTGCGTGCCGAGGCGAGGGGCATGATCCGTGGTCGAGGTCTCGCCATCGCCGACATCGACGTGTACGACGCCGATGGCCAGCTGGCCGCGTCCGCCCAGGGCATCGCGCAGCTCATCGACTCTTCGAAGCGTCAGAAACAGACGGTGAGCGAGTCGAAGCGCATTCTCGCCACGCTGCTCTTCACCGACATCGTCGGGTCCACCGAGCATGCCCGGCGCCTGGGTGATGGCGGCTGGCGGGCCGTGCTCTCGCAGCATCACAATGCCATACGTGCCGAGATCCTGCGATGCGAAGGCACCGAGGTCGACACGGCTGGCGACGGGTTCTTCGTCCGCTTCGATTCCCCTGCGCGCGCGCTCGACTGTGCCCGGGCGGCGCGAGAGGCCGTGAAGCGTCTCGGTATCGACATCCGGGTCGGTATACACACTGGCGAATGCGAGCTGCAAGGGCGCACGCTGACGGGGATGGCGGTGCACGTCGCGGCGCGAATCCAGGGACTCGCCGGCCCTGGTGACATCCTGGTGTCCAGCACGGTGAAGGACATCGTCGTCGGATCGGACGCGCGCTT
>DATHSW010000116.1:0-10491 GCA_035463855.1 Candidatus Deferrimicrobiaceae bacterium | reverse complement strand
TGTCCTGCCCCAGCTCCGGCGCCGCGGCCCGGATCGGATTGCGCCGCTCGCCGTGGGAGACCGGATGCCCGAGGATCGTGAGATCGCCCAGCGCGGGCGAATGTACGGGCCGCGCCATCTCCAGGTGGCGCACCTGCGGGTCGGCGAAGGCCTCGTCGATCCGGTAGATCGGCCCGCAGGGCACGCCGGCCTCGTTCATGATCCGCACCCACTCCGCGCTCGTCTTCTGCCGGGTGACCGGCATCAGGACCTCCATCAACACGCCCCGGTTCGTCGATCGGGCGCGCGCGGTGGCGAAGCGGGGATCGGTGCGCAGGTCCGGGCGCTCGATGGCGCGGCAGAAGCGCTCGTAGAGGTCGTCGCCGGCCGCCGCGATGTTAATGTGGCCGTCCTTGGTCTCGAACACGCCGGTGGGGATGCCGGTCGGGTGGTTGTTGCCGGCCTGGGGCGCGACCTCGCCGCTCATGAGCCAGCGCGAGGCCTGGAAGTCCAGCATGGAGAGCATGGCCTCGAGCAGCGAGGTGTGCACCCACTTGCCCTGGCCGGTGACCTCCCGCTCGAGCAGCGCGACCAGGATGCCCTGGGCGAGCAGGAGGCCCGCGCACAGGTCGGCGACGGGAATGCCCACCCGCACCGGGCCCTGACCGGGCAGGCCGGTGATGGACATCAGGCCGCCCATGCCCTGGGCGATCTGGTCCACCCCCGGCCGGTCGCGGTATGGCCCGCTTTGCCCGAACCCGGAGATGGAGCCGTACACCAGGCGCGGATTGAGCGGGCGCAGGCTCTCGTAGTCGATGCCGAGGCGCCGCTTGACGTCCGGCCGGTAGTTCTCCACCACCACGTCCGCGTCGCGGGCGAGGCGCTTGAAGATGGCCACGCCCTCGGGTTCGCGCAGGTTGAGCGTCATCGCGCGCTTGTTCCGGTGCAGGTTCTGGAAGTCGAACCCGTGGCGGGCGCCCCCCATGCCGTCGCCGGTGCGGCCGCCCGGCATCTCGATCTTGATCGCGCGCGCGCCCCAGTCCACGAGCTGCCGCACGCAGGTCGGGCCGGCCCGCGCCCGGGTGAGGTCGAGGACCGAGAAGCGCGCCAGGGGCAGGTCGCCGGAATCCGCCATGGCCGCCCGATTCTATCCCGTCCGGGGGCGTTCCATGAAGCCGCTTCAGCCCTCGACGATCGCGGCCCCCGCGGGGCTCTCCCCGGCGCGTGGCCGCCGGCCGAGGAACAGCACGAACGGGATGACCGCCGCGAAGATCCAGGCCAGGCGCCAGAAGTTGTCGATGAACGACAGGGCGAGCGCCTCGCGCTGCACCACCTCGTAGAGATGCGCCCACGCCTGCTGCTCCGCGGTGGCCGGGTCGGCCCCGCGCGCCGAGAAGAGGCCGACCAGCGCGTGGTAGCGCTCCCACACCTCGGGGTCGTAGAGGCTCACGTGCTGGCCCAGCCGCGCCTGGTGGACCTGGGCGCCGCGCTCCAGCATGGTCGCCACCGCCGCGATCCCGATGCTGCCCCCGATGGTCCGGATGAAGTTGAAGAGGCCGGAGGCGTGCCCGAGCTCGCGCATCGGCACCGCCCCGAGCGCCACCGTGGACATCGGCACGAAGGAGAAGCCGATGCCGAGCCCCTGGATGAAGCGCGGCATCATGATGTGCCAGTAGCTCGCCTCCAGGGTCAGGGTGGCCATCAGGTACATGGCGTAGGCGTTCAGCGCGCAGCCCACGACGATGATCCAGCGTGGATCCATGCGGTTCATGAGGGCGCCCGCGATCGGCATCGTGATCAGGGTGGCCACGCCTCCGGGCGCGAGCACCATCCCCGCCAGCATCGCGGTGTAGCCCATGAGGATCTGGGTGTAGAGCGGCGAGAGCACCATGATCCCGTAGAACGCGATGCTGATGACGAACATGGCGGCGGTCGCGACCGCGAACGTCGAGTGGCGCAGCACCCGCAGATCCACCACCGGCTCCTCCGCGTAGAGCTCGCGCACCACGAGGGCGACCAGCGCCACCGCCGCCACCACGCCGAGCCAGACGATGAGCGGCGAGGCGAGCCAGTCCTCGCGCTGGCCGCGGTCGAGCACGAACTGGAGCGCGGAGACCCCCACCACCAGCAACACCAGGCCGGGCACGTCCACGCGCCGCACCGCCGGCCGCGCCGCGGTGGACTCGGGGACGAACAGCCACCCCATCAGCACCGCGGCGGCGCCGACCGGCACGTTGATGTAGAACACCCACCGCCAGCTCCAGTTGTCGGTGATCCAGCCGCCGAGGGTCGGCCCGATGATCGGCGCGAACATGATGCCGATGCCCCAGATGGCCATCGCCATCCCGCTCTGGCGCGCCGGGAACGTCTCGATCATCGTCGCCTGCGAGAGCGGCACGAGCGGCCCGCCGGCCAGGCCCTGCAGGAACCGCGCGATCACGATGATCGCCAGGCTCGGGGCCGCCCCCACCGCGGCCGAGGTGAGCGTGAACGCCACCGTGGCCCAGATGAAGAGGCGCTTGCGGCCGAGGAGGTCGGTCAGCCACCCGGTGATGGGCAGGCTGATCGCGTTGGCGACGAGGAACGAGGTCAGCACCCACGTGATCTCGTCCACCCCGGCGGACAGGGTGCCCCGCATGTGGTCGAGGGCCACGTTCGCGATCGTGACGTCGAGGATCACGAGGAACGTGGCCATCATCGTGGTGATGGCGATGATCCCCCGCTCGACGCGCGGGCTCATCGCAGCTCGATGACGGGGACGACCGACATGCCGGGCACCAGCAGCGCGTGCTCGTTCTGCCCCGGCTCGAGCACCAGCTTGACCGGGATCCGCTGGACGACCTTGACGTAGTTGCCGGAGGCGTTCTCGGGCGGCAGGAGGGAGAAGCGGGACCCGGTGCCGCGCTGGATCGAGTCCACCCGCGCCCGGAACACGAGGCCGGGGTGCGTGTCCACCGAGACCCACGCGCGCTGGCCCGGGCGCACGTGGGTGAGCTGCGTCTCCTTGTAGTTCGCGATCACCCAGGTGGTGGCGGCGTCCACGATCGCGAGCAGCGGCTGGCCCGGCTGCACGGTCTGCCCCACCTCCACCGTGCGCCGGGTGACGCGGCCGGCGACCGGCGCGGTGATCGTCGCGTACTCGAGATTGAGCTCGGCCTCGCGCAGGGCGGCGCGCGCCTCGGCCACCTGCGCCTCCATACTCCCCGCCTCCGCGCTGCGGATCGTCACCTCGCGCCGCCGGCTGCGGGCCTCCCCGAGCGCGGCCTCGGCCGCCTCGAGCTGCCGGCGCGCCTGCGTCAGCGCCACCTCCTGCGCGGCCACCTCGGCCTCGGCCTGGGCCACCTCGGCGCGCGCCACGTCCACGCGCTGCCGCGTCGCCTCGAGGGCCGCGCCGGCGGTGTTGAACGCGGCCTCGGCGTGGTCGAACTCCTGGCGCGCGATCAGCCCGCGGTCGATCAGCTCTCGCATGCGCCGGTGATCGAGGCGCGCGCGCTCGAAGTCCGCCTGGCGCGCCGCGACCTCGGCGTGCGCCGCCTGGACCGATGCGCGCCGCGCCACCAGCCGGCTGCGCCGCTCCTCGAGCGTCCGCCGGGCGCTCTCGATGCCGAGCGCCGCCCCCGCCACGGTGGCCTCGGCGCGGGTGACCTGGCTGCGGGTGGACTCGTCCGTCATCGGCACGCCCTCGGTGGCCATGCCGAGGCGGCCGGTCGCGGTGGCCAGCGCGGCCCGGGCCTGCTGGACCTTCACCTCCAGGTCCCGCGGGTCCAGGCGCGCCAGCGGGGCCCCCGCCGGCACCTCCTGGTTGTCGCGCACGAGGACTTCCAGGACGGTGCCTCGCACCCGGGCACTGACCGGCGACACGTGGGCCTCGACGAAGGCGTCGTCGGTCGAGACGTGGCGGTTCCAGTAGCGCCAGACGTGGACGCCGTAGGCACCGACGGCCAGCACCACGAGCGCCAGCAGGACGAGGCCCAGGGTGCGCCGGCGCCGGCGCCGACCGAACGGCGGCAGGACGGGCTCGCGCGAGTCGGAGTCGGTCAGAGCCGCCAGTCCTGGTACCAGGTGGACTCGGCGCCGATGCCCTCGCGGGCCACCGCCACGTCGATCAGGTAGGGTCGGTTCTCGCGCGTGATCTTGTCGAGGCCGCGGCGGAGCGCCGGCTCCAGCTCCTTCACGGTGGTGACCGCCTCGCCCTCCACCCCCTGCGCGCGGGCCAGCGCCACGTGGTCGGTGGCGGGGGCGCTGAGCCAGAGGCCTGGATACTTCCCTTCGCGGATCATCTTGCTGTCCGGCATCTCCTTGGCCCAGTTGTGCCGCACGATCTGGTAGCTCTCGTTGCTGGACACGATCGTGAGCACCGCGGTGTTGTAGCGCGCCATCGTCCAGAAGCCGGAGGCGCTGTAGCCGAGCGCGCCGTCGCCGAGATGCAGGATGACCGGTCGATCACGTCCCACCGCTATCTTTGCGCCGATAGCGGCACCCACTCCGAAGCCGAGCGAGCCGCCCCCGCTGCGCGTCCAGTCCATGCCGCCGTGGCCGAACGCCATCAGCGTGGTCCGCGCGGTCGAGCTCTCCTGCACCATGACCGTGTTCTTCGGCAGCACCGAGGCGAGCTGCGCCTCCAGCACCGCGGGGTGCACCGGCGCGTCGTGCTGGTGCTCGCGCACCAGGTTCTCCTCCCGCTCGATCAGCATGGCCGCGTACGTGCGCACCTTTGCGCGCAGCCGGGGCCAGGCGGCGACCCGGTCCGCCGCGTTCACGCGCCCCAGCGCCTGGGTGATGGCGGCCAGCGTCTCGCGCAGCTCGCACTGCGCGGCCAGGTCGAGCGGGTAGTGCCGGCCCATCAGCAGCGGGTTCGGCCCGATCTGCATGATCACCGGCTCGTTCACGCTGCCGTGCACGCCCTGGCAGCCCACCAGGAAGATGAGGTCCGGCGTGAGCCCGGTGGCCTTCTCGAAGTCCTTCGACACCGGATAGCTCCCGCAGAAGAGCGGATGCCGCGTCGGGAAGTTCGGGAAGATCTGCCGGCTCGCGAACACCGGCGCCTCCAGCGCCTCGGCCAGCCGCACCGCCTCGGCCTGCGCGCCGTCCCGCCAGACGTCGTCGCCGAACATCAGCACCGGGCACTGCGCCTCGCCCAGGCGCCTGGCGATCGCCGCCACCGTCTGCGCCCGGGCCGGCCCCGGCCGCTCGATCTCGTAGCGCGCCCCCTCGCCGATCTGCGCCTCGAGCCCTTCGGTGTGCAGCAGCTCCGCGCTGATCGAGAGGTACACGGGGCCGGTGGGCGGCGTGGTCGCCTCGCGCAGCGCGCGGATGGTGGCCACGCTGATGGCCTTGGGGTTGGTGTGCACCTGGTAGGCGCAGCGCGCCTCTTTCGTGATGGGCCGCATCGACTCCGCCTGGCTCAGCCCGGGGAAGGGGGCGAGCCCGCGGTAGTCCTGCAGCTCCGAGGCCCAGTCCCCCGCGATCACGAGCAGCGACGAGCCCGCCACCTGGGCGTTGAAGAGCTGCCCGGCGAGCTGGTAGGAGCCGCCCATGACGTGGGCGATGACCACACCCACCTTGCCGCTGACCCGGTGGTAGCCGTCCGCCATCGCGGCCACCAGGCCCTCGTGCTTGCCGACGACCAGGCGATTATCCCCATCCTCGGCGATGGCGGCGAACAGGCCGGTCTCCGCGGACCCCGGGTTGGTGAAGAGGTACTCCACGCCCGCGTCCTTGAGCGTCTGAAGGAGCAGCATGCCGCCGGTGCCGGTGATGGTCTTGCGCATGGTTGGCCTCGGTATCGTCGGTTCGAGAGGGCCCCTCACCCTACCCTCTCCCCCAGAGGGGGAGAGGGTCAGGTCGGGATTCTAGTGGGAGGCAGCGGCGGTCTCGGGCATGCGCTCGACGACCACCGTCGGGTGCACCGCGGGCGAGTAGATCTCCAGGATCTCGAGGTCGTCGGTGCACTCGAGCTCGTTGTGGACGATGCCGGCTGGCTGGAGCACGCAGTCGCCGGGCCCGAAGGTGCGCTCGCCCTGGCCCTCGTAGACGAACTTGATCGTGCCCTTGAGCACGTAGAACATCTGGAAGTCGCACTCGTGCTTGTGCAGCCCGGTGGTGTGCAGCTCGTGGGTGTCGCCGCCCTGCTTCACGCGGATGATGTGGGCGCGCATCTTGCCGTGGGTGGCGTCGGCGATGCCCAGGTCGCGGTACTCCATGAAGCTGCGGAGGCCGGGCTTGTAGACGGCCTCCTTCGCGAGGCTTGCGCTGAACTTCTGCTTGGGCTCGTTCATGTCGTGTCTCCTCTCGCGATCAGACGGTGCGCTGCAGGAAGCTGGTGGTCAGCGGCCACGCCCGCTCCGCGTAGTAGGGCTGGAAGCCCGCGTTGTCCGGATGCCGGAAGCCGTGCTGGGCGTCGGAGAAGAAGTGCCACTCCACGAGCTTACCGTTGCTGATGAAGCTCTGCCAGAGCGGGGCCTGGATGGCCGGGGTGGCGATGAAGTCCTGGCCGGCGGCGAAGATCAGCGAGGCGCACTGGAGCGTCCTGGCCAGGTGGAAGGCGTGCCGGGGCCGGTGGGAGGTCTCGGGCTCGTCGCGCACCGAGGGGTAGTAGAGCACGATGGCCCTCACCGAGGGGTGATCGGCCGCGAAGGGGATCAGCAGGCGGCCGCCCATGCAGTGGCCGATGCAGCCGGTGCGGGCGGGATCGGACTGCATGCGGTCGATCAGGTAGCGCCAGGCCTCGTCCATCTTGCCCAGGAACTCGTCGTCGCCGTGCTTGGCCTGCAGGTCGGCGCCCATGCCGATGTGGTTGGTGCCCGCGATGCCGAACATGTTGAACAGATCGGGCGCGAGCACGTTGAAGCCGAGGCACGCGAGGCGATAGGCGTCGATCTTGTAGTCGGCGGTGACGCCGTGGGCGTGGTGCACCATGAGAATGCCCGGCCGCTGGCCGGGCGCGTCCGGGTGCGCCATGTAGCCGGGGATGCCGTCCTGCTCCTGCGTGACCATGCGCGCGACGACGTTCATGAGCGCTCCTTGATCGAGACCCGCCAGTGGATTCGGTCCTCTTCGGGTGGATAGTCGCCCGCCGCCTTGTGGTAGGAGCAGCGGTTGTCCCAGATCACGATGTCGCCCTTGCGCCAGTGGTGGGTGTAGCAGCCCTCGGGCCGGATCATGCGCTCGGTCAGCTCGTCGATCAGCGCGTCGCTCTCGGAGGCCTCGAGCCCGTCTATATAAAGGATCTTGCCCGGGTCGAAGTAGAGGCCCTTGCGGACGGTCTCGGGATGCGTGCGGACGATCGGGTGGAGAACCGGCGTCCAGTCGCGGTCCTCCGCGTTGAGCAGCGCCGTCGCCTTCCGGCGCCCGCCGTAGGTGAAGGCGCCCTTCCGTCCTTCCAGCTTCTCCCGCAGCCGGGCCGGCAGCGCCTCGTAGGCCGCGTACATGCTGGCGAAGTGGGTGTCGCCGCCCCGGCTCGGCACCGCGAGGGCGTAGAGCTGGGTGGCCTTGAAGGGCTCTTCGTCGTAGGCGCCGTCGGTGTGCCAGCCCTCGGCGCCGCGCCGGTAGATGGCCATGTCGAGCGCGCCGTCGGGCCCGAACTTGTTGACGCCGAGCAGGGTGATCTCGGGATGGTCCGGGTGGCGCGTCATCTTGGACGGGTGCGGGACCACGATCCCGAAGCGCCGGCTGTAGCGCAGGAAGTCCTCGATCTCGAGCTCCTGGCCGGGCACCACCGCCACGTTGTGGTCGAGCCAGGCGCGGTAGATCCGCGCGAAGCCCGCGTCGTCGAGCGTCTTGACGTCCACGCCGAGGATCTCGGCGCCGATCTGCGGCCCCAGCCGTCGCACCTCCATTGCTCTAGCGCCCGCCGAGCCCGGCGGTCGCCCGCGCGAGCCACTTCCGGTCCCGCGGCGACGCGCGGCGCGCGAGGCGCCGCCGCACCAGGCGCAGGGCGTCGTCGTAGCGGGCGAGCTCCAGGTAGCACACCACCATGGTCTCCTCGAAGAGCTCCCACTGGGCGTGGCTGCCGCCGATGCGATGGATCTCGCTCTCGACCGGCTCGAAGTGGGCCAGCGCGGCTGCGTAGTCGCCCGCCGCGACCGCGGCGGTCCCCTGCACCAGCGGCAGCACGACCCGCCCCGCGATCGGGTTGCCCTTGGCGTCGAGCGCCCGGAGGTTGTCCGTCAGCTTCGCCAGCGCCGCGTCGTCACCGCAGGCCGCGTAGGCCAGCGCGGCGTGGACCTCGCCGAAGAGGTAGCCGGGCCGCGAGACCCCGGCCGCGATGTCGGCCAGCGCGCGCCACGGCAAGGGCGCGGAGGCGCCGTCCAGGCGCACGCGCCAGAGCAGCGCGGTGCCGTCGGTCATGGTCGAGCGGCGGTTGACCGAGCCGAGGATCTCGCGCTCGAAGATCGCGAGCGCCTGCGCGTGGCGGCCCTCGTGCAGTGCGAACATCGCCTGGTGCCAGGCGAGGTGGCAGTGGAAGTGGGCGCGCCGGTCGTAGCCCGTCATCCACTCGTCCAGGAACGCGGCCCCCGCGTCGATGTCGAGCGTCTCGAGGGCGATGTGGGCCAGGTTGTGGGCGGCTCCCGCGTTGCGCGGACACTGTTGAAGCGATGCCTCCGACAGCCGCCGCGACTCCTCGAAGCGGTCCACCTCGTGATAGGTGAACGCGAGCGCGGACTGGAACCACCAGTCGTCGCCGTAGGCGGGGGCGAGACGCTCGAGGAAGGCCACGCGGTGCTCCTCGCGATCGCTCCGGCCGGCCAGGGCGATGGCGCCGCTGGCCTGGTTCACCAGCATCGCGTCGCGCGGGAACTCGGCCACGTGCTCGTCCACCAGCGCGAGGCCGCGCGCGGTTTCCCCCGCCACGAAGGCGTTGACCGCTTCCGCGTGCTGCCGCTCGCGCCGGCTCGCGCCCGCCGCGGTGTCGCGCGCGCGGCCGGCGGCGGCGCGTGCGGTGGCGCCGTCGCCCTGCACCGCGGCCAGCAGGGCCCGCCCCACGTGCGCCAGCGCGAGGGTCTCGTCCGCCGCGAGGGCCGCGCTGAAGCAGTCCTCGGCGCCCGGGCCGTAGGCCAGCAGCCGGTCCATCCCGTCCTGGAAGCGCTCGAAGGCGGCGGGTGATGCGGTACTGACGGTCAGGCCATAGCGGTCGGTGAAGGGCATGGGCGGTCGGGCCTCAGGTTAGCAGGGCCAGGGGCTCCTCGATCACGTCCGCGAGCGCGCCCAGGAACTGCGCGCCGCGGGCGCCGTCGAGGGCACGGTGGTCGCAGGACAGGGTCAGCACCATGGCCGGCTGCACGGCCGGCTGGCCGTTCACGGGCACGACGCGGTCGGCGATGCGGCCGACGGCCAGGATCGCGGCCTGCGGCGGATTGACGATGGCGCTGAAGGCGTCCACACCGAACATGCCGAGGTTGCTGATCGTGAAGACGCCGCCCTGGATATCGGCCGGGCGCAGCTTGCCGGCCTGGGCGCGCGCCACCAGGTCCTCGCGGCGCTGAGCGATCTCTTTCAGGCCGAGCGTATCGGCGCGCGCGATGACGGGGACCACGAGGCCGTCCTCCAGCGCGACCGCGAGGCCGATGTTGATCTCGGGGTGGCGCTCGAGCGCGCCGTCCTTCCACGAGACGTTCACGCGCGGGTGCTGCGCCAGCGTGGCCGCGACGAGCTTGACCAGCAGGTCGGTGTACGTGACGTGCGCCCCGGTCTGCTTGCGCGCGGTCCCGAGCCACGACTGCAGCCGCGCCACGTTGACCTCGCGCACCAGGTAGAAGTGCGGCGCCGTCGTCCACGACGCGGTCATCCGCTCCGCCATGATCCGCCACACCGTCCCCACCCCCTCTCCCCTCTGGGGAGAGGGTAAGGTGAGGGGCCTGGTGGTGAGGGGCCTGGTGAGGGCAGGCGCGGCGGCGGCGGGAACATCCGCCACCAGCACCGCCCCGCCGGGCCCCGACCCACGCAGCGCGGTCAGCTCGACGCCGCGCTCCGCCGCGAGCCGCCGCGCTTTCGGCGACGCCGCCACGAGCCGCACCCCCGCGCCATTACCCGCCGTGGCCCCCTTCCGGCTCTCCACGAACGCGAGCACGTCGGCCTTCTCGATCTTGCCGCTCGCCGTCTTGATGCGCGCGAGGTCCACGCCGTGCTCCTCGGCGATCCGGCGGGCGAGCGGGGAGGCCTTGATCTGGGCGGCGTCGGCGGCCCCCTCACCCTGCCCTCTCCCCACGGGGGGGAGGCTGGAGGGGGTCCCCGCCGGCGAGGGTCTCGCCTTCTCTCCCTCTCCCCTCTGGGGAGAGGGCAGGGTGAGGGCAGCCCCGCCGGGTACAGCGGATTCGGCGATCAGCGCGATGGTCTGGCCGACCGGGACGACGTCGCCCTCCTGGGCGGTGACGCCGCTCAGGATGCCGGAGGCGGGGGACTCGATCTCGACCGTGACCTTGTCGGTCTCGATCTCGACGATGGGCTCGCCCTTCCGCACGGTGTCGCCGGGCGCCTTCATCCAGCGCAGGACCTTGCCGGTCTCCTGCGCCA
>DATHSW010000115.1:0-3626 GCA_035463855.1 Candidatus Deferrimicrobiaceae bacterium | reverse complement strand
GGGGGGGGGCGTGGGGGGGGGGGGGGGGGCCTCTGACCACGACCCGCTCCCTCGTCACCTCGCTCGAGCAGTTCCCAATCTGGGACGTAGCCGTCTAAGCCTGCCGCCGGAGGGAACGGGTCAACCGGCCCCCACCCCCGCCCCCTCGCCCCGCCGCTCGGGTTGAATCAACTGCACAACCACGTCAGAACTCAGCCGAGACGGGTGTCCGCGGACTGGGGGAGTGCGGGGGCCATGTCTGGGCCCCCGCATTGAACAGAGGGGCGGATCCGTCCATCTCGCCGCTCCGGGCCGATCCGACCCGGAGAAACCTCTACCGTCCGCTGCCCGGCTGCGGGGCGGGCGCCGGGGCGTCGCTCCAGACTCGGTCGAAGCAGGGATTGCCGCTCGGGTGCAGGCGGAGGTTGCGCACGTCGGGGCGGATGGCGGCCCAGTGCAGCCTCACGTAGAGCGGCACCCACGGCACCTCCTCGGCGAGCATGGCCTGGGCGCGCACGTAGAGCCGCTGCCGCTCGGGCCGGAACGACACCTGGCTGGCGCGGATCAGGAGATCGTCGAGGGTGCGGTTGCGATAGAAGGACATGTTGACCGCCGCCGGCCCCTTGCTCGCGCCCTCGCTGCTCGAGAGCGGGTAGAGCAGGAAGTGCGGGTCGCCCGCCTCCACGCGGGCCTCGAGCAGCGCCATCTGATGCTGGCCGGTGCGGGCGAGCTCCAGCGCTGCCTCGGCGGGCTCGGTCTGGATGGGCACCGAGATGCCGACCGCGGCCAGCGAGGCGCGGATCGCTTCGGCCACGCGGGAGGGATCCACGCGCTTGCCGCCATCGTCTCCGACGAGCAGGCCGGCCGACGTGCCCCTCGGGAAGCCGGCCTCGGTCAGGAGCCGCTTGGCCTTGGCGGGGTTGGCCTCGAGCACCGGCGGGCCGTCGCGACGCGCCCAGACCCCGAGGGGGAGGAACGACAGCAGCGGCACGCCGACCGGCCCGACCGCGGGAGCGAGCAGCACGGGATCCAGCGCGGCCGCCACCGCCCGGCGCGCCTTGAGCCGGCTGAAGGGCTCCCGCTCGGCTTCGAGCGCGAGGTAACCGATGCGCCAGCTCGGGATGGAGAGCGCGCCCGCGGGATGCGACGGGGCGGTGGACAGGATGAGCACGTCCAGTCCCTGGGCTTCCAGCATCGCCTCCCCGCGGGCATCCTCTCCGGTCTCCAGGAAGACGAGCCGCGTGGAGCGGGGCGATCCGGCCCAGTAGCCCGCATTCGCGTCGAGCACGACCCGGCCCGCGCTCGCCTCGGTGAGCGCGAAGGGCCCCGTGCCGACCCAGCGCTGCCCCACGCGGCTCGCCAGCACGATGGAGAACGCCGGATGGGCCAGCACCGCGGGCAGCGGGGCGTACGGCAGAAGGAGACCGATCTGGACCGTCCGCGCGTCCACCGCGCGGATCTCCTTGACCACGCCGGGCGTGCCCCGGACGAGGCGCGGCGCCGCCGCGTTGGGGTTCGGCGCGTTGGGCGCGTTGGGCTGGATGATCCGATCGAGGCTCTCCACGACGTGCTGGGCGGTCAACGCGGTCCCGTCGTGGAACCGCACGCCCTCCCGCAGCCGGAACGTCCACGTGAGACCGTCCCGCGAGACCGACCACTGGGCGGCCAGCCCCGGCTCGATATCGCTGGTGCCCTCGCGGTACTGGACCAGCGTGTCGAAAACCTGCCGCGCGATGACGGAATTCGGCCCCTCGAGCGCGGTGGCGGGGTCGAGTGCCGCCGGAACAGACGGAAGCCCGATCCGGAGAGCACCCCCCTGCGCCCAGACGCCGCCCGGGAGCGCGAGGAGGATGGCCGCCGCCATCCCGAGGCGCCGGAATGCGCTCCACATGACCGTGTTATACGACGGAACCCGGTCCCCGCGCGACGCGGAGCCGCTTTCGGTGCGCTGCGCATGGCACCGAACCTGCTTTCTCGCCCCTCAGGGACCTCGCGAGCCCTCCGGAACCGGCTCGGGTGAGCCGAGGTTTAGACGGTGACAGCGATAGGCCGTCACCGTGTGAGGAATCGGAGAAAGTGAAATGAAATCAATGGCTCCCGAGGGCAAAATGAGGCCAATTCGCTTGACTTAACGCGAAACGGCCTCCTATACTGAGGTCACCTTTCGGAGGCTTGGGCGGGGCGCGCAACGAAGCGCTGGAAGTGCCCGATGGTTCACCCGGAAAGGAATGGGGCGAACATGAAGGAGTTCGACAAGAAGGGCAATCCTAGCCGGGAGCCCTCGTCCGAAGGGATGAAGGGGCTCTCGAAATTCCTTCCCATGACCGACTCGAACTACCGGCGGCGGCTCACCGAATACGAGGTCCAGGTCCAGGACCTCCAGGCCTACGTCCGCTCGCTCGAGACCGAGGCCGGGCGCCTGCGCAAGAAGCTCGAGGACGCGCCCAAGGAGTTCATGATCCTCGAGAACAAGCTGCGGGAGGCCAATCGCCAGCTCGTCCAGGCGTTCAATCAGAACGAGAAGCTCGTCAACGCGCTCTACGAGGCCCGCGAGCAGATCACCTCGCTGAAGGAAGAGGTGGACAAGCTCTGTGCGCCCCCCTCCACCTACGGCGTCTACCTGTCGGTCAACGAGGACGGCACCATCAACATCCTCTCGCAGGGCCGCAAGGTGAAGGTGAACCTGCACCCGTCGATCAAGGCCGACGACATCAAGCCCGGGCAGGAGCTGATCCTGAACGAGGGGCTGAACGTGGTGGAGACCGCCGGCTACGAGATCCAGGGCGAGGTGGTCATCCTCAAGGAAGTGCTCGACGAGGAGCGCGCCATCGTCACCCAGCGGGCCGACGAGGACCGCGTGGGCATCATCGCGGATCCGCTGCGCCAGGTGAAGCTCAAGATCGGCGATCACCTGCTCATCGACGCCAAGAGCGGCTACCTGCTCGAGAAGCTGCCCAAGAGCGAGGTCGAGGACCTCTCGCTGGAGGAAGTGCCGGATATCAGCTACGAGGACATCGGCGGCCTCACCAACCAGATCGAGACGATCAAGGACGCGGTCGAGCTGCCGTACCTCTACGCCGACTACTACAAGGAGCACCATCTCGCGCCGCCGAAGGGCGTGCTGCTCTACGGCCCTCCGGGCTGCGGCAAGACCATGATCGCGAAGGCGGTGGCCAACAACCTGGCCGCGCGCATCTCCGAGAAGCGCGGGGAGAAGGTCAAGGGCTTCTTCCTCAACATCAAGGGCCCCGAGCTGCTGAACAAGTACGTGGGCGAGACCGAGCGGAAGATCCGCGAGATCTTCATCAAGGCGCGGGAAAAGGCGGCCGAGGACGTGCCGGTGGTGGTGTTCTTCGACGAGATGGACGCCCTCTTCCGCACCCGCGGATCCGGGATCTCCTCGGACGTGGAGACCACCATCGTCCCGCAGCTGCTCGCCGAGATCGATGGCGTCGAGCACCTCAAGAACGTCATCGTCATCGGCGCCTCGAACCGCCAGGACCTGATCGACCCGGCCATCCTGCGGCCGGGCCGCCTCGACGTGAAGATCAAGATCGAGCGGCCGGACGCCGCCTCGGCGGTGGACATCTTCAACAAGTACATGACCACCGAGCTCCCGATTCACGAGTCGGAGATCCGCCAGAGCA
>DATHSW010000114.1:0-5579 GCA_035463855.1 Candidatus Deferrimicrobiaceae bacterium | reverse complement strand
CCCGGCGGGTCCGGCCACGGCGCCCCTGGATGCTGATCGGCGCCTGCCTGCTGCTGGTGGCGCTGACCGTGACCCTCTGGGGGAAGTGGGTCGAGAACCGGGAGCGCGCCGACCGGCTGGCCGCCGAGCTGAAGAAGGTCTATGGCGAGGCCGAGAAGCTCCGGACCGAGGCCACCGTGGCCAAGCAGCGCATCACCCAGCTCGAGCGCCAGCTCCGCGCCCGCGCCGCCCGCCCCGCCAACTAGCCCCGGGTTCGGTCCCACGCGTCGAGCAACCGCGCGTTCTGCTCGGCGGTGCCGACCGCGATGCGCAGGTGCCCGGGGAAGCCCACGCCCGCGCCGTCGCGCACGAGGATACCCGCCTGGAACAGCGCGGCGCGCAGCGGGCCCGCCCGATCGCCCACGCGGACCAGGATGAAGTTCGCCTGGGAGGGCGGCGACGGGGCCCCGCGCTCGGCCAGCGCGGCCTGCAGCCGGGGCCGCTCCTCCTGCACCACCCGGCGCGTGCGCTCCAGGTGCTCGGGGTCGCCCAGCGCGGCCACCGCGGCCACCTGGGCCAGCCGGTTGACGTTGTAGGGCGCGCGCACCCGGTTCAGCCGCTCGATGTGCTCGGGTCGCGCGACCGCGTAGCCCACCCGCAGGCCGGCCAGCCCCGCGATCTTGGAGAAGGTGCGCAGCGAGATCAGCGTCGGGTACCGGCGCTGGAGCACGACGCCGTCCGCGGTGTCGTCGTCGTCGCAGAAGTCGACGTACGCCTCGTCGAGGATCACCAGCGGCGGATCCGCGCCGAGGGCGTCGAGGAAGCGCTCGAGCGGCCGGCGCCGCACGATCGTCGCCGCCGGGTTGTGCGGGGTGCAGATGATCACGCACTTCGTCCGCGCGGTGACGCGGCCCAGCATGTCGTCGATATCCTGCTCGTAGCCCTTGAGCGGGCTCGGCACGACGGCGGCGCCCGACAGGGTCGCCTCGGTGCCGTAGGGCTCGAAGGCCGGGTGAGGAACCACGACCTCGTCGCCGGGATCGAGCGACGCCCGCGCCAGCATGGCCAGGAGCTCGTCGGCGCCGTTGCCGACCACGATGGACTCGGGCGACACGCCGAGCCGCTTGCCGAGGGCCTGTCGCACCTCCGTGCACCCGCCGTCCGGGTAGAGATGCGCGCGCGGAGCTTCCCGCCGGATCGCCTCGATCACCCGGGGCGAGGGGCCGAGCGGATTCTCGTTCGAGGAGAGCCGCAGGACGGCGTCCACGCCGAGCTCGCGCGCCACCGCCTCGAGCGACTTGCCCGCGTCGTACGGGGAGACGCGGTCGAGCACGTCACGCCAGAGCCGTCGCATAGGGCGCCATTGTAACTGCGATACAAGTTCGCGCCAAGTTTGACTTTCTTCGCACTCCACGCTACCGTTTCGCCATGTCTGCGGAACTGCTTCGGCAGGTTCGCCGCGTCGAGGCGCAGGCCGACAAGGGATTCGACGGCAGCGCAGCCGAGCGGGGGGAGCGGCGGCGACGGCTGAGGCTCGAGGTGCTGCGCCAGCACCTCACCTCCAACGTGGACTTCCTCCGCGCGGCCCACCTGGGCGGCGCCTCCGGCCAGCAGTCGGTTGCCGCCTACGCGGGGTTCATGGACGGCTTCCTCACGACGCTCTACCGGCTGGCGGTGGACGACGCCAAGCGCGAGGGGCTCACGCCCGGCCCGCTCGTGCTGGTGGCGCTCGGCGGCTACGGCCGCGGCGAGCTGCACCCCCTCTCCGATCTCGACCTGATGCTGATCTACGACGGCGAGATGGGGCCCTACGTGCAGCGGGCGACCCAGGGGCTGCTCTACGCCCTCTGGGACCTCGGGCTCCAGGTCGGCCACGCGGTGCGGAGCCTGCCCGACTGCCTGGCCATGGCGCGCACCGACTTCCCGAGCCGCACCTCGATGCAGCAGGCGCGCTTCCTGGTGGGCGACCGCCGGCTCTTCAACCGATTCCGGAAAGTGCTGGCCGAGAACGTCTACCAGAAGGACTTCGCCCAGTTCCTCGAGACCACGCTGACCGAGCGCGACCAGCGCTACCGCAAGTTCGGCGGCTCGCCCTACATGGGCGAGCCCAACGTGAAGGAGTCGGCGGGCGGGCTGCGCGACATCCACACCGCGATGTGGCTGGCCTCCACCAAGTTCGGCACGCGGACCCTGCAGGAGCTGGCGGACAAGCGGCTCATCACCGAGCGGGAGCAGAAGGCGGCCGACGAGGCGCTGACCTTCCTGTGGCGGGTACGGAACGAGCTGCACTTCCTCTCCGGCCACAAGAACGACGTGCTCTCGCGCGACATCCAGCCGCAGATCGCCAAGAACTTCGGCTACGCGGGCGACGAGCTGTCGCTGCCCGTCGAGAAGTTCATGCGCGACTACTACCTGCACGCCCGGGTGATCCACCGCGTGTCGCGGCGGCTCATCGCGCGCTGCCGGGAGACGCTCTCGCGCCGCGCCACCGTGCAGCGGCGCCTGCGCCAGGAAGCGCTCGCCGACGGGCTCATCGTCATCGACGAGCAGATCCACCTCGCCCAGCCGGACGGGCGCGCGTTCCGCGAGGAGCCCCTGCGGCTGCTCAAGGTCTTCTGGCACCGCCACCAGCTGGGCTTCGAGCTCGGCATCGACGTGGAGCGCGCCATCGAGGATTCCCTGGACCTGATCGACGACGCCTTCCGCGCCTCGCCGGAGGCCCGCGACCTGTTCCTCGGCATCTGCCGGAGCTGGGGCCGGACCGCGCAGACCCTGCGGGAGATGCACGAGCTGGGTGTGCTGGGGCGCTACCTGCCCGAGTGGGGCGCGCTCACGTGCCTCGTGCAGTACGACGTCTACCACAAGTTCACCGCCGACCAGCACTCGCTGCTCGCGGTGCAGCACCTGGAGGCGCTCGCCCCGGGCCAGTCCGCCGACGCCGAGGGCAACGCGCAGGTGGTGAGCGAGGTGGAGCGGCCGGGGGTGCTGATGCTCGGCATGCTCCTGCACGACATCGGCAAGGGCAAGGGCCACGGCCACGTGGCCAAGGGCATCCCGCTGATCGAGACGCTGGCCGCGCGGATGGGCCTCGCCCCCGAGGACACCGACACGGCGGTCTTCCTGGTCGCGCACCACCTGACGATGTCGCACATCGCCCAGCGCCGCGACATCGACGATCCGAAGACGATCGAGACGCTGGCCGAGGTGTGCAAGACGCCCGAGCGCCTGCGCATGCTCTATCTGCTCACCTGCGCGGACATGCGCGCGGTGGGCCCCGGGGTGATGACCGGCTGGCAGGCCCAGATCCTCTGGGACCTCTACGCGCGGACGCTCGCCCGGCTCACCGGCGGGCAGCGCGAGCGGCCGACCCGCGAGACGGTGGCGGAGCGGGTGGCCGAGGCCATGGGGGGCGAGGTGGTCCGCACCGCGGTCGCCGCGCACCTGGCCCTGCTCTCCGACCGCTACCTCGCCACCACGTCGCCCCAGCGCATCGCCGCCCACCTGCGGCTGCTGGACCGGCTCGAAGGCGGCGTGCTCGCCACCGAGCTCTTCCACCACCCCGACCTCGGCTCCTCCGAGCTGGTCCTCGCCACCCGGGACGTGCCGGGCCTCTTCTCGCTGATCGCGGGCACGCTGGCCGCCCAGGGGATCAACATCCTCTCCGCCCAGATCCACACCCGCGCCGACGGCATCGTCATCGACACCTTCCAGGTGAACGATCCCTTCGGCGAGGCGGTCACCGAGGAGGCGCGCTGGCGCCGGACGCTCGAGGCGCTCCGCCTCGTGCTCCGCGGCGAGGCGAGCGTGGAGGACCTGCTGGCGCGGCGGCGGGCGGTGCACGCGGCCGGCGAAGGGGTCGCGGGCCCGCCCAAGATCTCGGTGGACAACCAGCTCTCGGACAGCCGCACGGTGGTGGAGGTGAAGTGTCCGGACCGCGTGGGGCTGCTCTACGTCATCACCCGGACGCTGTCGGGCCAGGGGCTCGACATCGCGAGCGCCCGGATCGCGACCGAGATCGATCAGGCGTACGACACCTTCTACGTCACCGACCGGCGCGGCCGGCGCCTCGAGGATGAGGCGGCGATGGCCCGCGTGCGCGAGAGCCTGGAAGACGCTCTGGTGAAGCCGCTCTAGATGCTGAGCCAGTACAAGGCGTCGCTCAGCCGGCTCGGCGATCCGGTCGCGCGGGCGCTGCTGCGCGCCCACGTGCGCCCCAACCACCTGACCGTGGTCGGGCTCGGCGTCAGCATCGTGGCCGCGTGCGCCATCACGCAGGGCCGGCTGCGGCTGGCCGCGGTGCTGCTGGCGCTGGCCGGCCTGTGCGACTTCTACGACGGCGCGCTGGCCCGGCTGGCCAACTGCGTGAGCGCCTTCGGCGCCTTCCTCGACTCCGTCGTCGACCGCTATTCCGATCTGATGGTGCTGCTGGGCGTGGTGCTCTACTACGAGCAGCTCGCCAACACCTCCGGCGTCTGCGTCACGCTGGTCGCCATCGTGGGCACCATCATGGTCAGCTACACGAAGGCGCGGGCCCAGTCCATCGGGGTGGCGTGCGAGGTCGGGCTCATGGAGCGACCCGAGCGGCTCATCGTGCTCATCGCGGGCGCGGTGTTCAACGTGCTCACCCCGGCCATGATCGCGCTGGCCGTGCTCACCAACCTGACCGCGCTCCAGCGCATCCTCTACACCCGGCGGGTCGCCGCCGCCCGCGAGCAGGTCCTCCACTAGGGCCCCGTCCGCTCTGAGCGCGGGGATCGCCGCCGCCGCTGGTACACTGGCCTCTATGAGGGGGCTGACCGCGGCGGTATGTCTCCTGTCCGTGGCGCTGGTGGGGGCGGCGCCCGGCCGCCTGTCCATGGACCTGCGCGAGCGGTTCGTGGCCGGGCTGGCGGCCCATGAGGCGGAGGACTGGACGGCGGCGGCCCGGGAGTTCGCCGATGCCGGGTGGGTGGGGACGCCGCTCGAGGACTACGCGCGGCTCTTCCAGGCCGACAGCATGCTGAAGCAGGGCGACGTGGTCGCGGCGCGGGCGCTCGCCGCCCAGGCGGCCGGCCGCCAGCCGGAGAGCGCGCTCACGCCCTCGGCGCTGGTCTGGGCGGCCGCCGTCCTGAGCGGGGCGGGGGACCCCGGGGGCGCGGTGGCGGTGCTGCAGCGGGTGCTCGCCCGGCTGGGCGACGTCCCGGACGCGGGGCGGGTGCGCTACGCGCTGGGCGAGGCGCTGCTGGCCGCGGGTGACCAGAAGGAGGCGGCGCGCGTCTTCGGCGCGCTCTGGGTCCAGGCGCCCGCCTCCTTCGGCGACGCGGCGGATCTGGAGCTCAAGGCGCTGGCCGACGCCGGGGTGACGACGCCCGCGCCCACCCCGGCGGAGCGCGCCCAGCGCGCCGAGCGGCTGCTCAACGCGGGGCTGATCGATCGCGCCCGCCTGGAGGCCGAGGCCCTCGTAGCCGAGCAGCCCGCGGCGGACACGCGGGAACGGGCCCTGCGGGTGCTGATGAACGCCTCGCGCCGGCTCGGCCGCGACGAGGCGGCGCTGGCCGCGGCCAACGACGGGCTGGCCGCCGCGCCGCCCGAGCGCCGCGCGGGCTGGCTGCTCGACCTGG